>NZ_QGGB01000008.1 GCF_003150675.1 Rhodohalobacter mucosus | reverse complement strand
TCAAATATATCGTACTAAACTTCCAGGTTGACATTTGATTTATAACAAAGCAATTCCTGCTGACGGGTTCACGTTTGTTGCTCAACTTTAAAGCTGATTGCCCCGCAGCAGATTTGCCAAACCGTTATATCAGACAAAAAGCTAAATCTCCTTTCTTTTGCTATATTGGATAGACTAATTACATATCAGATCCATGAATAACCTCGAAAACATAAAAAAGAAAATCAGGCCGGTCCTTAGAAAATACGGCATCAAAAAAGCAGGAATCTTCGGGTCTTCTGCGAGAGGTGAATCTGTGGTAAACGATCTGGATCTGCTCGTCAAAATCGATAAAAAGATGAGCCTGCTTGAATTTATCGGGATTAAACAGGAATTGGAAGACGAACTGGGCATGAAAGTTGATCTTCTGGAATATAAAGCCATTAAGCCAGCCTTGAAAGATGACATTCTGAGGGATGAAGAACCTGTGCTATGAGCAAAAGAAAGCCAGATGTCTATCTTCAGGACATTTTAGAGAGTATTAAACATATCCAGACATTTCTTGATGGTGTTTCTGAAAATGAGTTTTATAAAAATGTAGAAAAACAGGATGCTGTACTCCGAAGACTGGAAATTATTGGGGAAGCTGTAAAGCACCTGCCTGAAGAAATTCGAGAAAATCATCCTGATATCCCCTGGCGTCAGATTGCTGGTATAAGAGACATCATCATACATGAGTATTTTGGTGTTACCCTTGAAATGATTTGGGTTGTGACAACAGAAGATATTTTGGATCTAAAAACAAAAGTTGAAGAGCTTATCAAGTCTAACCATTAATCGAATCGGCCATTAACAAGCGGTTCGTGCGGACGAGATCAGAATTTAAGACCTATAAAAATCTTCTACTCAACGCACAACCGCCAAACCGTTACAAATCTACAGATTTAAGCCATTTGATTTATCTGGCATTTTTTACAAAATATTTTTTTTTTGTAAAAAATGATTTAACACTTGATATGAATGCGCTAAGCTCTATTCTTGTAGGATTTACTGTTATCATAATCGTTAGTTGCCAAACACCAAGAGAAGGTAACTTAAAAATAGAAAATGTCAATGTCGTTAATGTCCGGCAAGGGAGAATTATTGAGTCACAAGATGTAGTAATTCAAGGAAACAAAATTACCTCTATTTCGGAATATCAAAATACTGTGTTTGGAGGTGATGTTATTGACGGTACTGGCAAATATCTGATTCCCGGTTTATGGGACATGCACACTCATATATTTTCAACAAATATAGATTCGTTATCTTATCGAATGAATCTGAGCAACAAACTCATGATTGCCAATGGAGTAACCGGTTTTCGCGAGATGGGGTACACCATAGAAGAAGCTGCAGAAACATTCAGAGAAAAAGTCAGAAACAGGGATTATCTGCCTCAACGGTTTATCTACACAACACAGGCTCTGGATGGTGATCCTCCAGTATGGAACTGGCCCGATGTGGTGAAGGCCATCCAGAATCCTCAGCAGGCAACTGCAGCTATAGATTCAATCATGTCTCATACAAAGGCCGATTTTATAAAGGTGTATTCTGTTCTTTCACCTGAATCATATATGACTATATCAGCTTATTGCCAAAAAAATGATATTGATTTTGCTGGCCACTTCCCAGTTAATACTCCTTTGTCAGCTATTGCACAGTCGGGTATTAAATCACTTGAACATGGTTTTGAACTAATTCCTGCTTATTCCAGCAGGGCAGATTCCTTAGTAGAAGACGGTGAACTTTCCGGTTCCGAATACAGAACTATGTTTGGCGATAACCATGAAGAGTCGGCAAATGATTTTTTTGAATTACTGAGAGAAAACCAGGTATGGATAACTCCAACGCTGACCATTAATCAAGGACTTGCTTTATTTTCATCTTCTGATACTTTAGAAATTGAAGATGAAAGAAAAAAATATGTTGACTGGAAAGAATGGCAAGGACCACCACCCGAAGCTCATTCCTACTATGATGAAGTTTTTAATCTAGTAAAGAAAAGAATTAAACCAGCCCATAGTGCCGGAGTTGGGATACTGGCAGGAACAGATATCGGTTTTTCAAACCCTTTCGTATATGATGGATTTAGTCTACACGAAGAATTGAAAATGTTGGTGGAAGCTGGCCTGACACCAACAGAAGCCCTTAAAACTGCAACACTGAATCCAGCTATTTATATAAATGCAACTGATTCGCTCGGAACCGTGGAAGAAAATAAGTTGGCGGATCTGGTTATTCTAAATCAAAACCCTATAGAAGATATTAGTCACACTAGAAATATTTATGGTGTCCTTAGTAATGGCAATTACTTTGACAGCGTCACACTAAGCAATCTACTTGCTGAAGTCGAGGAATTCTATAACAATTAATATTAAAATCTCTCACTATTCCAAGCTTATAATCATCACATTGAGAGAGGTTTTACCATTTTCGGGCTTTTTAGTTTGTTGTACGTATTTTTATTTAAATCAAAACTTTATCACTTGCAGTTTATATGCAATGTCGTTATTTAATTAAAAAAACAATTAATGTGGCTAAACACTTAATTCTATTTATTATTTCTCTGATTTGGATAAATACACTTCAAGCTCAGCAGCGACCTATCATAGATATGCATGAACACGCCTGGAATGTGGTACAGGCTGGCCCGGAGGCGCCTGAAAATACAACGTACTTAAAAAATCGTCTTTCAACAGCTGATTCACTGAATATTGTTCGTATTGTGGCCAGTGGTCCACATCGTTTTGTTACCTACTGGAAATCCATAGCCGGAGATCGAATGATTTCTGGTGCTTTCTTCCCTTGCATTGATGGTAATCCTCCGAATCAGGGATATGGACCTTGTTTCCCAAATAATCAATCGTTTCCTCATATTAATTGGCTTAGAGAACAATTTGAAACAGGTACATACGAGGTCATGGGTGAGTTGACGAATCCGTATGCAGGTATTCCATATAACGATGAAAGAATGATGCCTTATTTTGAATTAGCAGAAGAATTGGATATTCCGGTGGCTGTTCATCTTCAAGGTGCCCCTCCGCTCACTGCACAAAATTGCTGTCCTGATTTTAGATTGTCGTTTGGAGATCCATTTGAACTGGAAGAAATATTAGTGAAATTCCCAGATCTTCGACTTCACATTATGCATGCGAATATTAAGTGGATACCAACCTTAGTTTTATTACTCCAACAATATCCAAATATTATGGTAGATCTTACCCCTTATCAAGTAGCGATGCCAAGAAAGGGTTTTCATGATCTACTAAGAGAATATAAAATAAACGGACTTATTGATCGAGTAATGTTTGGCACAGATGGAGCACCGTACGAGGTTTCAATAGCTTCTATCGAATCAGCAGATTTTCTAACAGAAGAAGAAAAATCCGGTATTTTTTGTAATAATGCTGCCAAATTTATGGAGCAACCTGGTCTTTGTAAATGATATAACCCGCGCATTAAGGGGACGCACCTCGCCTGGTCTTGCCAACTTTTGGCTTTTTAGCTTCTAGTTCATTATTTAATAAATCAACATTCATCCGTGCGCACCTTATGCGCCATGTCGTTATGTTTCTCTATAAGCACTCTCCTTTTTAAACATTTCTCAGCTTCACCGACAAATTTTTTGCTTGACAATGTTCGCATATATGCTAACTTTGTTTCATGCGCGTTATTAAGTTCTACAGGACTGAATCCGGTAATTGTCCGGTGGAAGATTTTTTGAACGATCTTCCCGATAAACAATCCAAAAAGATTGCCTGGACATTACGTGTGGTTCGGGATCTGGAACAGGTACCAACTCAGTACCTGAAAAAGCTTAAAAGCACGGATGATATTTGGGAAGTTCGTGCAACATTAGGCAACAACACATTTCGGCTTCTCGGTTTCATTGATGGACCGGAGTTAATCGTATTAACCAGTGGATTTGCCAAAAAGTCGAACAAGGTCCCTAAACAGGAAATTGAAATCGCCGAAGAGCGGAAACGTGATTATTACCGGAGGAAAGGACAATGAAAAAGGACGATTTAGAAATTTTTATCGATAAGAAAAAAGCGGAAAGCCTGGAGTTTGCGGAGAATTTCGAAGAAGGATATCTGAACTTTAAAATTGGAGTCATCCTTCGTCAGGCTCGTGAACAGATGGGTGTGACACAAGCTGATGTTGCCGAGAAGTTGAACACCACCAAATCCGTAATTTCCAGGATGGAGAACCATGCTGAGGATATCAAGCTCAGTACCCTTACGAAATATGCAAAAGCCTTAGGCAAGAAGGTTAAGCTCGAAATTCAGTAAATTCAAAACATAACAAGCAATTTCTGCTGACGGGTTTATTTTGGTTGCTCGTCATTTAATTTGAATAACCCGCAGCAGAATTGCCGAACCGTTAACGCACCCTTCTCCATTACACTTCCTTTTTTTCGTTAACTCATTATGTATTAATATTGTACATTAAAGATACGTTTAAAAGAAAACCAAATCGTTATGGCCACAGCGCGAATTGAAATAGACCAAGACATTCAACCGCTTTCCGAATTCCGGAAACACGCAGCGGATTTCATTGACCGAATCAAAAAGCAGAAGCGATCCATTGTTTTAACACAGCACGGAAAAAGTGCGGCTGTTTTAGTGGATGTATCTGAGTATCAGCGTATGGTTGATAAAATCGATTTGATGGAAGAGCTGATTGAAGCGGAACGCCAAATTGCAAGAGGAGAAGTCGTTTCGCATGAAGAAGCTAAAAAACGGATTAAAGAAAACCTGGCTAAGTGGAAATAGTCTGGACCAATCAGGCATTGCACAAGCTAAACAAGTTTGTCGACTACATTGCTAAAGATGATGTAGCAACTGCTGAAAAGTGGGCTTTGAAAGTGATTAAGAAAACTGATCAGCTTATTGAGCAACCCGAGTCAGGGCGGATTGTGCCAGAATATAATGAGCCAACTTTGCGTGAATTGATATTCGGAAACTATAGGGTAATATACCGTATACGTAAAGAAGATAATACGATCTATATTCAGACTGTGTGGCATGTTAGGCAGAATCCACCTAAATCAAGTGCGGGGTTGCGTTAACAAGTGTTTCCTGCGGACCGGTTCCGGTTTCTTGTTTGACTTACAAGTTCATAGCCCGGTCGCAGAAACACCAAGCCGTTATACCAACTATCACTTAAAATCTAGGAGCAAGAATATGAAAAACTTCAAGAGTGCTCTTAAACCCTTCCCAGTTTCACTTGCTTTAGGAGTTCTTGGTGGTGCAGCACTTATTGTAACAACTATTGTTACTACAAAAGGACTTGCCATCTTTATTCCCTATACCGCTCTGATAATAGCAACTTTTGCTGCCCTGCGAGCAGTACAATGGTCTGCTTTCTCTAAGCGATTTACCACATCATTTCTGACATTTATGGTAGCGACTATCATACTGTACCTATTTATCGGAATTTATGACGCAGGCACAATTTTAGACATTCCTATTTGGGGACACATATGGAGACTTGGACTTATGGCTGCCATTGGGGGCGCTCTTAGTTTTTCTGTTGCCTATTTTGCAAACATTGGCAGAAGCCAAATAGTCTAGTAGTTGGTATAACAAGGCGTTTCAAACGGACTCGAACGCGGTTCGGGTCTTTAATTTTAACAACCAGACTCGCCGTTTAAACGCTGAGCCGTTATAGCCCTTCTAAATACTACTATTGTTGCCCATTCGTTGTAATTGTATTACATTGTAATACATTTAATATACTACTATGAATACAACACTTTCTATTCGCATCGACAAAGATCTTGAACAACTTCTTGAGCAGGCCGCTAAACGTACCGGGCGCCCCAAAAGTGAATTGGTTCGGGATGCCCTCAGGCGTCAGTTATCTATCGAATCCTTTCAACAACTGCGTAAAGAACTTTTGCCCTACGGAGAAGCGCAAGGATGGTTAACTGATGAAGATGTTTTCAGGGAAGTTTCGTGAGGATTTTAAATTTGATTTTTATAGTCTCACAGTGCACTCCAATAACGTTATATATCCCATCGCCCAATTCTCAGCCTGGAGTGTATCATGAAAATATTTGCCGATACCAACGTATTGGTCAGCGCATTTACGGCAAGAGGATTGTGTGCGGATCTGCTTGAAATCATACTTGCTGACCATCAATTGATGACAGGAGAATTTGTATTACTAGAGTTACAAAGGGTGCTGACTACAAAACTCAAGGTTCCCAAAAGAAAAGTTTCCGATGTCCTTCAATTTCTTCGAAATCATCACGTTGAACCTATACCTGATAACCCTTCTGAAGTAAAAGTCAGGGATGAAGATGACCGATGGGTATTGGAATCAGCATTAAGAGCAAAAGCAGATATCCTGGTTACCGGAGATAAAGACCTTTTAACTATTTCAAAACAAGTACCACAATTGAGAATTGTAACACCAAGGGAGTTTTGGGAGCTTGTGCAAAAGTGAGTCTGGGCTATAACCAGCGTTTCAACCGGATTTTGCCGCTCAAAGTTGGTAATAAAAAATCTTAAAAGTTGCGGTATCTCTTGCTTTTTCCCAGATTATTAGCCGTAAAAGACAAAACCGCTTAAACGCCAGGCCGTTATGTTTCTCAATAAGCTACTCTCCTAATAAGATATCCCTTCGCCTTTTTCTAAAAATTTTCTACTTGCAGAAGTTCGCATATATGCTAACTTTGAGTTATGCGTGTTATCAAGTTCTACAGGACTGAATTCGGTAACTGTCCGGTGGAAGATTTTTTAAACGATCTTCCAGATAAGCATTCCAAAAAGATTGCCTGGACGTTACGTGTGGTTCGGGATTTGGAACAGGTGCCAACGCAGTACTTGAAAAAGCTCAAAAGCACGGATGACATTTGGGAAGTCCGTGCAACGATTGGCAATAACACATTTCGATTACTCGGTTTCTTTGATGGTCCGATGTTGATTGTATTAACCAGTGGATTTGCCAAGAAAACGAACAAAGTCCCAAAACAAGAAATTGAAACCGCCGAAGAGCGGAAGCGAGATTATTACCGGAGGAAAGGACAATGAAGAAGGACGATTTAGAAATTTTTATTGATAAGAAAAAAGCGGAAAGCCCGGAGTTTGCGGAGAATTTCGAAGAAGGATATCTGAACTTTAAAATTGGTGTCATCCTACGTCAGGCTCGTGAACAGATGGGTGTGACACAAGCTGATGTTGCCGAGAAGTTGAATACCACCAAATCCGTAATTTCCAGGATGGAGAACCATGCTGAGGATATCAAGCTCAGTACCCTTACGAAGTATGCAAAAGCCTTAGGCAAGAAGGTTAAGCTCGAAATTCAGTAAATTCAAAACATAACAAGCAATTTCTGCTGACGGGTTTATTTTGGTTGCTCGTCATTTAATTTGAATAACCCGCAGCAGAATTGCCGAACCGCTATGTGGCTTACCATCTTGCAATATTATCCCTTTTAAGTTAGTTTCAAATTTACACCATAATGAAACTTTAAAGGTTATGCCAAGTATCACAGTTAAAAATATACCAGAACCTCTTTACAAAAAGCTAAAGCAACAGGCAGAAGCGCAACATCGAAGTATGAACAGCGAAATTATAGCCTGTTTGGAGCGAACCGTTGAGCCGATGCGTGTTTCTTCTGATGAAATTCTCCGTCAAGCACGGTTAATGAGAAGGAAAGTGAAAGGAAGCCTGTCTTCTGAAGAAATTCAGGACGCTATTGATCAAGGCAGACCATGATTGTAGTTGACACCAATGTCCTCGCCCACTTTTGGTTACCCTCAGACCATACTGAAATTTGTGAGCAATTATTTCAATGGGATTCGGATTGGGTTGCTCCGGTATTGTGGAAAAGTGAGTTCAGAAATGTTGTTATTCTTTACATGAGAAAAAAACTCATTGATCTGCCGGAAGCATTACAAATCTCTGAGAAAGCAGAAAATCAGATGAAAGAACGAGAATTTCATGTGAACTCAGTTCAGGTTTATGATCTGGCATATAAATCTAATTGCTCTTCCTACGACTGTGAATTCATCAGTCTTGCAGAAGAACTGGATATCAAACTGATAACCATGGACAATCAAATCCTTCGTTCGTTTCCTGGGCGATGTGCTAAACCATTGGATGTGCTTAACTCATAATATTTCCACATAACCAGTGTTTGCTGCTGACCGGTTTCGGCCTTTTGCCCTATTTTTGAGTTGGTCGCCACACAGCAGAAATGCCAAACAGATATAATTAACAGATTCGCCGCTTAGGCACTGAGCCGTTATTGTACTTTTATAAACTAATCACCAACTTTTCATCTTATGAAGAAATATGAATACAAGATCATAGAAATGAAAAATAACGAGAAGCTGTTAAAATCGGGTGCGCCAGAACTCATTAAGATGTTAAATGAAGAAGGAGAAGATGGTTGGCGATTGGTTCAAATTCATTACCCCTTAGCGAAACACCTGAATCTTGGCATACTGAATGTAATTTTTGAACGGGAATTGCACGATTAAGTTTTAGTAAACGAAAATAAGTCCATTAAAAGAGTTTCGTACTGGCCGGGTTTCTTTAGAATGGCTTCCAAGCGGACTCGTTTTGGCTTTGCAACCCTAATTTAAACTACTCGACTCGCCGCTTATACGCTGAGCCGTTAACGAGTTTTTCACTCGAAAACATTCCTCTCATAATTTCTCCACCACTCTTCAATATCTACTTTAGGTTTTCGACATATATATAGCGGGATTCCATTTTCTTCTCCAATAGCGTATTTATGTGTGATAATCTTCACCAATTCCGTCTCCTCAAATACGTGCCCGACTGATCCTTTTTCATTTCCCAGACTTATCCAGACTTCAGCATCCTTATTTCCATAGCCCCACAACCAGAAGCTTCCATGTCTGCTAATTGGATCAGGCAACCCGTATTTATCGCCTAGAATTTTAACCGCACCGGCTTCTCCATAATTTTCTGCCCATATTACAATATCCTCCGGGTTATACTCGCTCAACAGCGATTTATATACACTATCTACCAATTCCACTTGTTCTTCCCAGCCAAACATATCGGCATAATCGCCTGTCAGTTCAATGCGACCTTGTTCATTTTCCTGTTTGTTCATGTATTCAACATAAGTTTCTATAGGCAGGATCGGAGTAGCCTGCGGAATAAAGGGAATGGCTGGGATAAACAGAGCAGCAGCAACTGCGTAATTCCATCCCGGGCGGTTAATGAACCATTTTTCTATTTGAACGGCACCGGCTGCAAACAGAACAGGATACGCCGCAAAGAAATAGTACGCCTTGGACTTCATGACCCACATGGTTATAAAAATCACCGATACGGTTACGCCTACGCTTCGATATTTTTTCATCTTCTCATTCAGGAAGAGCGCGAACAGCCCAATCAAACTAACGGCAAGAGTTAAGGGTAGTTCGAGTTGTGCCAAGCCAAATTCAAACGGACTGATATTGGCAAGCTGCTTTTGGTTCAATACGTCAAGATGCAGAAGAAATGGAATATCATGTTGGATCTGCCACATGAGGTTTGGTAAAAACACTAAAAAAGATATGCCCCCGGCAATGTATAACCATGTTGATTTGTATAGTTCACCACGTTTATAGAATATGAGTCCGACGGTGAGACCTAACCCCCAGACCAGCATCGTATATTTGTTCATCAATCCTAAACCTGCCATCAACCCCATGAGAAGCAGGTGCTCTTTCTTTTTGCTATTAAAGAATTTGATTAATAAATAAAATCCTGCTGTCCAGAAAAACTGATCAAAGGCAACGGGTTGAAAGAGAGTATGATTTCGATAAAAGGGTACAAACGCCAATATGCAAATACCCGATAACAAAACAGCTTTTGATTTTCCGCCCAGTTCTTTTGCTATTAAACAACAGAGGATGAGGATTCCAATTCCTGCAAGCATGGGAAAAAGTCGTGTTCCAACCAGGGAGTAGTCAAAAAGCAGGTAGGATAATTTACCAATCAAGGCAATGAATGGAGGAAATTCAAAATACCCCCAAGCCATGTGTTCGCTTACGGATAGATGAAGAAGTTCATCCCGATGAAAACCATAATTTTGATTCCCGAACCAATGAATGATAAGTTTTAGAAGTGCGAGCACCCCTATGATCGGCAAATATTTTTTAAATCTTATAGCCATCAACAAACGCAAAGCATTACTTTTGGTTTCACTTCATTCCCGAATTTTCAAAAAGTCTATTGTTCCTTCATAATACCTCTGGCCCACCAACAAACGGTTTTTGAACGGTCCCGGCCACTTTTTGGCAGTTCAAAAATAGTTGGTAATAGATAAATTCCGAGCTTTAATTTCAACTTAAACCGGGCAGGCCAAACCGGTTAAATCACTCACCATTATATTGCCGGCTATTAATGGAAATCAGATTTTTTGCTAAAGCGAAAGTGTAGTCAATGAAAATATGCCAGTGTAACAGATAAGCTGCTTACCAATTTCCGTTTAATCTTAAAAAATCAGATAATAGCGATGATGATATTAAACATTGCTGTTTTTCTGATCATTTAAAGGTACGCGTATGACAACCAAGCAGGTATTTAAAAATAAAATATTCCTGATCGGTTTTATAATGCTGGTCATAGGTTCAGGGCCACTTATTGTGACAATGGCAGCTGCGAATCTTGGATTTACAGCTGATCCCAATCCCAATCCTATCGTTTTTGGAATGATGGCAGGTCTCACATTTTGGCCAGGTATTATACTAATGGCCCTTGGTATCTATAATGAAAAGAAATCGTCTTCCGGCAAAGCCTAACTCAATGAAAAGCACACTTCACTCCTCTGACTAATTATAAACCATCTTGATATAAGCTTCCGATAGAAATCCCCTTCCTCGCACAGCTAATTTTGGAGGACGCTAACTTATTTGATGAGACATGGAAATCAGAGAATAGTAAGGCTCCAGCAGAAAATACTGGTCGATGTTAAGAATGAAACATTCGGCCAAATAACACGCGCATTAAATGGGACCCGCCTGGCCGTTGCCTGCTAATTTTGATTAACATTTCAATACCACATTTAAAATTAAGATAGCACTGTTTACACGCCCGTTGTGCGCTGTGTCGCTATATGAAGCCAATCAACAGATGACCAGCCCACTTGGAATATTCTGATGATGAGTATCCAACTTTACTTTCCCTTATTGAAGTGAACGTATTTATTCATTTACTTCAGTGAAAACAAAATCCCGGGGTGTATATTTGAAAATAGAGAAGAAGACCATTTTCGATGCAATCGGCCTGATAGCAATTGTCGGTTCACTCATCTTTGTTGGACTTCAGGTTAGACAGGGAACCATTGCAACCAAAGCTTCTACGGTAGCTCAGCTCAAGGATTCCTGGGTACAGCTCAACCTGATCGAGGCTTCCAATCCTGATTTGGCAAAAGCCTGGCTGGACGTCCGAACGAATGGATTCGAGAACGCTTCACCGGTTTCTCAAAGTTTGGTCAGCGGTTTTATCAGAACACTTATGCATACCTGGTCGAATGCGTATTATCATCATCGAATTGGCACATTAGATGAGGAACAGTGGAACCCCGTCTTAAGGGAAATGCAATTAGTGGCATCAAACAAAATCTATATACGTGTATGGAATAACTGGAAGTTTATCTACGATGAACCCTTCCGGATACGTTTCGATCAGATCATTTCTGAGAATTCTGGTTCGGAAACCTGAACTAAAAGATTAGGCAGATGAGAAAAAAAGTAATACCGGGCATACTCCTGATTGCATTTCTTTGCTCATGTGGAGATAAAGCCCCGGCTGACTCAGATTATTTAGGCAAATTCAACATAGAAACGGATCTCTACTTCGCTCATTTTGACCTGAAAACCGATGTGGATGACGCACATTCTGTAGCTGCCGTGGCAACGATGCTTGCCGATGAACGTTTTGAGAATGTAAGATATCATGCCGTTACGGGAGCCTATGGAATCCAGGGTGGCGAATATGTACCCGCCAATGATCTTTTTGAACTGGCCTTTGGAGAAAGTTGGTCGGATGCTCATACCGATTTCGACCAAGCCCTAGACGAAGTCAGTGCTCTTGCTGCCAACGTGATTCAGAATGGCGGAAAAATCTGGATCGCTGAAGGCGGACAATCGGACTTTTCTGCTGACGTGGTCCGGGAGATGCGAAATCGCCTGCCGGATACAGACATCAAAAACGCTGTGCATATTGTTCAGCATGCCGACTGGAATGAGGAGGTGACAACCGCTGAAGATCTTGCCTTTGTCAGGGATGCTGCATCCTATCATAGAATTCAGGACGGAAATACTGTTGGCAACGGTACACCGGGATTTCGCAGTGATGACGTCATCGATTGGAGGGAAAGCATACAGGATCCGCGGCTGATATCCATCTGGGAAAAGGCAATTGAAATAGCCGATACATACAACGGAGTGGAGGATCGCTATCTGAATGAATCCATCATGAAGGGAGGGCTTGATTTCTCCGACACATCCGAAACCTGCTGGATATTCGGGTTCAACGATCTGGAAGATTCAAATGCATTCTTTGAGGAGTTTTCTGCTATCTGACGGGATAAAAGTGCTTACTATGAGACTATCTCCACTACTTCTACTATGTTACTTACTAAAAGCGGTATGCGTATTGGGACAGGGTAATGTTAAAACGGAAACGGGCTCAAAAAAGCGGGAAACCAACAGATGATTTTTCCCCTTTTAACTCTTGTCATTTTTTTGGCGACCGTCCAAATTGGACTCATGATGGCAAAGTCATGCGCATCAGGGCTTTAAACCAAGAATTATTCAGAATGAACGCTTACAAACAGTAGCAACAAATTACCTGATGTCAGAACAATCTGGATTTAAGAGGAATGTTGGTCTGTTCATGGCCGTGATGATTGGAATCGGGGCCATGATGGGTCCCGGTATTTTTGCTCTTCCAAGTGTGGTTGCCGGTACAGCCGGACCACTCGGTATCCTGGCCTATCTGCTTATGGGTTTACTCACCCTCTTCACAGCGCTCAGCTATAGTGAACTCGGTGCCGCCATACCGCTGGCAGGAGGCGGGTATTCATTTACCAACCGCACCCTCCCCCGGCCCGTAGCTTTTCTGACCGGTTGGTTCTTCTGGATTGGAAATACCCTTGCCTGCTCACTCTATGCCGTTATCTTCGCTTACACCCTGCAGAATTATTTCTTCCCGGATATAAGCGTAATCCTGATTGTTTTAGCCACTACCCTGGTTTTTACCCTGACCAACCTCCGGGGACAGGCCGAAGCGCTGTTTGTGATCACCATCATGAATATTGTGGAATTGGTTGTATTGATCGGTGTGGGAGTACTCGGTGCTTTTTATGTTGAGCCTGCTAATCTGGAACCGTTGGCTCCTATGGGCTATGGTCCTCTGATACCCACAATGGGGCTTATTTATATCTCCTATGTAGGGTTTGATCTTATTACCGTTGCAGCTGAAGAGATCATCGAACCCGCAAAGAATATTCCGCGCGCCATTCTTATCACTTTGCTGACCGGCATCGCCATTTATGTATTGCTGCTCTGGGTAATGATGGGAGTGGTAAACTATACCGATCTGGCCGAGACCAGCACTCCCTTTATATTTGTTTCCGACTTCCTGTTTGGGCCCTGGGGACGATGGGCCGGTATTATTGCTACGATCATGGCCAGTCTCTCTGCCTTTAGTGTAACCCTGGGTGCCGGAGCCAGGGTTCTATTTGCCCTGGGGCGTGACGGATATTTTCCATCCTATTTTGCAAAGCTTCACATAAAATATAAAACCCCTCATATTGCACTGATCGCATGTGCGGTGCTCGTAACCATTCTCGGGGCTACCGGTATCGTAAGTCTGCTGGCATCGGCCAGTAGTTTCGGTTACCTGATAGCCATAGGTATCGTTAATTATGCGGTGATAGCCCTGCATCAAAAAATGCCGAATCTCCGGCGGCCTTTTAAAATTATTTTATATCCGGCTGTGCCCATAATGGGTATCATTTCCTGCTGGTTCTTTGTACCTACCCTCGAGCCGCTAAGTTTAATGCTTGGTGGAGGACTGACGCTTATGGGAGGTATTCTTTATTTATTTCAACCGGCCAACCGCGCCGATCTGCGTGGATTCCCGGAAGTTCTCAAACGTTTAAAAATTAAATTACAAGCTTATTGGAGGCCTTATATGAATGTACTGATTGTTGGCGGAGGTAATCTTGGCAGTAACATTGCCGACCGGTTGCTCAAACAGGATGAATTCAGAATGGTATTTCGTTCATCAGAGTATAAAATCACGTTTATTGAACAAGACAGTGAGCGCTGTGACAGGCTGGGCCAGCGGTATAATGTCCCCATTTTTCAGGGTGATGGCACCAAACAGGAGCTTCTTGAACAGGTTGAACCTCATAAGATGGATGTAGCCATAGCGGCCACCAATGATGATGAGCGCAATTCTATTGTAGCCCTGCAGGCAAAACGTCTTGGAATCAAGCATGTGATCGCCATAGCCAGAGACCCGTCTTATATCACGCTGCTGGAAGATAGCGGGATAGTATGTATCAGTGCACCTTATGCCACCGCCGCCATGGTAGAAAATCACCTGGACCGGCCCAATATCGCTGATCTATTTGAAATTGAAAGCGGTATAGCAAGCCTCATCGACATGAAAATCCAGGAGAATGCATCTGTGGTTGGCAAACTGATCAAGGATATCGATATCCCCGGCCAGTGCGTGGTAGCTGCGGTTATTCGCGATGAAAAGTTTGAAGTACCCCGCGGAAATACCGAGATCAGAGCCGGTGACCACGTGGTATTTGTGGGTCCGGACGAGGCTATACAAGCTGCACATAAAAAGTTTTCGTCAATCTAAAAGAAACTGGCTTGAAAAAAAGGGTATTATCGCCGGCCTGACTTTCCTGCCGGCCGAATTCGTACGCATAGCAGTGCCGGATCTTTGCTATCTTTGCCGTCAATGAATGAAAGATTTAAAACTGTCATCCTGGAGAGCGCCGGAGCTGATTCTATAACGGATCAGCAGATGTTGCAGGAACTTTGGAGCGGCTACGGCAAGATCCTCCGTGTGCGAGTTGCAGGCGGCCAGACCGGAAGTGTGGTAGTTAAGCATATCCAGACGAACGAAACAAAACAGCATCCCAGAGGCTGGAATACGGATATCGGTCACCGGCGCAAGCTAAGATCCTACAAAGTGGAAACCCACTGGTATGAGCGTTACAGCTCCGAAAGTACGGCGCGAGTCCCCCGTTGCCTGGCAGTGGATCACCACGGCGACGACGTGCTGATTGTACTTGAAGACCTGAATGTATCCGGATATCCTCTGCGCAAATCTGAGGTGGGCTGGAAAGAAATCGACCGTGTTCTGAAATGGCTGGCTGATTTTCACTCGGGGTTTTTAGGACAGACTCCTGATGGTTTATGGGAACAGGGAACCTACTGGCACCTGGAAACACGTCCGCAGGAATACAAAGTTCTGAGCGATAAGCGACTGAAAGAAGCTGCGCCTCTCATTGATCAAAAACTGAGGTCCTGTACCTATAAAACCTTTGTTCACGGCGACGCCAAGCTGGCCAATTTCTGTTTTTCAGAACAGGGTGACGTGGCAGCGGTGGATTTCCAGTATGCAGGCGGCGGATGCGGCATGAAAGATGTGGCTTATTTTATCGGGAGTTGCCTGGATGAGGAGGAGTGCGAAGCCCTGGAACAGCAGGTGCTGGATACGTATTTCAAACACCTCCAACGGGCAACCCGAGGCAGAAAAAAGGCTATTGAAGCCGAATGGCGGTCACTGTACCGGGTGGCATGGGCCGACTTCCATCGGTTTTTAAAGGGCTGGAGTCCAGGTCACTGGAAAATCAACAGCTACAGCGAACGAGTAACCGAAGAAGTCATAAGTGAACTTTTAAATGAACCTACTGCCCCTTAAAGATACCGCCATCGATGCTGCTTTTGCTGCAGGACAAATCATCAGGTCCTACATGGAGGAGGAAATCCCTATTGAAGAAAAAGAAGGGGGCACCAATTATGCCTCCCAGGTGGTCACCAAAGTGGACAAGGAGTGTGAAGAGATGATCCTTTCTTACCTGCTTCCCGCCTGCAAAGAATATGACCTGGCCCTTTTAACAGAAGAAACCGAAGACGACGGCAGCCGCTTTGAGAAAGAGTATTTTTGGTGTGTGGATCCGATAGACGGAACCCTGTCTTTTATAAAAAAAGAGCCGGGATTTTCGGTTTCCATTGCGTTGGTCAGCAGAGAGGGAGAGCCGGTGATCGGGGTCATCTACGATCCCAGTACCGAAACACTATATCATGGTGCGAAAGGTCACGGGGTGTATAGAAATGACAAGCCGTGGGAGTTTCCGGCACCGAATGATCATCTTACCCACGTTACGGATAAACCCTTGGAGAATACCTCCCGTCCGGACGATCTGAAGCAACTGCTGCAAGAGAAAGTGGAAGAGCTTGGAGTGTCCGGTATGAGGGTGATACAGGGCGGCGGGTCGGTTCTGAATGCCATCAATGTGCTGAAAAACCCTCCCTCCTGCATGATCAAACACCCCAAAAAAGAAACCGGGGGCGGAAGCCTCTGGGATTTTGCCTCAACAGCCTGTCTGTTTCACGAACTCGGCTGCCGCGCCACCAACTTTGAAGGCGGGCAGCTCGACCTGAACAGAAAGGATAGTACCTTTATGCATCATGAAGGCATTTATTATGAGTGTTTCCGGAACAGGAGCATCGATCCGTAAATGAACCCCCAACTGGAATGGCTTTCTCGCGATTTGGCTGCCTGATTAAATAGAGGTTGAAATTAACGCTTGGGTCCATAGCCGGGTATAACTCCTTACTTTTAATAGCACCGGTTTATCGGAGTATCAGCAACTTTCGGTGACTGTTGCCTGGAATCGTAATAAATTGAGAGGCCATCCGGTAATGGATATGATGCTGCGTCAATGTGTTGCCCGGAAAAAGGGTGCTATTGAGGTCACTCCATCTATCGTCTTTTTTTGGACTGGTATGTGGTGAATACAAACACACGGTGCGGTCTTCGAATTACATGATGAGGATAGCTTATAACGCGATATTTACTGGGTCATTTTTTGATGGCATCATCGTACGGTGAGATACAATTGACCTACATATCGGGTTATCTTGGTTAGGAAACCGCTTGAAGTCAATGGCCGTTAAATTATCTCACATAAAAAAAGCCCCTCCTTAAAAGAGCGGGCTTTTGTTTAATGGGCATAAAAGAATCAATTGATTCTGAGGGTTCCTTCAGGGAAACTGCCTGAGTTGTTGTTCAGCGTATAAACCATCCGATCCGTGGCATTTTCAGGAATCATACCCACAAGCGGTTTTAAAGCAAACGGTGCGGGACTGTCATCAGGAAACGGTTCAATGGATATGACGGCTGTACCACCGGCCAGGTCAATGGGAAACATCACGCCATCGGGTGCATTCATCAGAAAATCTTCCCCGGGAAACGGAGGTCCATTTTCTGGTCCGCTGAATTCAGCGAAAGCATCGGCCTCCGATGTGGAGATAAATGTACCCGTTGTTATCGGTATGCCATCATAGACGGCCCATCCCTCATATCTCCAGCCTTCCGGAAGAATAGGCAAATCAAGACCGGCCATCGGAGACCCGCTGCCAGGATTCAAAAACCAAATACCACTGTTTTCATTTTCATTCACACCATCCGTAGGTGTAGCAAGTATGTATTCGCCGGAAGAGCTGCTAAAACTGCTACCTAATGAGGCCGGGTGCTCCAGATTTAAGACCGCTGATCCATTAGAAATGGAACCTGCAAGATGGTGCGTATCAGCCGGAATATCATCAATGTCCCCGGCCGGTTCAATGGTCAGGACAAAGGCACTTGCTGAGCTGATATCATTGGTTATCGTAAATGTACCGTTGGCAATATCATTTCCATCAAGATCCACAATACTGCCGTTTTCGTTTACATTGAACTTTCCGGTTGTGATTGGGCCATCTTCCAAAATCAGCCAGCCTTCATAATGAAACCCATTCTGAAGGGTTTCAAGACCCATGAATTGCAGTGTCAGTTGTGAGTCAGGACTACCTGAATCCGTGCTGCATGCAGCGAGCCCAAAACCAAGTAGAAGTGTAAATAGTGTGATTCGATTTTTCATGAGATTGTAGTATTAGGTTTAAGATTACGATCTCATTATATCGAGTCACAGTTACAGAGATATCAACCAAGTATCATAAGAGTATAACAATCAGAATGGTAGTCATCCGGGATGTGGCTTAAGGCTGAAGTAAAAGGTAGTGCCTTTGTCAACAATGCTGTCAACAGACAGTGTTGATCCATGAATCTCAATGATTTTTTGAACGATTGAGAGACCCAAACCGGCCCCCGTACCTTTTGAGCGACTGGTATCGGTTTGGTAAAAACGATCGAAGATTCGATTCAGGTTTTCCCTTGATATCCCTTTTCCTGTATCTGATATACTAAGTTGAACATAGCTGCCTTGTTTACGGGTACTCACTGTGACTTTCCCGCCTTCGGGTGTATTTTTAAGTGCATTGTCGATCAGGTTCGTTATCGCCCTCTCCATCAAACCAATATCTGCCTTCACTTTTCCCGGCTCTTTCTCATCATACTCCGCAACCAGGGTTATTCCATTGCTTTTGGCAATCGGTTTGAATTGTAGTACCAGGTCCTGGGTGAGTTCAGCCATTGACACAGGCTCAAGCTTGGGTTCTACGTCTTGCGCATCCAGCCTGGATAAGTCGAACAGATCGGCCACCAGTTTATTCAGCTTTGTTGTATTTCTCAGGATGGTTTCAAAGTAGGTGTTGCGATCTTTTGCACTCAATGTGGAATCCTTTTGATAAATAGTTTCCAGATAGCCCTGTATAGACGCCAGCGGACTCCGTAAATCATGAGATATATTCGCGACCAATTCGCGACGAAGAGAGTCAGTTTTTCGTAACTCCTTCATGTTAGCTAAAATGGTATCCGCCATTTGATCAAAGGAGTTCCCCAGCTGACCTATTTCATCATCAGACTCAGGCCGGATACGTTCATCCAGTTGACCCTGCTCAAAAGCTGCTACAGTTTCACTCATTGTGCGAATGCGGGATGTGAGCCATCGAAAGGCTATTAAACCAACCATAAAAGTGAGAAGCATTGTAAGTGCCAGCCCGATGAACATAGAATTCATAATGTAGCTGTTTTGTATGCTGGCTGCGATACCCTGATAGTTTTCGCCGCCTAAAATCACATAGAGATAGCAGCCCGTTTCATCCATAATCTGAATAGGTGCAACAGAGAACGGCTTTTTTCCGGATTCAGACGTTGGGTCTTGCCCTAACAGAGGAAGCTTTGCGCCATTGAGAAACTCATCGAGCGGTTCTAGGTCAATAACCCTGCGCTTCAGTGTGTCGGCAGAAAGTCTGCTTGGGTAGTAATCTTTAATCATACCATTTCCGCCCAAAAGATAGATATCAACCTGCGGATTGATTCCCTTCAGGTACTGAATGCGGCTTCTGATGCTGTCAGCCTGAATTTCTTCATACAAAAAGGGCTGAAATTCCTTGGCCATTTCACTTGCCAGCTCTCTGTTTACTTTTTGGTAGGTTTCATTCCGAAACTCAATCGACGAGTGGATTCCGATCCATAGAAACAGAATCCCAGTCAGTATCATCAGCGCCATAAATACCAGTGCAATCTTTGCGTAAAAGCTTTCTCGTAAAAATCTCATTATGACAGCTCCCTTCGCTCCGTAAATCGATAGCCCAAGCCCCAAACCGTTTTTATATACTTCGGTTCAGACGGATCTTTTTCAATTTTGGTCCTGAGTCGATTTATATGTGAATTCACCGTATGGCTGTATCCCTCATACTGATATCCCCACACCAAGTCCAACAGGTTATCACGGCTGTATGCCCTGCCCGGGTTTGAGGCAAACAGATAGAGTAGGTCGAATTCTTTCGCTGTCAACTCAATCATCTCTTCTTCGATTGTAATTGATCTTTTATGCGGAAAGATCTTCAGGTTTTCGAATGTAATCACAGATTTTTCGTCAGCCCTGTGCTTCTTTCCGGAGATATCCGATCTGCGCAATAGCGCTTTAACGCGTGCAGTAAGCTCACGAATGCTAAATGGTTTCGTCAGATAATCATCAGCTCCGAATTCCAGCCCCATGATCTTATCAATCTCTTCAGCCTTTGCGGTCAGCATCAGTATGGGCAGCTGCATGTCATGCTTACGGACTTCCTTACAGATGTCAAAACCATCTGTTCCCGGCAGCATGATGTCGAGAATAAGCATGGAATAGCGATTTGACAGGGCTAATTCAAGTGCCTCATTTCCATCATAGGATTGTTCAACATCATAACTCAGATCGGACAGGTGTATGCGGATCAGTTCAGAAATATCCCTATCGTCCTCAATGATCAAAATGGGTTTTTTGGTAGTGGCGACCATTTTTTCGGATTAAATATGATTTTCTAACCCGAATTGTATCATAAATTTATAACATTGAGTTCTCTTTCAGATCAAAACGTTACTTAATGCTTTTCTGAAGCTGATATTTTTAATGACCTGTCAGAGGCTTATCAATTTTCATGATCCTCATTTCCATGAATACTACTGTCGGTGAACAATTAAACGAACGTGTATGGATTTCATTGGTTGAGGCTTCCCGGTTCAGTACTTTAGTTCCATTCTCATGAAAAAGGACAAACAATCTTCAGAAATAGTTTATCGTATCTGTCTAAGGTCACCTGCCGAAAGAGCTTTCACCCTTTTGACAACTGACAGGGGAAGAGAAGCATTTTGGGCTGAGCGTACTGAGCAACACGATAGTGAAATTATATTTCACTTCTCAAATGCTGAGACTCTCCGTTGTCGCATTCTGGAATCCACTCCTCCCCATAGATTCTCACTGACATATTTTAATGACAGTATCGTAACCTTCGATATAAAGAAGCTGCCCACAGAGACCATGCTTCAGATGCGTGAGACCCATCTTTCACCTTCGGACGAATATCAGAATCGTGCGGGCTGGGTATCCGTGCTGTTAAATCTGAAGGCGCAGGCAGATCATGGCATAGACCTTCGAAATCACAATCCTGACTATACGTGGTTAGAAGGTTATATTGACTAACCCTGCGTTATAAAATTGACTTATAGCCCAATTTAGTAAATACATTGCCCGCTCCCTTTATGTGCTTGAGTTTAAATCCTGTCAAGAACATCCTATTGGTTATATTGAACACATGAAAGCAATCCTCCTTAATGAATACGGCCCTCCGAAAACTCTTGAAATCGGAGAAGCAGCAAAACCGGTTCCTAAAGACGGTGAAGTATTGGTAAAAATTCACTCTACAGCTATTAATGACTGGGACTGGGGGATTGTCAGGGGAAACCCATTTATCATTCGGATGTTTTTTGGTCTGTGGAAGCCAAAAGTGCGTATTCCCGGGATAGAGATTTCAGGAACAGTCGAAGAGGTGGATGACAATGTGAGTTCATTTACGGTTGGCGTCGAGGTCTACTGCGATTTGTCGGACAATGTTTTCGGAGGATTTGCCGAATACGTATGCATTCCGGAAAAAAGTTTGTACCAGAAGCCTGCAAACATCAGTCACCTGGAAGCTTCTGCCCTGCCCCATGCAGGGCTTCTGGTTTTACAGAGTCTTGATATAAAGGGAGAGGTAAAACCCGGACAACGTGTACTGATCAACGGAGCCGGAGGTGGTGTGGGTACGCTGGGAGTTCAAATTCTGAAACCGTACGGAGTAACGATGACCGGCGTTGACAGCGGGGAAAAACTGGAACTGATGAAATCGATGGGATATGATCATGTGATGGATTATAAAAAAACGGACTTTACGACTACCGGAGAAAAGTACGACTTTATCCTCGATACAAAGTCGAACCGATCCGTTTTTAAATACGCGCGCTCACTCAAAAAAGGAGGGACCTATGTCACGGTTGGCGGGGTGATGTACAGAATTTTTCAAATCGCATTGCTCGGCTGGCTGATTAAACTCTTTACCGGCAAGAAGCTGAGTGTGTTGGGTCTTCAGCCCAACCAGGGCCTGGAACGGATTTCTGAGCTTGCGGAAAAGGGACAACTGAAACCGGTGATAGAGGGCCCCTATGCATTCGATGAAATCCCGGAATTGATTCAATATTTCGGAGAGGCCAGGCATAAAGGAAAGGTCGTCGTGGATATTGAAACATAGCCAGGTAGCACATGCATATGACTGTTAAATGAGTTCTTCGATTTGTCAATGCTACTTTTCAAGAACAGAAACATCCCGATGTGTAAGAAGGTTGGTTTCACTTCCAGCTTGTCATTTTTGATTAATCGGTTAAATTATTCAAAAGCGTGTCAAGGCTTATGACCCAAACAGCCCGGTAACAAAAAACGATACTATGAAAATTAAAGTTGTAGGAATACCTGTACAGGATCAGGAAAGAGCGCTGACATTTTATACAGAGAAACTGGGGTTCGTTAAAAAGCAGGATATTCCGCTGGGTGAGGGAAACCGATGGCTTACCGTCGTATCCGCAGAAGAACCTGATGGCCCTGAGTTACTTCTGGAACCCGCTCCCAACCATTTTGAACCCGCAAAAGTCTATCAGAACGCCGTAAAAGAAGCCGGCATGCCGTATACCCAATTCAGGGTGGATGATGTTCAGAAAGAGTATGAGCGGTTATCTGGAAATGGAGTCGAATTCAGCATGAAGCCTACGGATATGGGTACGTCGAAAGTGGCCATTTTCGATGACACCTGTGGAAACAACATGATGATTGTTGAGATGGTGTAAAGAAAAGTTTCCCCTGCTGGCTGGTAACCCTTCAGGATTTTTTGTCTTCACAGCCGATTGGCTTATCATCTAAAATCACTATTTACATTGTCTGATTCTTATGCAGGATTATGGATACGGGTCAAGGCATTTGCAGCCGATTACCTTGTCATCACTCTGTATATTGTTTTTCTGATCGCTGTCAGCCTTCTTCTTTAGTCCATTGATGCCGGAATGCTGCAGCCGCTTTTCGGAAATGCATTTATAGCTCAGTTATCGGGGTTTGCTTTGATCACACTGCCGGTTACCCTCTATTTTGCGCTTTCAGAATCCTCATTACACCGGGCAACCTGGGGAAAGCGCTGGCAGGGAATCAGCGTCGTACACCAATATGGTGAAAGGTTGGGCTTATTTCGATCCCTGGGCCGGACAGCCTTAAAATTCATCCCCTGGGAAATGGCTCATACCTGCATTTGGCAAATGAATTTTGACAGCGGAGAACCCGGAATATTAATACTGACGGGATTTATTCTAGTTTGGGTGCTTGCAGGTATTTACTTACTTACTCTTATAATCAGTCCAAAGAACCAAACACTTTATGACAAGCTTGCAAATACAACGGTAATACGCAGCTGAACCTTAAGGAATTCCCTTCCATCTCAAACCCACGTACAAACATTTCATTCATTGATAACTTAGATATATAGTCAGTTACATAATTTATTATGAAAAAACTGTTTGTACTGCCCCTCTTATTTCTTGCTGCTTTAGTCAATGCCCGGGATTTCGAAGAAAAGCCCATTGATGAGTTCCCGGAACTGGATCAGTTTGATTCGGTTATGGCTTTTCAGGATTATATTGATGAGTATCAGCAGATTATGATGGCAGCGTATAAAAACTTTATCGAGTTCTACCCCTTTCCCACCACGATGGCAGTGTTTACCGATGAACTGAGTGATTTCAAGCAGGGTAAGGGGTCCGTTCAGTTATCGCCGGACAAACCCCTTCCCAGAGACCTGATAATTCGGATGGTGAAGTTCAGAAGAGATGAGTTACTGAAAGATAAAGCACGAGGTTCATTCTGAAAACACGTCTTCTGATTCTGATTTTTACTATTTGTCTTCTGCCTCTTCTTATCGGCATCGAGAGTCTGCTGCTGATTGATCTGCCCGGCGGCCTCCCGCTTGGGACTCTTCTGGCTGCAATAGCCCTGATAGCCGGTTCCGCTATCCCGATGGTCCAAAACCGTACCGGTTCCGTCATTTGGTGGATTGGTTTGATTATTCTCGTTGCAGCTATTCTATGGCTGCCATTGGGTATTTATCTATCGGGTAATGCTGCTCTTAATTTCGTTCAGGATGCATCCGATTCCCTTTTCTTCTGGCGTTTTACCACGGGTTTGGCAGTTCTTGTTCTTGCAGCTCTAGGATGGACAGCAGTTGCGATTGTCAAGAGGCAATTCAAAAAGGACAAATCGTAGATATGTACCACACACTCACAATTTGCAGACTGTTACTCTGGAAAAACACCTAATAGACCCATTAAGTGCAACCAAGCCAGAAGCTGTTCGTAGTACACTATATGAAAAAGCAAAAAACTAAAAATATTGCGATTGGTGCAGGTCTGGGAATCATATTAGGAGCAGTAGTAGGGAGCGCTGCGTTCGGCCTTGTACTCGGAGCTGCTGTAGGAGCTTTTGCGGGACCCAGGATCCGGAAAAAGCTTGCTTCCAGGTCTTATTATTAAGCTTTTACTGAAACATACTCAGAGGCCAAAAAAACACTCAATCTGGCGTGGCAAGAGCAAATTCGGCAGAACTCCGAGGGGAATCCCTCTATTGGAGTCTTAGCTTCTGAAGATACTAATCCGATAGGCATGGCTGTTGGCCTGCATGAACAGGCTGACAAGCCCGAAGATCGTCTGGCAGCAATGTGGATTTCTCCGGATTTTCGGGGCAAAGGAATCGCAACATCGCTGATTCAAAAGATTGCAGAATGGGCAGGTGAATCAGGATGCGAAGCATTGGTTACCTGCGTCAATCAAAAGAATTCACATACAAAAGTCTTTTACACCAAACTTGGATTTAAGCAGGTTACGGATCAAGCATGCGATGAAATTGATCTTAGGTTACTTCTCAGGTAATGCATCTCTACACTCCCCTATTACCCAGGTTCATCCATATCATAGTAACATTAACCAGTGTTCACCTTAAGCACGGGGCCTTGATAGCCGCTTTATCAACACCTTATCTCTTTTGCTTTCAAGACCTATACCTAAACATATGACCCGGAATACGCAAGAATGTCATATCGAAAAACCTCTAAATACCTTATTTTTATAGTATAGCTGCATTATCGTTTACATGCAGTGTCTGTTGCGTTCCCCCTCACTTTATGAATGCAAACTGTTTTGCATGGTTTACAGCCTGCACAGGGACCAATGGATAGCAAGAGAAGAGATGGACAATCAGATATTACCGGTACTTTAATTCCAAGCTAAGAGGCTCAGGAGAATGACTATGGAAGTTCATGGCCTTGCAACCTTCGTCCAAAACTCATCCTTCGATCAACTTTCCGATAAAGCTGTTGATCAATTAAAAATCCGCTTGCTCGATTCTTTGGGAACAGCAATTGGAGCCATTGAAGGGCCGCCGGTTCGGGCGATTCGAAATATGGTTGAAGATTTTGGCGGCAACAAAATGAGCACCCTTATTGGCGGCGGAAAAACCACCCCGGACCGCGCTGCCCTTTACAACAGCGGGCTTGTACGGTATCTCGATTTCAACGACAGCTACCTTGCCAAAGGCGAAACGTGTCATCCAAGCGATAATATCGGGTCGATACTGGCGGCAGGAGAAACCACCTCACTATCCGGTAGAGATTTTCTGACTGCACTTGCCTTAGCTTACCAGGTGCAGTGCCGCTTGTCTGATGAAGCCCCGGTTCGCGATAAGGGTTTCGACCATACCACACAGGGCTCATACGCTGTGGCTGCAGGGGTTTCAAAAGCACTTGGACTGAATGAAGATCAAACTGCTCATGCTATATCCATCGCAGGCACCGCATTAAATGCACTGAGGGTCACACGAACCGGAGCCCTGTCGAACTGGAAAGGGCTTGCCTATCCTCATACCGCTTTTGGCGGTACCCACGCAGCACTGCTTGCAAGCTACGGTATTACCGGTCCGCCGGCCGTTTTTGAGGGAAATAAGGGCTTTAAAGATTCTATAGCGGGAGAGTTCAGTATCGATTGGCAAAATGAGGACCTCGAGCGTGTTACCCGCACCATCATTAAAAAATATAATGCCGAAATTCACTCTCAGTCATCCATCGAAGCCATGATGGATCTGCAGAGTGAGCACGAATTTACAGCCCGGGAGGTTGACAAAATAGAGATTGAGATTTTTGATGTGGCCTTCAACATTATCGGGGGTGGAGAAGAGGGCGACAAAACAATTGTAAGAAAAAAAGAAGAGGCTGATCATAGCCTGCACTACATGGTTTCCGCCGCACTTCTCGACGGAGAGGTGATGCCTGACCAATATAAAAAGGAACGCATTGAGGGGGATGATATTCAGTCACTTCTGAAAAAGGTAACCGTATCACCCAGACGTGAGTACAGTGACAGATTCCCCGATGAAATGCCCCTGAAGCTGACTGTCCGTCTAAAAGACGGAACGTCCCATATGATTGAAAAAAAAGATTACGAGGGATTTCATACAAGGCCTATGAGCTGGGAAACGATCATTGAAAAATTTGAAAGGCTTTCCGGTCCCTATATCACACAAGAAATCAGCGAACAGATCATTGATACAATCCGAAGTTTTGAAAACCACTCCGTAACAGACCTGATGAATTTGTTGAGTCAAGTTAAACTGACTTCCGCATAATGCGGACCACCACAGAAATTTTTCAAATAAAAACTCAAAATCATGACACAAAAGAAAACCTTTGATTTTTTAAATATGAACGATCGGGAATCCAAACCCAGGAAAACCGGTGTCACCGAGATCCGTGGCCCTTATTACGATGTAATGGGCAAGCGGTACCTAAGCGATATTATGGAGACAGCCGGAGATTATGTGGACTCCCTTAAGTTTTCGGGCGGTTCGTTCTCTATCATGCCTAAAAAGGCGGTTACGGAGCTGATAGACATAGCCCATAACTACGGCGCGCTCGTCTCCACAGGCGGATTCATGGAGTACATTCTCACCCAGGGTAATGAATCCGTAGACCGGTATATTGAAACATGCAAGGATTATGGATTCGATATCATTGAGCTCTCGGCCGGTTTTATTTCGCTTCCTACCGATGACTGGCTTCGGTTGATTGAGAAAGTTCAAAACGCGGGACTAAAAGCCAAACCTGAAATAGGCATTCAATTTGGCGCCGGGGGCGACACCGCCAGGGGTGAGCTGGAAAGCGAGGGTAAGCTCGATACCGGATATGCCGTGAAGCAGGCCAGTCGTTTTATTGACGCTGGTGCATACATGATCATGATTGAATCGGAAGGGATTACGGAAAACGCAGATCCCTGGAGAACCGATGTTCCGGCTGAATTTATTAACGAAATTGGGCTGGAAAAACTGATGTTTGAGGCAGCTGATCCGGACGTTTTTGCATGGTATATCAAAAATTATGGCCCGGAGGTAAATCTTTTTGTGGATAACAGCCAGATCGTACAACTCGAAACTCTTAGGCGCGGCATCTGGGGAACCAAGAGCCTTTGGGGAAGGGTATTGACATATAAGGGATAATAGCTTTAGAACCGTGCGGATTTACGGGTACATGCAACATCTTATTCGCCCCCACATTCGTGCTCACCCGGTATCATCCGGCTGTGTATTTTGTGTGCGGCGGTCCTTTGTGTTCGGGTATGAGAACGGCATGTGAGTTCATCCGCATCTACATCAGAAGATAGAAAACCAAAAAACTGCATACCGACGCGACCAGGCCCACCATAAAAATATTATAGGCAACTCTGAGCAGCTTGAACTTTTTGGACAAAACCACGCCAAGGCTGTGCAGATCCCTTGTCATCGTATTGTACAGGCGCTCACTGTCTGACATCAATTCCTCCAGCCCTGTTACATAATCATCCCGTTCCATGGTATAGAAATTTCCAAAAAACAGAATATTGGATCGATTGGAACGCACATCCTCCAGGGTTACTTTCTCGTTACTGACACGGGGCCTCGCAGCCAATACCGCATAGATCAACGACAACATGCAGGTGATTAATAAAACCGCTGTAGGCAAAAGCAGCGAGGAGTCGGAAGTGATCTGTGCCGGAATCGATGCAATCATGATCGAAATAATGATCCCGTTGATACTGATCATAATGTTCGACTTGTTATCTGCAATCGCACTTAACTCTATATGGTTTCTGTACGAGGTTCGAAACATATCAGAAACCCCGCGCTTGAGTGAGCCCAGCCCCTGTTGATCTGAAGAGTTGTCCTGCGATGCATTTGCTTCGGATTTTTCAACTATGCTTTGCCCGGGTTGCCGAAACGTCTCATATACCAAAGAGTATAAGTTAACGGGCATCGCAACATTTTTTAACGCATGCTCTCCGCAAGACTCTACCCGAATTCCCGGATGGTTTTTAATCTCATTAAAAACGTTATCCGAAAGCATGACCGAACCGGATACCCCGACCGACTGAATGCGGGAGGCTACATTAACAGCATCTCCATAGATTCCCTCGTCATCGTAAACTACATCACCCATATGAATCCCGATCCGGACAGGTACGGCCGGCTGTTTGGTAAGCTCGAGCTGAATATCCCTTGCGCATTTTACAGCATCCAGGGCGCTTCCAAACATAATGAGCGTTCCGTCACCGTAATACTGCATCACCTGCCCATGGTAATCAAGCAAATACCTTTCGATAACTGAGCGCTGACGATCCCTTAATGATTTGGCGTTCTCTTCGTCTTGCTGCATCATTTTAGTATAGCCTACTATATCGGCAAACATGACGGCTGCAAGAAGTCGGATGTGATTTTTTTCTGCGATAATATATCCGGTCTGAAATTACGAGACTATAAACAGCGCTTTGCTGTAAATTTTATTAAAAACGCGAACTACTTGAAAAGTAAAATTTGAATTTCCGGGCGAAACGAATCTCCATAATAACATGCGCCTCGATAATTTACGAGCTTAACCGCCCTGCATACCGCTTATAACCACGTTGCCCGTTCCAAATCTGTTACATGGGTAGCTGAAAACTCTTGCTCTTTTTCTTTCGCTGTTCAGAGTATCATAGAAATCATCCAGGTACCCTGTCGCAAATTCGATGTAACTCTGCCCAAGCAGGGGATTTTCTGTTATTGTTCGATAGATATCCTGCCTCAATTCCCGGAATTGAGAAAATGTAGAATCCAGTACATCCACATCCTCAAGGCAATATCCCCTGTACACCCGTTCTCTGACAGATCTCAGTTTTAAGGCCGGCGAGGGCCTAGCATAGGGGCTTGATACCAGTCCAACCAGGTCGAAGTCATAGGGTACGGCTACATACGTTTTTTCGCCGTTAAGAAACAGCAATTCAATGTTGTGGAGGTACTGTATGGACCAGTCGGTGTTTCCGATCATGTAGGCAAATACGCTCATCCTCAAAAATGCTTGCTCTTCTACAATCTCAGGCCTCAGGTTCATACGTTCAATCAGTGAGGCATTGCTCCGTGCAGCCAGAACCTCTTTATCTTCAATTAAAAATCCATATTGCGGATCCGAAATCTCTCCCCTTACCGTATCATCAAAGGTGAACCGAACCATTCGCACCCGAAAGCTATGATCCGTAAACAGATTGTATAGCTTATAGGTGAGGTATTCGCGTACCACATACTCCTCCCCTTTGCAAGGTACGACAAGCTTTAACTCCGGCTGGCCTGCAAAAAGTGACGTTTCAGGCACCTCGTGATCTTCAAAATCAAACTTTAACGGCGGTGTATCACAGTTCTTTTTCAACCTGCGGAAATTCCCCCTGACCCGGACACGCAGATCCTGTGACTCTTTCACAAGGTCCGCATTTTGGAAATGCAGTTTCAAAACGTGGTAGGAGGGGTCCTCACCCCGATCCTCAAGAAGCGTTGCAACATCTCCTTCAAGCCGGAGATCCAGTATCTCTTCACTGTCAAACAGACCCTGAGTCTGAGCGGGGCCGGGCTGACTTTCTGTTTGAATGCCGTACGAAGCAGGCACCTGCAGAAATAATTTTACAAAAATGAATGCGATAATGAATTTAAACGATGCCATCTTTATACCTTAAAATCGTTTTAGCCTGTTCAGAATAATCTATTTTAATAACAGATCAAAGAAACGAGAATATGAACCGCACCCTGTTAAGCGTCTTAAATAATTGGAAAGATATCTCCCGATATATTGGAGCCTCAATCCCTGAAACGTTGACTAATCGATACAAATCGGGATAAACATATGTGAATCCCGACTTTGTGGAGTTGACTATATTCCGGCACACGTTATCCGGTTCACCCTGTCACCCATTTTCGTTCTTCAGCTCTCGCTGACTATTCGACCGGTTTCGGCTAAACGCCTGTTGTTCACTTACCTGATTCCTCTCGTTCCTTTCTTCATCATGTGGGATGGGGTCGTTTCAGTACTCCGTACCTGCTGTTCCGATGAAGTACGTGAGATCACCGACTCGATGCCCGGCTCTGAATTATTCAAATGGGACATCCGGGCCGGGAAAGAGGGGCTGATAGCCGTTTTCAGATGTGTCGGAATCCCTGAGTAAAATTACCATCTCCAACCTCTCACTGCCCCAGCATATAACGCTCATTAACTTATCATTAAACCCTTGTGATTCTCATATTCTCTGTTAAATTAAATTCCTCCCCTGCCTCACTTCCGGAGGGCTAACAAGATTCAGCTTCTTTGATCTCACATTCAAAAAACACTTTAAAAGAATAGGGCCCTATGAAAGTCAACGCATATGCAGCAACAGATGATAATGGAAAACTGGAGCCATTTACGTATGAGCTGGGTGACATTGGACCGGAACAGGTCGATATCAAGGTGCACTACTGCGGTCTCTGTCACTCTGATTTGAGTATGATCAAGAACGAATGGGGCATGACCGAGTACCCGATTGTGCCCGGCCATGAAATTGTTGGTGAAGTGGTAGCAGCAGGCAGTGCCGTCAAGAAGGTTAAGGTGGGTGATAAAGTAGGAATGGGGTGGATGTCAAAATCCTGCACCAGCTGTCAGCAGTGCATGGAGGGCGATCATCACTTATGCGGTGAAAGCGAAGCCACCATTGTTGGAAGGCATGGCGGTTTTGCAGACTATGTGCGCGGACACTGGTCCTGGACCATACCGCTGCCCGAGGATATCGATATGAGTAAGGCCGGCCCATTATTTTGTGGCGGCATCACGGTGTTCAACCCCATTATACTGGCGGAAGTGAAACCGACCGATGCCGTAGGCGTGATCGGAATCGGGGGATTGGGGCATATGGCCATCAAATTTCTCAAACACTGGGGCTGTGAAGTGGTCGCTTTCAGTTCCAGCCCTGACAAAAAGGAAGAGATTATTAATATGGGAGCCAGTAAGGTGGTTAATTCAAGAAACCCGGAAGAGCTGGAATCGATTGCAGGTACCCTGGATTTCATTCTCAACACTACCAATGTAACCCTCGACTGGAATTCATATCTGGTGACACTGGCTCCCAAAGGGAGATTGCATAACGTCGGTGCCGTGCTGGAACCCATGGCAATTCCGGCAATGTCGCTCATCATGGGAGAAAAATCTGTCGGGGGCAGTCCGCTTGGGAGCCCTGCGCTGACGAAGACCATGCTGGATTTTTGTACCCGTCATGATATTTATCCAATCACAGAAGAGTTTCCCATGGATAAGGTAAATGACGCCCTGCAGCACCTGGAGGATGGGAAAGCACGATATCGGATTGTTCTGAAGAACTGACTCCGTTTAAAAATTCGGTCAGGTTTCAAACAGGATTGTCACCAATTCCCCCTTGTCTTCTCTTGAAGGAATTGCAGTCAACCGCTTTTCACGTTTAGCCCTGAAATCAAAAGGCGGTACCTGCAGATTTACTCCGCTGTTGATTTTCAGCCTGGTCCCCTGTCCAGAGATGATATCCTTGTTGGGAATAAAATCACCCTCAGGCAGGTGTTCCGTAAGGATCACGTACCTGAAGACAGCTAGCTTGTTCACAATGCGCTGAATTTCTGCATTCGACAGGTGCTGAAGTACCTGCCGCAAAATTACACAATCGCCTGACGGCCACTCCTCCGCTGCAATATCCATACAGCGAAACTCCAGATTATCTGCCCTGAATTTCCGTTTATTTCGTTCGATCAGCCCCGGAACAATGTCTGCAGCGATGTATTTTTTCGCATGCTTAACAAGCCGCCGGCCCACATTGAAGTCACCGCAACCCAGATCACACACCACCAACGAATCGTCAAACGATCCTAAAAATGAACTCACCGCACAAATATACGGCTCCACAAGATCCGTTTGGTGTGAGCCGGTTCCTGAATAAAAATCCGCGTTTTTTCCGCCCCACAGATTCTTTTCGTAGATCTGCACCATGGCATCTTTGGTTGGCCAGGGCTTCTTTTCTCTTTTCATTTTGTCGGTTTTCATGGTATTGTAACCACAATATCTTTCCGGGCAGATCCGGTATTCAACAAGCAGCCTGCCTGCCGGTTAAGCTTTAAACATAAACAATTGTCCTCACGCTTATGAAATCTCTTAATGATAAAGCTGTACTGGTAACCGGCGCAACAGGCTTTTTGGGGGCGCGTCTTGCTGAAATACTCTCCACCCGGGAAAATGCGCGTGTAACCGGAATCGGAAGGCAGCTCGACCGCGTTACCTGGCTGACCGATAGAGGTGTGGACCTGGAGGCGGTGAACCTGCTGGATACGGAAAACCTTAAAAGTGTGGTTGAAGGAAAAGATGTGATCGTTCATTCGGCCGCGGCCCTTGGCGGTGATCCGGATATGGCTCACCGGGTGAACGTGGAAGCTACGGAAAAACTGGTGCAGCTGGCAGGTCAAGCCGGTGTTTCACGCTTTGTGCACGTCAGTACCGTGGGGGTTTATGATATGAAAGGCCTTACTGAAGTAGACGAATCGGCACCCCTGGCCACGAATCACCCTTCCACCTATCCGCGGACAAAGGCACTGGCGGAAGTTCGGGCCAAAGAGATGGCTGAAAAATACGGCCTTGAGCTGAGTATGGTACGGCCTTCCATGATTTACGGACCGGGACACGGAATCTGGTCGGAAGGTATGTTCAAGAATATCATGCAGGGAAACCCCGTCTATCTGGGTGACGGTTCAGCACATTTTAATCCCGTTTATATAGATGATGTGGTCGATGCCATCATCCTTTGCGCAACGTACCCAAATGCAGCCGGCGAAGCTTTTAATGTTTCAGACGGAATTACCACCTGGCATGAATTTATGGGTCATTACGGGCAGATATGCGATAAAGAACCCAAAGGCCTCCCTATAGCGATGGCCCGCCTCATGGCCTTCGCCAATAAAATACCCGGCATTAAAACTCCCATCGATCAGGGGTTTATTGAGATGGCCACATCCAATAATAACTTCCCGGTTGAAAAAGCTGCAGGACAAATTGGCTGGAAACCCACCGTACCCCTTGAAGAAGGGCTAAAAAGAACGATGGATTGGCTTGAAAAAGAAGTTTATCTGAATAATTCATCAGTAAAATGAAGAAACACCGGGCTGCATATTTTTTAGGAGTCGTGCTGCTGTTTTCACTGAGTTTTTGCTCAGATGACGTTTTATCCCCGGGTCACCAGCTCGATTATCCCGGCGTTGATGACGTTGCCCGGGACGAAGCGCTCGGTGTTGTCTGGGAGGAAGTGTCAGGCAATCCTGTGCTCGAGCAGCCCGATTGTCCGCAATGGAATTGCCTTGGAGCTACCGACCCCTGGATTTCCCGTGGAATGGACCGAGATCTGCTGGCCTGGTTCTCCACAGGAGGAAGTGCTGGCGGGCCGGTTGTAGGACGAGCTCTTGTTGACGAGAACCTGCAGTTTCAACTCTCTCCCGAGGACGGCCCGGTTTTAGCGCTTGAAGATAACAGGTGGAATAAGCATCGGGAAACCGTTTCACTATATTGGGATGAAATTGAGCAGGAGTGGGTGATGTGGTATCTGGGGTATGAGAACTCCTTTTTTGAGGATCCCGGATTTGGTCAAATGCGAACCTCCGACCCTGAAGGAATTGTATGGCCACGATCTGAAGAACCGATATACAGACCCGCACCCGATGGATGGGATCACGCTTTTATTACAGGTCCGACATTTATCGAAACCCCCGAAGGACAGTGGAGACTATATTTCACCGGAGCAGGCAGTACGGTGGGTGTGGGTTTACTGATCTCTGATGATCGTGGTAAAACCTGGACACCTTACCCCGATAACCCGGTATTTGAGAGAGAACTTAACTCATGGGACCAGGGGATCCTGGAGCAAAGTGTCCTGTATGTGGATGGACAATATATGATGTGGTATTCGGGGTATGAAGAGCCCCTGGACCTTATGAATACCCCCATCTATATCGGATTAGCGCTTTCTGAAGACGGAATAACCTGGGAACGCAGTCCGTACAATCCGGTAGTAGGCCCATCTGCACCCGGCCATTGGAACGATCTCAGAGTTGTCTCCCCGCACGTAATCCGGCTGGATGACGGCTCCCTGCTTATGGCGGCTCATGGCCAGGGTATGGACGATCCGGGAAGATCAATGGGAAGAATTGGGCTGTGGAAATCGCAAATAAGGTAACGCCCTGAACTCCTTTCTGCCATCATTCAGTGTTTTGCACACTCCGTACTCACTGTCGATTTTAAAAGCCTAAAATACCTGCATCCCTTCCGCTTCAAATCTGCTTTTTGCCCTTGCCACCTCTACCGGTTCCGGTTCCGGGATATCATACAGTTCATAATCCATCTCCATGGCTTCCCACTTGTACTCACCCATTTTATGGAATGGCAGTACTTCCACGCGCTCAACATTTCCAAGGCGACGTGCATACGCGGCCATTTTGCTGATGGCGTTCATATCGTCCGTGTATCCGGGAACAAGCACAAAACGCAGCCAGACGGGCTTTTTTATCACAGCCAATCGTTCTGCAAAGTCGAGTGTAGGCTGCAGATCCACTCCGGTTACTCTTTTATAGCCCTCCGGGTCGAAGTGCTTGATATCCAGCAGTACCAGGTCTGTGAATGAGAGCAGTTCATCATCTGCCTTTTTTCCCAGAAAACCGGACGTATCCAGCGCTGTGTGCAACCCCATCATTTTGGATCCTTCAAAGATGGCTTTTACAAATTTGGGCTGCCAAAGAGGTTCCCCGCCTGAAAGCGTCACCCCTCCCTTCATGGATTGGAGCATATCTTTCTGTTTCTCTATAGCCCGCAGCTCCGTAAAAGCATCGGTTTGGGTTCCCCCTTTGTATTTGCGTGTGTCAGGGTTGTGGCAATAGACGCAGTTGAGCGGGCAACCGTTTAAAAAAAGGACGCGGCGGATCCCTGGCCCATCCAGCGCCCCCGCTGTTTCAACCGAATGCAGATATCCCGTTACATTCTTCATTATGATCTTTATGAATAAAACGGGAGTGCTGCGCTTTACCTGCAGGCACTCCCTGTGTTTTCGTCTATAATTTATGTGTGATTACCCGTTTTCGGCGGTCAGCTGTTTTCGTGGAAAGTCCGCGAAATAACGTCCATCTGCTGTTCTTTGGTCAGCTTGTTGAAGTTGACAGCATATCCGGAAACGCGCACTGTAAGCTGCGGATATTTTTCCGGGTGTTCCATGGCATCAACCAGCGTATCGCGGTTAAACACATTAACATTGATGTGGTGTCCGCCCTCGTTGAAATACCCGTCAAGCAGATTTACCATATTCTCAACGCGGTCTTCCCCTGTTCTCCCCAAAGCTCCCGGAACAATGGAAAACGTGTATGAGATCCCGTCCTGGGCATACTCGTAGGGCAGCTTGGCAACCGATCGCATGCTGGCTACGGCACCGTTGCTGTCACGTCCGTGCATCGGGTTGGCTCCCGGGCCAAAGGGCTCTCCTTTCTTGCGCCCGTCTGGCGTATTGCCGGTTTTGTTACCGTACACCACATTGGATGTGATGGTAAGAAGCGACTGTGTCGGTTCTGAATTACGATATGAAGGCTGTTTTTTGAGCTTCTCCATAAATGTTTTCACCAGTCTCCTTGCAATGCTGTCCACACGGTCATCATCGTTGCCGAAAACCGGGAAATCTCCGGTTGTTTCAAAGTCGGTTGCCAGGCCTCTGTCGTCGCGTATAATTCGAACATCTGCATATTTACATGCACTCAGGGAGTCAGCCACAACTGAAAGCCCCGCGATACCGCACGCCATGGTGCGGAATACATCACGGTCGTGGAGCGCCATCTCCAGCCGCTCATAATAATATTTGTCGTGCATGAAGTGGATCACATTCAGCGCATTCATATAGGTGGCGGCGAGCCACTCCATCATGGCATCAAACTTCGGCATCAGCTCTTCATAGGTGAGTGTGTCGCCGGTGATGGGGGCAAAGTCAGGCCCTACCTGCTCTCCGGAAACCTCATCTTTACCTCCGTTGATCGCATAGAGAAGTGTTTTGGCAAGGTTGGCCCTTGCACCGAAGAACTGCATCTGCTTACCGATCTTCATGGCCGATACACAGCATGCTATACCGTAATCATCGCCCCAGTAGCTGCGCATCAGGTCATCGTTCTCATACTGCAGGGATGAGGTTTCAATGGAAGTATCCACACAAAATTTCTTAAACCCTTCCGGGAGATTTTTTGACCAGAGGATGGTGAGGTTTGGCTCGGGGGCAGGACCCAGGTTGTGGAGAGTCTGAAGGAACCTGAATGAGGTTTTGGAAACCATGGTGCGGCCATCCAAACCCATACCGCCAATTACTTCCGTTACCCAGGTGGGGTCGCCGGAGAAAAGTTCGTTGTACTCAGGCGGACGCATAAAGCGAACCATGCGAAGCTTCATCACGAGGTGATCAATCAGCTCCTGCGCATCCGCTTCGGTGAGGCTGCCCTCATCAATATCCCGCTGGATGTATATATCCAGAAATGTGGACACACGGCCAAACGACATGGCAGCTCCGTTTTGCTCTTTTACGGCGGCCAGATATCCGAAATAGAGCCATTGAACGGCTTCGGTAGCGTTGCCGGCCGGTTCGGAGATGTCGAAACCATAGCTTGCAGCCATATCCTTCAGCTCGTGAAGCGAACGGATCTGCTCGTTCAACTCTTCACGCAGACGAATGGTCTCTTCATTGAGATTATGAATTTCGAGTGAGTCCAGCTGCTCATTCTTATCCTCAATGAGGCGATCCATCCCGTATAAAGCGACTCTGCGATAGTCACCGATAATGCGGCCACGGGCATAGGCGTCGGGCAGCCCGGTGATTATACCTGAAGAACGGCAGCTGCGTATTTCGGACGTGTACCCGTCGAACACACCGTCGTTGTGGGTTTTGCGAATGGAGTCGAATGCCTCTTTGGTTTTGTCGGAGAAATTAAACCCGTTGCTTTCCAATGCCTTTTGCGCCATTCGAACACCGCCGAACGGCATCAGTGAACGCTTGAGCGGAGCATCCGTCTGCAACCCGACCACACGTTCCAGATCTTTGTCAATATAGCCCGGCCCGTGAGAAACAATGGAAGAGACCAGCTCGGTATCGGCATCCAGTACTCCCTCTTTTTGCTCTTTGATCATCAGGTTCAGCACCTGCTGCCAAAGCAGTTTCGTGGTATCTGTCGGCCCTTCCAGAAAGGAGGCATCTCCTGTATAGGGAGTGTAATTTTTTTGAATGAAGTTCCTGACGTCAATTTCGGTTGTCCATGTACCGGCTTTGAACTCGCGGTACTGAGAAATCGTGTCGTCAGTTAAAAATGGTAGTCTTTGATTTTGTTCGGTCGCTTTCATAATAGTCGTTGATTTAGAACCGTATTTGTGATGTATTCAATATCGAAATCCCGTCCTCAACATCGAGAACTCGGTATGGAATATCCGGATCTGCATCCTGGCGACTTTCATTTCCCCGACCAATCTTAAAGTAAAATTCAAGTATGAAGAACTTATTAATTTTTATAAAGAACTCCTTACAAATAAAGAGGTTGGCCTTCCATTCATCAGAAAAGCCCTTCCATTGAGAAAAATAATCAGGCCGGAAAGATCTGTTTTATCTTGCCTGTCTTTTTACACCCTTGATCACTGGTCTGCAGCAATTTTTTGCACCCGCCGCATTTCCAGCTTCATAAGCAGCGACACCACAAGCGCCACGACAAAAGCACCGCCAAATATGTACAGGCTCTGTTGATAGCTCTCTGTTTGTTCATACACGTACGCATTAAGCAGCGGCCCCACGATTCCGGCGAGCGACCACGCCGTTAAGATAAATCCGTGGATGGTGGGCAGCTCTTTTAGTCCGAAGAGGTCACTGATGTATGCTGGTATGCTGGCAAAACCACCCCCGTAGCAGGTCAGAATCACAAACGTGACAACCATGAAAAGTATCGGGTTTGATGTAAGGTTTGCCAGCAGCGGAAAGGCGATCATCTGAATGGCAAAAAAGGCTGCATAGGTGTTCGCCCGTCCAATATAATCGGAAAGAGAGGCCCACATGATTCGCCCGATTCCATTAAACAGTGAAATACCCATCACCAATATACTCGACATTTCTACCGATAGACGGACCATCTCATAGCCCATCTTTTTGGCAGTGGCTATCACCGCAATACCGCACGATACGTTAATGAAAAGCATAATCCATAACCCGTAGAAGCCGGGTGTTTTCAGTGCATCAAAAGCAGAAACATCCGGGACGTTGATTGCTTTTTGTTTTCCTGAAGCACCTTCATTGCCGAAGTAGTGTTCATTATAGCCGGGCGGCGGCGGGGCGATATATAACGAACTGGGAACCATGATCAGTAAATAGATAATCCCCAGTGCCAGAAATGCTGTCACGATAGATGATTTATCATAAATCACAACTGTTCGAAACGAAGCATTCTCCTCTTTTAAGCTCATATATGCCTCGCTTTCTTCTTCTCCGCTCCGTTCCATCTCCATGAGGGCATCTTCATTCTCTTTGAATGCTTTCAGCTCGGGAACACCCGCAATCATGGCCAATGCCTGTTGAGGGTTCGATGATTGAAGATCCGCATACTCTTTGGCAGCAACCTCCCTGGGCAGCACGATTTCAGCCTCTGCGGGATTGAATACATCAATCAGGTGAGTAGCAACCAATCCGCCAAAACCGAACCCCATGATGGCCAGGCCCGTTGCCAGTCCGCGCCGGTCAGGAAACCATTTTACAAGCGTGGAAACCGGTGCGATATACCCGAGCCCCAATCCGATGCCGCTTACTACACCAAAAAACAGATAGAACAGCCAGATGCTTTCCAGGTAGCTTGCAAGTGCTGAACCGAACAGCCCGACGGAGAAGAAAGCAGCCGAAAGCAATCCTCCCTTTGACGGCCCGTATCTCTCAACCACACGTCCCAACAGAGCTGCTGATAACCCGAGTACGAAAATAGCGATGCTGAAGGCCAGGGATGTACTGGTTACGGACCAGCCAAAAGTATTTTCCAACGGCATTTTCCACGCGCTGTAGGCATATATAGAACCTATCGAGATGTGAATACCAACAGCCGAAGCCGCAATAAGCCAGCGATTTTTCATAGAATACCGATCCGGTAATGTTGCAAACAGGCCATAATTGCAGGCACGGTTAATTATTGGCAACAATGAAACTCTTAATGAATGAATCCGGAATTCATTGCAAAATAATGATTCCTTATAAAATCATTGCAGCCGGTTTGGAATACGATTTAAAATCGAATTCGAATAAAAAAAGATTTCTTTGGGTATTTTAAAAATCCGTTCCTGTTTTATTGATCGTATAGTCGATAAACCGGCTTCCCCGGCCTGATGCCTTTCTCTTCCTAAGCGGACGGTACTTTTCTCCGATCTGTCTTTGAAAGAGAACAGATAATGGTTCATGCATTTCATGATGATTCCATAGAGACAGACCGGTTTCAAGAAAAGAGAGCCCTACAGATCTCAGAGCAAATAGCGACTATATTTTAAAACAAAGATTATGTTTGCGCGGCTAAAGTAACAGCTCTGAAATTCCAAGTACCAGAAGCGGTATAAAGAAGAAGACGGTGACGATATATGCCCCGACAAACCAGGCTCGTTTTTGGGTCATTTCAGCCATTTTCTCAGCAATAGCAGGCGGCACATTGCGCAGTACGGGTATGGAAAAAATGAGGATGATGGCGAAAACATTAAACAGGAAGTGAATCAGGGCAATCTGAAATGCAAGCAGTGCCGTTGCGCCCGTAATGGCGGTTGCGGCAAGAAGCGCGGTTACGGTTGTTCCGATATTGCCGCCGAGAGTAAACGGGTAGACCTGTTTCATGCTCATCACGCCGCTTCCTGCCATGGGTACTATGAGTGAGGTGGTTGTTGAAGAAGATTGAACCAGGACAGTAATCAGCGTACCTGCACCAATGCCGGAAATGGGACCGCGTCCCACCGATGTATTCATGATTTCAAGTGCCCGTCCGGTCATGAGCATTTTGAGAATTTTTCCTATTGAATGAACAACAAACAGGATGAGTGCCACACCGAGAAAGATTAGAAAAATCCCCTGCCAGGTTCCCTGAATTACCGAAGAAGACCACAGAATAAGATCCACGATCGGTGCCAGCGCAAAGGAGACAAAATTGAAACTGCTTACTTCCACGCCCGTAACGGCAGCATCTCCCGCCATAAATCCGGCCAGCCACAGTGACAAATTTTCGAGTGGGTGAAAGATCAGTTCAATTGGCAGAATGAGGAAAACAGCAAACAGATTAAAGCTGTCGTGAACGGTTGCCGCAGAGAACGCTCTCTTGAACTCTTCTCCATCCCGAACATGACCCAGGCTGACAATGGTACTGGTGAGTGAAGTGCCGATATTGGCTCCCATTACCATTGGAATTGCCATCGTTAAGGGCAATCCGCCCGCAACAAGCCCCACAATAATGGATGAAACAGTACTTGAACTTTGGATGGCCGCAGTGGCTACAACGCCGATCATCAGTGCAATGATGGGGTTTGTTGCGAATGCAAAAAGACGGGCTGCTGCACCGCCGGTTGCGATCTCAAAACCATCCCCAATGATAGAAACAGCTACAAGCAATAAATAGATCAGGGCAAGTACGGCACTCCATTTAAGTGCGGATTTGTATTTTTTAAATGTCCCTGCGGCTATTTCCTGCATCTGTCCACTCACTTCAATTTACCGGATTTGATAAAACCCCCGGTTCTTAAGTGTACAGATTGATTGTTATGACAATGTTACCTTAATGTTAAGCAGGAGGCTGATGTTGGTTTAATAACGGCTTTGCAATAATAGATTTGCACAACTCCGCGGAATCAAATTTTTTTCATCTGTTTGTCACCGGCTGCAACAGCAATCACCGCTTTCTTGAAAAATTGATCATCCAACAAGCCTGATATTAATGGAACAGGATTTTTTACTTACCAGGATTCAATATTTTACAACAGGCCTGATTCTGGGAATCAGTCTGCTCCATCTGTTTCTCTATATTTTCTGGCGCAAACGGTCTGCCAATCTTTATTATTCCCTATTTCTTCTATTTTTGGCAACGACAATTTTCAGTGATTTTCAGCAGCTTCTGTCTACAGATTCATTTTCACAACTGTTTCTGAAAATCCAGAGAGGTGCCCTCAGCGTCAGTTTAATCGCGGGACAACTATTTTTCTATAAACTATTCAAAAACAGGATTCCCCGATACATTTGGCTCTTTTCATTACTATTGGCACTAACCGGGGCAGCTGCAGTCATTCAGCCATTGAATAACTTTATCTACCTGCAAGTGATCATCATTGCTGTCTTGATCGATCTCCTTCGCATCACTTATCTGGCCCTGCGAACGGAATCTGACCAACTTTGGATTGTAGGCGCCGGGTTTTTGATTTTTGCTCTCTTTTCGGGTTATGATCTTCTGCTGGACCTGGATTTCATTCAAGTACTTCTCGGGCTGGAAAATGGGTACCAGTTCGGGATCATAGGATTAATCATCACCACATCCATTTATCTCGCCATGGATTTTTCCGATACGAACCAAAAAGTAATTGATCAGGAAAAAGACATTCTGCAGCAGTCGCTCAAACAGGAAATGCTTCGGGAAGAAGTGGCACGTACAAGTAAAGAACTGGAGGAAGCCCGCAAGCTTCAGCTTTCAATGCTTCCGAATCAGCTCCCTGAACCGGATCATTATCTCATGGCGGCAAATATGAGAACCGCAGTGGAAGTGGGTGGAGACTATTATGACTACAACATTAAGGATGATGGCCAGTTAACGCTCACCATAGGTGATGCCACGGGGCACGGCAACAGGGCCGGTTTCATGGTGGCCATTATAAAAAGCCTCTTCAAGAGTTATCAGCCGGACTCTGACTTTCCCGCTTTTTTCAATAAAGTCACCAGAATTTTAAAGCAGATGAATCTGGGCTCTCTCTATATGGCGCTCTCCTGCGTAAATGTTAAAGAGAATGTACTGACACTATCCGCAGCCGGCATGCCGCCGGCATTACTATTCAGGGATTCAACCAAATCTGTTGAAGAAATTGTTATAAAAGGAATGCCATTGGGTGCATTCAACGACTTTCCTTACAAACAGAAACAGCTTGAACTACAACCGAACGATACACTGCTGTTATTGTCAGACGGCCTGGATGAGCTTTTTAACGAGGATCACGAAATGTTTGGCTGGGAGAGGGTGAAATCAACTTTTCAGAAATATGCCACCCTGAAACCGGAAGATCTTATTACAAAACTAAATGAAGAGGCGGATCATTGGAGAGGCAATAAACCGATCGACGATGATATTACCTTTGCGGTGTTGAAATATCGATAAATAATCCCCCGCATCATCAAACCATTCACACGATCCATTACATCAGCCGGTATGGCAGGGACAGATCTTACAAAGATGAATTTCTGATGGGTATCGGTATAGCTTTGGGAGCTGCGCCGGGCTGATACTTAATGTTGCAAAAGAATGATCCGATTACCTTATCATTGGCCGACTAAGAACGGCTTCTTATCTCCATTAGGCATTACCTTAACGGTAGGTATATTTACCAGCCAACCTGTACCACTGTAAAAAGCTCCCGTGGAAAACTCATCTCTTTTTCTCATCCTCATTCTGCTGTTGGTAACATCCTGTGCTGACCGGTCGGCCGATGCCCTGATCATTGAGCCTGCAGGCTCCGCTGCCTATTATATCAACAATCAAACCCTTACCGATCTGAAGGTGGTTTACATAAATTCCGAAGCATTGAATTTTCAAACGGACAGCACAACGGTTTTCCGTGATAGTTCAACCGTCATTTTTACCGATGGCATCATTGGTGTGAACCCAAAACCGTCCGACTCGTTCAGCTCCATCCGTTTTTTCAGAACTTCTGACCTGTCATCTCCCGCACTGGTCATTGAGCCCGTTGATGACGGCGATTGGAATGTAATTGGTCAGGAACGTGACAATTCAGGATACGGCTTAACGGAATACGAGTTTACAGTCGACGAACAAAACCTCGAACAGTAAGACCTGTTTTTCACCTCTGTGTCGATACAGGTGGCAACTGTATGCTATGATCCGGTTTTCTCATTGGATACTTCTACGTTAAAGGGCGCAAGCTGGATGGTTTCGTACGGCATCCGGATTCCGGTATGATTAAATGCATTGAACACCTCTTCCCTCAATTTAAATCGCCTCGCAATGTGGTCTCTTTCATCATCGATCCATACACGAAGTTCGAGCAGCACATTATAATCATTCAGCTCCTGCACCACTACTGTCGGTTCAGGATGCTTCATGTAGGCCGGGTTATCTTTTACGAGCGACAATAATACGGTCCGTGCTCTGCCCAGATCTTCATTCACATCAATCGTAACCCCAATGCTAAGCCTCAGGTGTGGAAAGTTTGTGTAGGATGTTACCGTTTTGTTGACCACATCGAGGTTTGGCACGGCAAGCATCTTGCCATCGACGGTTACAATTCGCGTTGATCGTAGTGTTATGCGGTCCACTTTCCCATAGTTACCGTCCACCTCAACCAAATCACCAATCACAAACGGACGGTCCAGAAAGATGATCAGCCCGGAGATCAGGTTTGAAAGTGAATCCCTGGCCGCAAAACCGATTGTCAATCCCACAATACCCAGCGACGCCAGAACTGCAGAGGTTTTAATACCTACTGTATCCAGTGCTGTAATGAGCCCGAAAATCAAAATTGCATATTTAATGATGGAGTTCGCAAAAACCGTCGTGGTCTCGTCCATTTTACTTTTGCGAAACACCGGCTGAAGAATCCAGTAAATACCCTTCCAAAGCAGGTAAAAAACGGTATAGATTATGATGATAAGAAACAGGCTTATTATACCGTCAGCCAAAAGAGACCCTATCGTTTCAGGATCAAAAACATCGGAAAGGCTTTGAGATACCTCGTTAAAAATTTCATTCATGCTTCCCCCTTTTTATGATAAAAATTTACGCTGCAGCAGAGTACTCATGTTAATTTAATCAAAAACAGAGAGAACAAAATTCTGCCGTCGGTACGATGTCAACCCTTTGAACTATGGACCCGGTTTTGTTACTTGGAGGCGATTGAAAAGCTTGTGAGGTGCATAACGATCAAAATAACCTGCAAACATGGATGAACTCACTCTCCTTATCGACCTTTATAAGCATGCTTACAGGCAAGGCCCCGGCGGTGATTCAGAAACCAAACTTGCTCTTGGCTTTTGCGGTCTTGACCCGTCCAAACCGCTCAAGGTTGCCGATATCGGATGCGGAACGGGGGCGTCTACACTGGTACTTGCAAAAGAACTGAATGCCGCGATCACGGCGGTGGACTTCCTTGATGAGTTTCTTGAAATCCTGAACAAACGAGCCATCCATGCAGGAGTTTCCGAAAAGATTGAAACGCTTTCCTGCTCTATGGACAGCCTGCCTTTTGAGGATGAAGAGTTCGACATCCTCTGGTCGGAAGCTGCCATCTACAATATCGGGTTTGAGAACGGCATTCAATCATGGAATCGATACCTGAAGCCCGGCGGATTTCTGGTGGTTTCGGAAATTTCTTGGTTAACGGAAACGCGTCCTTCAGAGCTCCAGAAGTACTGGGACAGCGAGTACCCGGAAATCGATACCGCATCCTCAAAAATATCCCTGCTTGAAAAAAGCGGCTACTCACCCGTTTCATATTTCGTGCTGCCGGAACACTGCTGGATGGAGAACTACTACAACCCTCTTCAAAAAAGTTTCAAGGCTTTTCTGCAGCGTAACAACAATAGTGAAGAAGCTCAGGCGGTTGTGGATGCCGGGATTGTGGAAATGGAGCTATATAAAAATTACAGAAAGTATTTTGGGTATGGATTTTATATCGCAAGAAAAACAGGATAGTCTGAACGGTAATTGTACTTTTAATCAGAATTCCGGATCTGCTAAATGTGTGTCTTAATTCCCTTCTTTCTGATTATTTCCGCTTATGAAAAGCCTGATTATGAACTGATTGGAGATCGGAGAGTGTCGATACCTGTTCTTTGAAGGGCTTAAACTTCTCCGTTCAGAGAGCAGATATCTCCAATCAGATATCGCTTATTCACTTATTCTTGCCATGATTCCTGCATATTTACAAAGGCTTCAATAGCAATTTGAATATTGCGTTGTGAGGAGAGTTCAGGTCACTTTTTTTCTGATGGAAGGATATCTACTGCGGCAGCATGAAACGAAAATCCATTTTAAATGGCACACGATCACAAGCACGTTCATGGCAGCGGAAACATCAGACTGGCTTTCTTCCCAAACCTCGGGTAAACGGTTGTGGAGTTTTTGGACTGACCCTACATGAACAGCAATGTGTTCCTCTCCGATTCGCTTCATGACCTGGAAGACAGTCTTTTTTTAGGTTCTGCATGTTCTGCCCGCTTTTTTCAGATAAAAACCGAACCCGTTACCCTTCTTTACGAATAAATGATATTGCGTTTACAGTAACATAACTGAACAGGCTTTTATTGATGATGTAGGCTAACAGCTAACTAATCCTGACTCTAATCAAACCTGTTCAATATGATGAAATTTATCAATGCATCAATCATTCTGCTCTTTTTCATTTTCCTGTTTTCGGCTTGTAGTGATGTTCTGAATAACGGAGAGGCGTTACAGCCGGAATCACCGGAGGGCCAAATCAATGCAAAGGGAAATCCGGCCAGTACAAACGTCAATTTTCAATACCGTTCCACCATTAACGTGGGGGGAGAAGGCTCGGCTGAAATTTCCGCATACGATGAATCCACCCAAAAACTGTTTGTGGTTAATGTGGAGTCATCAGAAATTTCTGTTTTCACATTAACCGATCTCGACAATCCAATTGAAGAAACCCCTATCAGCGTAAGCGGTTTTGGTGTGCCCAACAGCGTGGCCGTCAATAATGGACTGCTTGCCGTTGCGGTAGAGGCACCGGTGAAGCAGGATCCTGGCTTCGTGCTGGTATTCAACACCGGCGATCTGTCGCAGGTGGGTGATTACGAAGTGGGCGCGCTTCCCGACATGGTCACATTTACGAAGAACGGGCAATTGATTCTCTCGGCCAATGAAGGCGAACCGAATGACGATTATACCGTTGATCCACTCGGCAGCGTAAGTATTATCAATCTGAAAAATGATGACGTTACTACTCTCGATTTTACCGCTTTCAATGGTGAGCAAGAGGCACTTGAAGAGCGGGGCCTGCGTGTGTTTGGGCCGGGTGCCACGCTTGCGCAGGATGTAGAGCCCGAGTATATCGCCATTTCTGAGAATTCACGGATCGCATGGGTCAGCCTTCAGGAAAATAACGGGATTGCACGGGTCAACATCCGAACCAAAACCATTGAAGCAATCTATCCATTGGGCTTTAAAGACTACAGTCTGCCTGAAAACAGCCTGGATGCAAGCGACAGGGATGGTGTGAAAGAACTGAAAAACTGGCCTGTATTTGGCATGTACCAGCCCGATGCAATTGTATCAGCCAAAATCAAAGGTAAAGATTATATCTTCTCAGCAAATGAAGGCGACGCCCGGGATTATGACGGATTCAGCGAGGAGGAGCGCATTGACGATCTGACACTCGATTCAACGGTTTTCCCGAATGCAGCTACTCTGCAGCAGGACGAAAATCTTGGCCGTCTGGAAATAACCACAACCCTTGGTGATACTGACAATGACGGCGAGTATGAGCAGCTTTACAGCTACGGTGCCCGATCATTCAGCGTATGGTCACCATTTGGAGATCTGCTGTATGATTCAGGCAACGGCATTGCCGCTGAAACACTTGCACAGACGCCCGGCCGCTTTAATGATGATGACGGGAGAAGCGATGCAAAAGGGGCAGAACCTGAGGCGGTTGAAATTCTGAATATGGGCGGACAGCGACATATTCTTTTTGTGGGCCTGGAGCGAAATGACCAAATACTGGTATATGATGTTTCCAATCCTCTGGCACCTGAATTTTTATCCATCCTGTCGAATCCCGGTGATGAAGCGCCGGAGGGCGTACTGGCTGTACCGGCAAAAGAAAGCCCCACCGGAAGAGACCTGCTGATAGTCAGTTACGAAGACAGCGGCACGATCAGTTTCTTTGAGAACTTCTGATCAAGAGAGGGTCAATGGTAATTGCAGCCCGGTGTAGCTGCAGCATGAATCGAAAGGCACGAGGCTGACGCTTCCGTGCCTTCTTTCTATATCCAATATGTAAATCGTCTTGCACAACTCGCGGCCATAGCCACGATAACATCAAACGGGTCAACCGTGTAAATATGGATTTCGCGGTTGTGGAGTATTACGATGCACTTTATTGGTTTTCAGGCCTCTGTTTTGTTAATTATCTCAAGTAATAAAACCGGAACGGGTTTACAGTCTGCCGCCTGCACGATTGCACACTGAGCTATGGATGCAATCAAGCTCGCGTGTTTGAAACCATAGCTGCAATCAAAACCGATAAATCATGGAGAAAAAACCATCCCTGCATGATATTCCCACTGACGAACTGAAACGATTGATTAAAAACAGGCGGCTGATAACACTCAACATTTTAATCATCTTTGCTGTCATCATACTGGCCTGGATATTCCTGGGTTACTGGAGAGAAAACCTGCTTGTATTCATTTCCACAATCGTTATTGGAGTGTCTGCTCCTGCGGCCATGCACGCTTCAAGCAGCGGTCTAAGGAAAGAGTTGCGAAAAAGATTGAGGCAATAGGGGTAAAGATAGTTTCAGGTTGACCCTAAAACTTCGGCTGTGATTTTTTTATCCGGGAATGGTTCTATTTCTGAAATTTGGGAACACATATCTCCAATCGCACATCAGTGCTTCATTGACCCATATCAATTAATTGATTACTCTTTTTTAGGAATTGCGCCTCTTTAATCAATATGGGATCATGAAAGCATTCAATTTCTTTCTCTTCTTACTATTAATTGCTGGTCCAATCCAAGCCCAGGATGGCTTACCGATCATAGACATGCACTTGCATGCTTCAGCCGCCGATGTCAACGGGCCTCCGCCAATCGCAGTTTGTGCACCTTTTAATGAAATGCCTGTCTGGGACCAACGCATGCCGTATGGCGCTTTTTTCATGCAGGTTTTGAAGAACCCCACATGCGACAATCCGGTTTGGGGACCTGAAACTGATCGGGAAGTCATGGAACAAACGATTGAAGCCATGGATACCTATAACGTTGTGCAGGGGGTACTTGGAGGATCTCCTCAACGAGTAAAACAGTGGATTGATGAAGCTCCAGGCCGATTTATTCCAGGGATCAATTTCAATATAGACAGCCCGAATGCCATTGAACCTGACTCATTGCGAAAACTCTTCGATAATGGTTCGGTTGAGGTTTTTGCTGAGATCACCAATCAGTACACCGGCACTACTCCCGATGATGAAAGAATGCAGCCATACTGGGCTCTTGCTGAGGAAATGGATATCCCGGTTGGCATTCACATCGGCCCCGGTCCACCCGGTGTACTCTATCTGTCTGGCTCCGGATACCGCGCCCGGCTTCACAGCCCGCTGATTCTGGAAGATATACTGGCAAGTCACCCACGCCTCCGGATCTACATCATGCATGCCGGTTATCCGATGCTGGATGATTTGCTTGCAGTTCTTTATACGCACCCTCAGGTTTATGTGGGTATAGGTGTCATCGTGTACACGCAGCCTGAAGCCGCTTTTTACAGATTCCTGAAAGGCATAGTAGAGGCTGGATTTGGAAAGCGCATCATGTTTGGTTCTGACCAGATGAACTGGCCGGGCGTCATTGGTCCTTCCATTGATCGAATTCGTGAAGCTCCGTTTTTAACAGAGGAACAGAAACGAGACATATTATATAATAACGCTGCCCGGTTTCTTCGCCTCAGTGAAGAAGAAATCCGTCAGCATCATGATTGATCTCTGATACGAGCATAGTCGATGGGGTAAATATGCAATTTCTGATTATATCTGCACATCTGAGATTAAAGTTTGCTCCCGAAGCCTTGGGGCTATTCGCATATCATTCCATCTTATCCTTACAGGTTTAATACAGCTACCCTTACACCTGTATTAACTGTTATACTACTCCTTTACCAGGGGGAGTACTCTAACTTTGTCAAAAGGAGATGGTATAACCGTATAACGAATAAATTTGCCTTTTTTCAAAGGGTAAAGGGAGAAAAAGATGAAAATTCTAAGCATAATTATCGCACTGTCACTTATGGCATTAACCGGATGTTCCGACGACATGATAACAGGTCCGGAAGAAGAACCTTTCACGGTTGAATCACTGGAAAGCAACGCGGCTCAGAAAGTTGTAAAACTGGTTCACATTAAAGGAACCTACTCGGGATCCGGCACTATTGACCCAACGCGCACAGATTGTCCTACCGGCTCTGTTCCGATCAGCGGAGAGGGAACGGGAATCGCTTCTCACCTGGGAAAAATTCACGTAAGCTTTTCCCACTGCTCCTTCTTCCTTGTCGATCCAGCCAATCCAACCTATACGGATGGACACGGAGAATTGAAATCAGCAAATGGTGATACGATCTTTGGTTCATACAACGGATTCTTGACAGGTCCTGATACTTTTCAAAATGTCAACATCGTAAACAGAGGGACCGGACGGTTTGAGGATGTCACCGGAGAACTGACTGAAACCGGTTCAGTTGACTTGACTGACACCGGATTCACATTTGAAATCTCAATTGATGGGTTTATTTCCACAGTTGGTTCGTCAAAAAGATAGAATCTTCTGGCTTAGTGTTACCGAAATCATAGGCACAGATCCCATATTCTGTGCCTATTCTAATTAGTAATTATTATTTTGATCACATCAAGCAAGCCTTTTATCATTGTACGGATATGAATAGGGACACCTCAGGGCTAAATCGACCCATTCACCCCATGCCGGACTTTGTAAAATCCGCTTTGGAGAAACGCGGTTTGATGGATGATTATCTTGCACGCCCCGCCTATCAGCAAAATGATTACCTGGGATGGATTAACCGGGCAAAACGAATACAAACCAAAAAGAAACGGCTGAACCAGATGCTTGATGAACTGGAAAGAGGAGGCGTTTACATGAAAATGGATCACCCTCCATCCAGGAAAATCTGATTGTCAATTATTCATCTGCAGCCTTTGGCCGGGTGGTGATATAAAAGCCCGACTTCCTGCCAGATTTAGACGAGTTTCCAATACTATCCGATTTATGCAGTCTGTCCTGCCGGTTTGTATATTACTATGATTGATTTACGAACATGAGTTCTGGAATAACATGAATTCATAGGACTGTTTAAAAACCATGGCCCACAATCACACACACGACCACAGCCGGGGCAACATCAAGCTGGCTTTCTTTCTGAACCTGGGATTTACGATTGTAGAGTTTTTTGGCGGATTATACGTAAACAGTGTTGCGATCATCTCGGATGCACTTCACGATCTCGGAGACAGCCTGTCTCTGGGGCTGGCATGGTTTCTTCACAATAAATCCAGGAAGGGCGCAGACACCTCTTTTACCTTCGGATATACGCGCTTTTCGCTGCTTGGTGCGCTTATCAACAGCCTGGTGCTGATTGCAGGGTCCATATTTGTGGTAAATGAAGCCGTAGCCAGAATCTTATCCCCGGAACAGACCAATGCAGAAGGTATGTTTCTGTTTGCCATTCTGGGTGTAGCCGTAAACGGTTACGCTGCCTGGAAGGTCAGCCACGGAGAAACGATGAACGAACGCGTTATCTCCTGGCATTTGCTCGAGGATGTTCTGGGCTGGGTGGCCGTTCTGATTGTGTCCGTAATTCTGATGTTCAGGGACATTCTCTACCTCGACCCCGCTCTATCGCTGCTTATTACACTTTATATCCTTTGGAACGTGATCAAACGATTGAAGGAAACACTCTACCTTTTTCTTCAGGGCCGTCCGTCGGACGTGAGCATAGATGAGCTCAGGGATAAATTTTTAAGCCTTGATTTTGTGGAAGAAACCGACCACCTGCACATCTGGTCGCTCGACGGAGAACATCATGTAATCACCGCTCACCTGCATGTCACGGAAATGAACGATATTTCTGAACTTGCAGGCGCCAAAAAGAAGATCCGGCAGCTTCTGAAGCCTTATAATTTCAGTCACAGCACCATTGAAATGGAGTGGGGTGAAGATCTGTGCTCACGCCGGGACAGCGATTCCTGGCCGGGCTCTTCGTGACAATTCACATTTCTTATCAGGGTGGTTATATTTTGCATAATACTCCGGAAAACTCAAAACAGGAACGAATTTTCAGGATCTGAACTTTAAATCCCATAAGTAACAATCATTCAGTTCTACATCATGATGAAATACTTTACCGGACTTCTGTTAATAGCTCTTTTAGTAAACCCGACCGTGCTTTTTGACTTTCATGAAAATGCGAATATTAGCAACTGGCGCATCGTGGACGACGTAGTTATGGGCGGCCGCTCCAGCGGAAGTTTTGAGCTTTCACCTGATGGTCACGCTGTTTTTTCGGGCGATATTTCCCTGGAAAACAACGGAGGGTTTTCGTCTGTACGCTACAGGTTTGAAGGTGCAGAGGCTGATCCCGAATCGATAGTCCGTATCCGACTCAAAGGAGACGGCAAACCCTATCAGCTGCGTATAAAACACGATGTACGCTCTTATTATTCGTACCAGGCCGATTTTGAGACAAGCGGTGAATGGCAGGAAATTGAAATCCAGTTGAAGGACATGTATCCCGAGTTTCGTGGTAATCGACTGAACCAGCCCAATTACAACCATAACCGCATTCAGGAGATCACGTTCCAGTTCGGAAATGGTAAGCCCGAGTCTTTTCAACTAATGATCGACAAGATCACTTTAGTCACGGAATGATACAAACGGATGTCCTGATTATCGGGGCCGGACTCACCGGACTAACTTTGCACCACTACCTGAAGGATCACGGGTGTAGGGTCAGGGTTGTTGAAGCCCGTGAGAGGATTGGCGGCAGAATATATACGGCCGGCTTTGATTCAGGCCCTGAAGCGCCCGTTGAGATGGGAGCCACCTGGCTGGGTTCATCCCATACACATCTCTTCAAACTTATTCATGATCTGGATATTGAATTGTTTGAACAGATTCTGGGTGATCGTGCAATCTACGAACCAACATCCATGAGTCCGCATCAGCTGGTTTCTCTTCCGGAGCAGCAGGAACCCAGTTACCGCATCAGGGGCGGCACATTCAGCTTAATTGAAACCCTTTCATCAGATCTGGATCCGGACCATTTATTTACGGGTCAGCCGGTGCAGTCGCTTCTTGAAAAGGACGATCGCCTGATCGTAGAATGTGCAGATGTCTCATTCAGCGCCAGGCAGGTCGTCTCTACTCTACCGCCGGGACTTCTTCATCATCTGGTAGAGATTGAACCTGCACTTCCTCACTCCGTTCAATACATTATGGCCACAACCCATACCTGGATGGGGGAATCGATCAAATTCGGTCTTACCTATAAAAAGCCGTTCTGGCGGGATAAAAGCTCAAGCGGCACCCTGTTCAGTAATGTCGGTCCAATTACGGAAATGTACGATCACTCTTCATTTGAAGACAACCGTTATTCACTAATGGGGTTTTTGAACGGCAGTTATTATTCGCTCTCCTCGGACGAAAGGCGCACCATGGTGCTGAATCAGCTCAGAAAATATTACGGCAAACAAGCGGATCAAACCCTTCTTCACTATCATGAGCTAGTCTGGAGTCGTGAAGAATACACTTTTACTCCATACGTCGATCACGTACTGCCCCATCAAAATAACGGCCACGGCATATATCAAAAGCCTTTTCTGAATGGAAAACTTTATATCGCCGGCGCAGAAACATCGGCTGTTTCTCCGGGCTATATGGATGGGGCGGTTAACAGCGCGAGAATAGTTTATGAATCGCTGAGGGATTATTATTTACTTTCTTAATTAACTTATTCAACCTTCTCAACCTGTTTCTTTGTTATCAACCGCGGTTTCTCCATATTGCCGTTTCATTAGTCTAAAACAACCGGATAATCAAAGCATTGATTGTGTTATGCAGTTAACACGTTAAATCAAGAAAAGGATCTGAATGGGTAAAAATATCAGAGTTGCAGCTGCACAAATTTCACCCATCTTTTTAAATAAGGATAAGACGGTTGAGAAAGCTTGTAAAGCAATTTTAGAGGCCGGTGAGAAAGGCGCCAATTTAATTGTTTTTCCGGAAGCGTTCATTTCAGGCTATCCCGATTGGGTGTGGCTTATCCCCAACAGCAAGGGAGCCGAACTGAACGATCTCTACGTGAAATTGGTGGAGCATGCGGTTTCCGTGCCAGACAATGCAACTGAAAAACTTTGCAAGGCTGCCAAAATTGCGGGCATAGATGTGGTGATGGGCATAAATGAGCGCAGCTCTGAAACAAGCAGTGCGAGCCTTTACAACAGCATCCTGTTTATCAGTGACGGCGGGAAAATTCTCGGAAAGCACCGCAAACTAATCCCCACAGGCGGAGAACGCCTGATATGGTCACGTGGTGACGGAAAATCGCTGCGTTCTTACGATACTTCCATAGGAAAAATTGCAGGGCTTATTTGCTGGGAAAATTTTATGCCCCTGGCAAGAACTGCCATTTATGAGAGCGGTGTACAGATACTTGCTTCTCCCACCTGGGATAAAAGTCTGCGATGGCTTCAGTCGATGCAGCATATTGCAAGGGAAGGAGGAATCTTTTTAATCAGCTGCTGCATGGCTCTTCAGATGGACGATATACCTGATGAATACTCCTTCAAGAAACTCTATCCGGACGGTAAAACGTGGATCAATTCGGGGAACAGCTGTATAATAGCACCAAACGGAGAAATTATTGCAGGCCCGCTAGAAGCTCAGGAGGATATTCTATATGCCAATATTGATCTTCAGAAAATTATCGCTGCCAAACGAATGTTTGACACTGTGGGCCACTACTCCCGGCCTGATGTTTTTCAATTTGGCTTGAAGGATCACTGACTTTTAAATAATAAAATTATCAATCTTTCAGGGTTGACTCGTTCTTGATATGAGTTATCTGTAAATCTTATACGCTCCGTTTACCATTGTGAAATACTAGACGGCACCACTTCCTGCTTGAAGATCCGGATACCTGTGGTAAACCCTACCCAAAACCGGTAGTCCCGGCCGTGACCGCTGGGCGACCAGAAGCTGTACCAGGTATATTCATTTGCGCCTTCGATACTTGTACGCACGATCTGCAAATTAAAAGTGGGCCCTGCATACAGGGATAGTCCGTTTCCGAAACGTTTACCCAACAGATATTTGTAGGACCAAATCCCATTCTTATCCCATGACCAGCTCCCTTCGATATGGTGGGTATAGGAGAGCTCCTGATTAATAAAAAGACTTGAGTCGGTCATGTTTCTGAATGCATCACTCAACGGCTTCTCCATCCCCACGGCCACGCCCACGCGATAGACATCCCGGGTAAGCAAAGGATTGTATCCCGCAAAAAGCATATTATAGACCCTGTAGGTGCCCAGATTGATCCCAATATCCGTGAACCCGCCGTCAGAAAACCTGAAATCAACATTTTTTCGGCCGTTTCCATACAGACTTATCAGTCCTACCGGTGCGCCCTCAAATTCCCGTGCAAGGTTAATCAATCCGATTTGAACTCCTGAAGCCGTTTCAGCAATATTGATGGGAGCTGCCTGAAGGCCCGACATCCGCTTTGACAGGTTCAAAATCCCAGCCGCAGCAAGCCCGTCCATGCTTTGAGACGAATTCAGCACTCCCGATACGGCAAGGCCGGACAGGGACCCTTTTGATGCCGTCAAAACACCTGAAATGATCAAGCCGTCGATATGCTGCCCGGCAAGGGTTCCGATTCCGGCAACATGTAGCCCTGACGCACTGGTTCCTGCCAGGTTCAGTCCCCCTGTTACCAGGAGACCATCCATGCTCGCCCGGCTGCCGTTTACAAACCCTGAAACCTGCAGACCTGAAACACTCCTTCCGGCAAGATTGGCAAATCCCGATATCTGCAAGCCTGACATGGCTCTCGAACTGCCGTTCATAAAGCCTGCAATCTGTAATCCCTCCATCCTGCCGGAGGATATGTTTGCGAAACCGGCCAGCTGCATGCCTGCAGAATAGTGGCGTGTGTAATTAAAGAAACCGCCGATTTCTGCACCGTCCAGTCCGCCATGTGCGCCGCCCAGAATATTGATTGAGTATTTGGCGGTATAATCGAGAGCATCCACACCATTGGTACCCAGCGGATTGATCAGGGTAACCCTCCATTTTCGATATTTGAGGGGATCCCCGCCATCCTCCTGTGCATGTGAAAGGGTCACGGTAGAGAAAATGAGCAGAACGGCAATTGCGGTTAAACGTACAGTTTTGATCATAGCATAGAGTTTTATTTCCCGAATTGTACGATTCGGTCATAATTTGTTACACAGAAAATGAACCTCTCTGACCCATAACATCACACCCTTTTGCCTTTTCCTCATTATCACCCCTTTTTCTATATTCCGCCCATGAAAAAATTCTTCCTCTTATTCTCCGTCTTCAGCTTGCTTACCGTTCTTCTTCATGCACAAACGCCCGGGGAAGGATCCTGGAAGGGAACTATCTTCTACAGCAATGGCGAGATACCCTTTACTTTTGATCTGCGGTATCCGGATGATTCCGGTAATCCTGTATTCACTTTTATCAATGGTGAAGACCGGGCCTCACTGCAGGCTGAGGTTCGAAATGACAGCCTTTTCATACCCATGTTTGCTTTCGATATCACCCTTAAAATGGCACTGGGTGAGGATACGATGCAGGGATCTCTCAACAAGCACTACAACGGACGATCCTATCCCTTTCAGGCTGTTCTCGGGCAGCCCCGATACGATATCGCGCCGGAAGAGACCCCGCTTCTGGTCGGAAATCGCTGGAGGATGACCATCAATCCGGGCCAAAGGGGCGAGTATCCCGCGGTCGGCCTTTTCAGTCAGAACGGGAATCACATCACCGGAACAATCATGACCGAAACCAGCGATTACCGGTTTTTTGAGGGTCATATAAAAGGCAAAGATATCGAGATGTCCGTTTTTGACGGTGTGCACTCCTTTCTTCTGAAGGGCGCCTTCGACGAAAAGACCGGGCAGTGGAGCGGCGATCTCATTCTTGATGACGGATATTCCAGATCCTGGACCGCTGAACAGGATGATACGGCTGAGCTGCCCGACCCGTTTGGGATCATTGATCTGAACGCGCAAAATATCCGACCCAACCTGAACGCTTTGGCTGCTCTTGACGAACAAACGGTTACGGCTGAGGATTATGAAGGAAAGGTATTGATTGTTCAGCTGATGGGAACCTGGTGCACCAACAGCAGAGACCAGACCCTTTATTTAACAAACTGGCTTCAAGAGCACGACTATCCCGGCCTGGAAATACTGTCTGTAAACTATGAAGCCAACTATTCGCCTGAATATGGCCTGCAGCGTATTGAATCCTATAAAGAACGCCTCAATATTCCTTACAAAATGATTCTGGGCGGGCCGCTCTCCAAACGGGCAGCGGCCGAACCCTTCCCCTTTATGGATCAGATTCTTGCCTTTCCAACCCTTGTTTTCATTGACAAGGACGGCTATGCACGGTATGTGCACAGCTATTTCAACGGCCCGGCAACCGGCGAGTATTACCATGAGTTTGATCGCAGATTTAATGAAATAGTGGAAGAACTTACGCGGTAGCAGGAGCCGATATTACCCCGGTAACGTAGCGGCGCATGATGCTCTGCTGTAAATGAAATTCACTTTTCTGTTATTTTTTGAGCATCTTCTTGGTATGTAAGCTTTACCAGTATAAATATGCAATTTAAACCCTGCTTTGCACTACCCGCCGACTGACGACTATTCCATCGATCCGCCTTTGCCGGCTGTTTTAAAATACTTGATTTAACCGGGTTCACTTCGTCACTCGTCATCAACTTTCACATAATCCAAAAGCTTCGACCGCAGACATCCTGCGTCTGAACCAAAGCAACATGGCCCAAGCCTTATTATGAATTTTACTGCCGAACACCTTCAGCAAGTTAAAACCAGGAACGACCTTATTGAGATTGCTAAAAAAAATGGTATTCCGGTCGAAAAAACGCTCAAAAAGCTTCAATATGAAGAAGAGCTTGAGCAGCTTCAAATTGAGATGGTGAATCTCCAAAAATGGATTATTCAAAAGAATATGAGGCTTGCCATTCTGTTCGAGGGCCGGGATGCCTCCGGAAAAGGAGGTACAATTAAAAGATTTAAGGAGCATCTGAATCCGCGATCCTCCCGTGTGGTTGCCCTCAGCAAACCGACCAGGATGGAAAAGGGGCAGTGGTATTTCAGACGCTACATCAAGGTCCTGCCGAACCCCGGTGAAATGGTGTTTTTTGACCGCAGCTGGTACAACAGGGCCGTGGTAGAACCTGTGATGGGTTTTTGTTCCAGCGAAGAGTATGAGAAATTTATGGTGCAGGTTCCTGAATTTGAGCACTTGCTCTACGAAGACAACTGCATCATCATTAAATTCTGGTTTTCGGTTTCCAAAGATGAACAGAAAAGCCGATTCGAGTCACGCATTCAAAACCCGCTGAAGCGCTGGAAATACAGTCCGGTTGACAGGAGGGGGCAGGAACTCTGGGAAAAATACACCCACCACAAAGAGCAGATGTTTGCCAAAACCCACACCAATTTTAGTCCCTGGATCATCGTAAAGGCAAACAGTAAAAAAACCGCCCGCCTTGAGAGCATGCGCTATGTGCTTTCCAGGTTTGACTATGACGGCAAGGGAGAATCGGACACAACCTTGCTGCCCGACCCCAACATCGTTATGAGATACCACCGAAGCGCCATGCAAATTGATGTCTGAAATAAACAAAACTATGAAAGAGTTAAAATTGTCGGAAAAGGAACTGGAACTGCTGAATTCCAAAAATGGCCTCTATGCCCTTCTGAAAAGGAAAAATGTAAACATCAAAAAGGCCCTGCGGGAGGTTCGATATGCTGAACGGCTTGCCAAAAAGCAGGAAGAGCTTATCAAGCTGCAAAATTGGGTGATTGAAAACGACAAAAAACTGGTGGTCATATTCGAGGGACGCGATGCAGCAGGAAAAGGGGGAGCCATACGGCGGCTTACCGAGCGTATCAACCCGAGGTTTTTCCGCATCGTTGCCCTTAATAAACCCTCAGATGACGAACAAAAGCAGTGGTTTTTTCAGAGATATATCGGCCAGCTTCCCAACCCGGGAGAAATGGTATTTTTTGACCGCAGCTGGTACAACCGCGCAGTTGTCGAACCTGTAAACGGGTTTTGCACGGAGCAGGAGTATGAGGTCTTTATGTCGCAGGTCAATGATTTCGAAAAAATGCTGATCCAGTCGAATACCTATCTGATCAAGTTCTATTTTTCGATTTCCAAAAAAGAACAGGCAAGAAGGTTTCGCGACATAAAGAACAGCCCGCTAAAACGCTGGAAGATGACGCCAGTTGACGAACGGGCACAGGAGCTTTGGGATTCCTATACCAAATACAAAGAGAAGATGTTCGAGATAACCGATACCGAACTGTCGCCCTGGATTATCATTGATGCCAACCGGAAAACAACCGCCCGCCTGAAGGCCATACAGCATATTCTGGATGAGATCCCCTATAAGTAGACCGCGTACCCGTTGCTTCCCTCTTTGCCACGGCCACGCCTCTTCATCGGAATGGATTTTTCCTGGTGCACCCGATTCCCTTATCGGAAATTAAACCGTTCAGTGATTACTCAGGCAGACGCAACATAATCAAGCCGGGATGATTCTGCCTGTTCCGGGAAGCTGACATGAGATCTTCAACTCTGTCTGCAAATATTTATATTGATGAAAGGGAACATGTGACATGAAAGGGGGAATACGATGTCAGAACGATTTCACAAAACAGGTGAGACGAAATCCAATGAAATTGGTGCGGAAGGCCGCGTTCTCTCGGTGCGTGGCAGCGTAATTGATGTCCTGTTTGAAGAACACGTCCCCGAACTGCAAACCCGTCTTACAATTCTTACCGACCCTCCCGTACCCGCCGAAGTTACCGCCCACCTTGACAACAGAACGGTACGCGTACTGGCTTTGACGCCTACCCGTGGAATGAAACGGGGCACACGGGTCGAAGACACCGGCAGCGCTTTGCGCGTGCCTGTAGGCCCGGGCCTGAAAGGCCGGGCCATGAACCTTTTTGGCGAACCGGTCGACGATTTGGGCGATATCTCCCATGAGGAGATGAGATCGGTTTTTCAGCCGAAAATACCCCTTTCAGAGCAGGAAACCGGCCAGGACGTGCTTGTTACAGGAATAAAGGCAATTGATCTGTTATCGCCTATGGAACGGGGTGGGAAGGCTGGACTTTTCGGAGGCGCAGGAGTCGGTAAAACCGTGCTGATCATGGAGATGATCCGGAATATGGTGAAAAAACATGAGGGCATCAGCTTATTCTGCGGTATCGGCGAACGTTGCCGCGAGGCTGAGGAACTTTACCGTGAGATACAGGAAGCGGGCGTGCTCGAAAACACGGTGATGGTTTTCGGCCAGATGAACGAACCTCCGGGTGCCCGTTTCAGGGTTGGCCAGACGGCTCTTACCATCGCTGAGTACTTTCGGGATTCCCAGCGGCGCGATGTATTACTGCTGATCGACAATATCTTTCGCTTTGTACAGGCGGGTACGGAAGTATCGGGCCTTATGGGCAAGGTAACGTCAAGATTGGGGTATCAGCCCACACTTGGCAGTGAGCTGGCAGAACTGCAGGAAAGAATCTGCAATACCCGCAGCGGGGCAATCACCTCCATTCAGGCAGTATATGTGCCTGCTGATGACTTTACCGATCCTGCCGTCACTCACACCTTCTCACATCTCTCCTCATCCATCGTGCTGTCGAGAGAAAGGGCCGGACAGGGGCTTTATCCCGCCATCGACCTTCTGAAGTCAGGATCCAAAATGCTCGCACGCCATATCGTGGGCGACAAGCACTATCGTGTTGCCCAGGAGGTAAAAGAAGCACTCGCTCATTTCGAGGATCTCAAAGATATCATATCGATGCTGGGCATGGAGGAGTTATCGGTTGAAGATCAGAGAGTTGTGAAAAGGGCCAGAAAGCTGGAGCGTTTTTTTACCCAACCATTCGGGGTTACCGAACAGTTTACAGGCACAGAAGGTAAAATTGTAGATGTTGAGGATGTCATATCGGGCTGTGAGCGAATACTGGATGGTGAATTTGACGAGGTACCGGAGCAAAACTTCTTTATGATTGGAAAGATTGACGAGGCGGGGGCGTCATGACCGGAAAAAATATTTTACTGCTGAAAGTGATGGAACCGGAAAAAATTCTGGTACAAACATCTGTTAACAAAGTGATTGCTGAAGGACTAAACGGTTCGTTCTGCATCAAGCCGAAACACATTGATTTTGTATCGGCACTGAAACCCGGAATCCTGGAGTACACCACAGAGGAAAATGAAGAGTTTATAGCTTTGGATGAAGGTATTCTGGTTAAATGCGGACAGGATGTTCTGGTTTCTGTTCTCAATGGAGTTCCCGGAACAGATCTTTCGATGCTTGAAAAGACCGTTCGTGAACAGTTCCAAAAGACGGAAGCAATGAACAAGGCTACCGATATTGCCCTTAAAGGAATGGAAGCAGACTTGCTGATGCATTTCGTTGAACTGGATAAAGAGAAATGAATCTGAATCATGGAAGATGAAAACAACCGAAAGGATAAATTTGCAGAAAAAATAGGGAAGAAATCATCCCGGAAATTACGGGCCCGGGATGAAGACGAGAAAGGTCTTTGGTACGGACTTGGCATGTTCGGATTGGTCGGCTGGTCTGTGGCTATACCTACACTCCTTTTTTTGGTTGCCGGCATCTGGATGGACAATAACTATCAAAGCCCTTACTCATGGACCCTTATGATGTTGGTCATCGGCATAATTATCGGCTGCATGAATGCCTGGTTTTGGGTGAAAAGAGAATCGGAGGATGGATGATATGACCTGGCTTATGATCTTAATCGGCATTTTATCCGGAATTATTCTCAGCCTTATCTTTTTTGGCGGACTTTGGTATACACTCAAGCATATGGAGAATTGGCGCAGGCAATGGATTCTCGTTGCCGGCAGCTTTATTGTCCGAAACGCTATCGTATTGGCTGCCTTCTATTTTCTGATCTTGCAGCATTGGTCGGCATTGGTTGCTGCATTTATCGCATTTATGATTACCCGGCAGGTCGTCGTTCGCCTGACGGCCAGCCCGGAAAATCAAACCACTGTGAAAAGCCATGGAATTTAATATAGATCAACTGATTTATTGGCAATATGATTTTTTCAAGATCAATGCCACACTACTCTTCTCCTGGGTGGTGGTGCTGTTGCTTCCGGCTGCTTCCTGGCTGATGAGCCGCAACCTTACATCGGGACCCGATATTTCAAGGAAGCAGGCTCTTCTTGAATCTGTTGTAACGGTGATTGTTGATCAGATTGAAGAGTCCACCCGGCAAAAGGCCGAGACGTACCTTCCGTTCATCGGTACCCTCTTTCTGTTTATTGTCGTATCCAACGTAATAAATGTCGTTCCGGGTGTACACCCGCCCACAGCTTCGCTATCGACAACCGCTGCCCTGGCTTTCTGCGTTTTTGTGGCGGTACCTGTATTTGGTATCGCCAGAAAAGGGTTTATACCGTATTTCAGGCGATACATTCAGCCAACACCCCTTATGCTGCCGTTCAATATAATCGGCGAATTGTCAAGAACCCTGGCACTTGCCATACGTTTGTTCGGAAATATCATGAGCGGCAGCCTCATTGTAGCCATTTTACTGAGCCTCACCCCTCTTATTTTCCCGGTCGTGATGCAGCTTTTTGGTATCCTGATCGGGGTGATACAGGCCTATGTTTTTGCAATTCTGGCACTTGTTTACATTGCGTCTGCAACCAGCATTCAGGATCGAAACATTTCTTCTGAACCATCAAACCCTAACACCGAAACGACTTAATATTATGGACAGCATAAGCATCATTGGAATGGTATCCATTATCACAGCGGGCATCACCATAGCTGTTGGGTCCATTGCCCCTGCGCTGGGCGAAGGACGAGCTTTGGCCCAGGCACTCACTGCCATCGCTCAGCAGCCTGACGAATCCCCTACTATCACACGAACTCTCTTCGTAGGACTTGCAATGATTGAATCAACCGCCATCTACTGTTTTGTTGTTGCCCTGATCATCATCTTTGCCAATCCTTTCTGGGATTTCGTAGCCGGAGGTTAATATGCAGATCGACTGGTTCACATTTGTCGCACAAATCATCAATTTTCTGATCCTCATCTGGCTTCTGAAAAAGTTTCTCTTTGGCCCCGTGATGAAGGTCATGGAGAAACGGGAGAACAAGATCTCATCGAGACTTGAAGAGGCAAAAACCAGGCTTGAGGAAGCAGAAAAGAGAGCGAATGAGTATCAGTCGCGGATTGACAATTTCGAAGATGAAAAGAATGAACTTATGGAAGAAGCCAAGCAGAAAGCGGAGTTACGCAAAAAAGAGCTGATCGAAAATGCACGGGCCGAAGTTGAAAAACTATCTGAACGTTGGAATGAAAGCATCAGGCTTGAAAAAGAGTCGTTTCTGGATGAGCTTGAGAAACAGGCTTTTCACCAAATAATTGACATTGTGGAAGAGGTCATTTGCAATTTGTCCGGCAGCAGCCTGGATGAACAGGCGCTGGAAACCTTTCTGAAGAAACTTGAAAATATGAGCCCTGATGACAGGCAAACACTTAGCGATGCCGCAAAAAACGACCCTGTCACCATTCTTACGGCCACTGAACTGAGTGAAAAGGACAAAGAGAAAGTATCTCATGCAGTAACAGAACTGGTATCTGCTAAAACAGAATGCCGGTATGAGACGGATGATTCTCTTGGTTTTGGCCTGGAACTCCGCACCAATGGCTGGAAACTCGGCTGGAGCATGAAGTCCTATCTGGATGAAATGCTGGCTGACCTTGAAACATATCTGATCAAAGAAGAAAAATCCGTTGAGGATGACACGGAAGAGGAAAAGAATGAGAAAGAAGCAGAGAAAGAGGACTCCTGAGCTTTATGAAAACTCCCTCCGTCACATCTGTAGCAGAAAAAACCATTAAGCGCCTGAGCCGTTCACTCAGGCAGAAGGAAGAACTGCAGCTCCGGGAATTTGGTACCGTTATATCCGTTGGCGAGGGATTTGTAAAGGTACGGGGTTTACCCAATGCAGGCATTGACGAACTGGTCCGTTTCTCGAACGGCATGCCCGGATTTGTTTATAACCTGGATCAAAATGAGTGCGGTATTATTCTTCTCGACGAAGAAAAAAAAATTGATGCCGGCGACGAAGTGTACAGAACCGGTAGTATTGTAAGCATTCCCGTAAGCGAATCCATTTTGGGCAGAGTCATAGATCCAATTGGGCGGCCTTTGGATGGCGGAAAGAAGCTCTATTCCAATAAACATCTGGCAATTGAGCGACCCGCACCGCCGATTATGCACCGTGCACCGGTTCAAACGCCTCTTCAAACGGGCGTTATTACCATCGACGCACTTTTTCCGATCGGACGTGGGCAGAGAGAGCTCATTCTGGGTGACAGGCAGACAGGAAAAACAGCCATTGCCGTAGACACCATTATCAACCAATACGATAAGGACGTGATCTGTATTTACTGCGGAATCGGAAAACAGAAAGCGGCCGTTGCCCGTGTCATTGCCGATCTTCGAAAACGGAATGCAATGGATTATACCATCGTTCTTTCGGCAACAAGTGAAGACCCTGTGGGCTTGCAATATATCGCTCCTTATGCGGCCACCAGCATTGCAGAATATTTTATGGAGCGGGGCCGCGATGTGCTTATCGTATATGACGACCTTACCTGGCATGCACGCGCTTATCGTGAACTGGCCCTGCTGCTGCGGCGTCCGCCGGGACGAGAGGCCTACCCCGGTGATATTTTTTACATCCACTCCAGGCTTCTGGAGCGGTCTACAAAGCTGAAGCCCGAGCATGGCGGAGGGTCCCTTACAGCGCTGCCAATCATTGAAACCCAGGCCCAGAATATCTCTGCATTTATTCCCACAAATCTGATATCCATTACGGACGGACAGATTTATCTTTCTCCTGAGCTTTTCAGAAAAGATGTTCTGCCCGCAATCGATGCAGGGAACTCCGTATCCCGGGTGGGAGGATCGGCACAGCTTCCGGCCTATCGATCGGTTTCCAAAAAGCTTCGGCTCGCCTATTCACAATTTGAAGAGATGGAGGCGTTTTCGCGATTTAGTTCACGGCTCGATGAAAGTACCCGGCAGTTGATAGAACGTGGAAAGCGGATAAGGGAAACGCTGAAGCAGCCCCAATTCGATCCCCTGCGGGTAGATGAGCAGGTGGTACTGCTTCTGGCCGTCACACAGGGCCTTTTCGACAACCTTCACCTGGATGAGATTGAAGAGGCCAAAAACAGGATCCGCCAGGCTGTGCAGAGTGAGATGGAAAAATCGGATATATCGATCAACTGGGATAAAGAATTAAAGGACAAAGAGCGTGAGCGGCTGTTGGGTATAGCACAAAACGCCATTCAAACATTCAAAGAAGAAAAAGAGGAAGGAGAAGGAGAAAAAGAGACGGAGGAGCCGGATGCAGAAACTGGAACAGCTTCAGCGCAAGATTAAAAATGCGGAAGATATTCAGTCGATTGTGAGGACCATGAAGGTGATGGCTGCAGTTGAAATCACACAGTTCGAGCGTTCGGTCGATTCCATTAACAATTACCACAACACCCTTGAACTGGCCCTGCAGGCGGTGCTAAAGCAGTCTTTCAGCGAGGTGCAGCCATTTATAACGACCGATCGTCACGCTTCCACCGGACTGATTATCATGGGGTCGGGCCAGGCCCTCTGCGGCCCTTTCGACGAGTCCATTCTGGCCTATACAGTTGAGAAAACCGAAAAAGAGATCCTTGAAAGCTCTCATATTCTCGTTCTTGGTGAGCGCCTTGCGGCGTATATGGAACAAAGAAACCTGCGGCCTGATCAGATATTTCAGATGCCGGGCTCCGTCAGCGGAATAAACGCTATGGTTCTGGAGCTTCTGTCGGCCATTGAGGAGTGGCAATCAAGCCAAAATGTGAAAACGGTAAAAATGTTTTACCACGAACCTCTTTCCAGAAAAGGATATGAGCCGGTTACACAGAATCTCCTTCCGCTGAACAGGGCCTGGCTTAACCGGCTGGTCAATAAAGAGTGGCCAACGAACAACATTCCCGCTTTTACCATCGACTCCAGAAAGCTATTTATGTCGCTTCTCCGCCAGTATTTCTTCGAATCATTGTACAGGGCCGTTGCACAGTCGCTCACCGCAGAGTACAGCAGCCGCCTCTCTGCTATGCAGCGCGCCGAGGTCAAAATAGATGAGCGGCTGCACGATCTGAACAAAGAGTACACGCAGCAGAGACAGAGATCGATCACAGGTGAGCTGCTTGATATAATGGCAGGATTTGAAGCGGTTGTATCCCGCGAAGGCTCCTGAAAACCCGGGCGGCCCGTGCAATGTCGTTCTTCCTGAGACTTTTAGAGTCTGTTCTTTGCTGCTTTTTATACATAAATCCATGCCCAGCCGATCAATACCAGCTGCATTGGCAGTCGAAGCCACAGGAGCCAGGCCGGTATCTCCGGAAACTGATCTGAGTTGACCGCCATATGGATATTGGCCGGAAATACTCCGATCAGCACTGCAATCAACCCCCATGCACCGATTGCCGATGTAGAAGGTACAAGCAGCATCACCCCGAAAAGGATTTCCAGAAACCCGCTGAAAAATACCATAAACCGGTGCCAAGGAACCCATGGGGGCATTATTTTTACGAAAAGCTGCGGACGCAGAAAGTGAAACAATCCGGCTGCAATAAAAAGGATTGAGAATGTCAGCTTTAATGGGTCCATAAAATAACCTCAGTTCGACATAAGAGCTTGTTGCAGAGTGTCCTTCCGTCGGCTGACGGAGAGCAATAGTGGACTTCCCTTGAGGGGATTACCTCCTTAGTCGGGAAGGGTTGTTCGTAGTAAAATCAACGCTCACCCCCAAGGGGATCCCAGCGGGTGAAGGGGGACTTTTCCGGTTCAATTGCTTATCCCGAACTGACGTTAAAACAAAAAAACCGGAGATCCCGGTTAAGGATTCCGGTTTTTAAAATTCAGTCCGTTACTGTAAAGATATAATTGATACATGTTCCGCGCAGCGGTTCACACAAATCGCATATCGTATGTTCGGTCAATTAATTGGCCGCAGCACCACTGATATTTCTTCCAAAGAAAACCGCGTTCGCAAAAAGCTTATTGGTTCCATACCAGAAAGCGCGGAAATTGGGATTGTCAATCAGGCTGATGACCCGGCCCCTTCCATATCCGCTTACCACGATGGAAGCTGTATCACCGATTCGCTCCAGATTATCATCCGAAATATATCCGCTCGCAAGGGGATCATTGGTTAAATACAGCGGTGTGGCAAAGCTGTTGGTGGTTTTTTGGATAAAACTGGTTGTACTTCTGAACACATGCATGTTTGCCGTGTTATAGCCATATCCCATAGGATTGGTTACATCCAGGTGAGCATTAAAAATGGATCCGCCGATTACCTGGGCTCCCCTTATGTTCGATAAATCTGCATAGGGCAGCTGATCTCTTGAGGGTTCCTCTTCGTCATCACTTGTGACCGGTTCAACGTCCGCCAGGCCTTCACTTCGTGCCCAGTTCACTGCTCCGCGTTGTGCAATCAGCGTTCCTCCGTTTCTTACCCACTCCTTAATCTCAACCTTGGCACGATCCGAAAGGTCGCCGTACCCGCCGGTTACCATCACGAGCGTATTGTAGCGCGACAAATCGGCTCCTCCCACATCATCTTTTTCAAGAAGCGTGAGTGGCATTTTGTACCGCTGATCAAACAGATGCCAGATTTCTCCCACTTCCAGGTTGCTGATGCCGCCTCCCACCAGTATGGCTACAGACGGTTTCTCGATATTGTCCATATTCGGGCTTCCCAGGTCAATACCGGATGCAGAAAGCCCGGTCTGGAGATTGTAGTACGTTACAGCATCCTCACCGGCGGATGTTTGAAGTGTTCTGAAAATTTCAGTTTCGTCCACATCCTGAATGCCGAGCGGGATCAATATGGTGCCATAGTCAAATTCTTTAACGCCGGATGTTGTCACCGACTGAAACGGGCGGGCAGCCACCTTGGTTCGTACACCCATTTTCTGCAATCTGTAAAGCGCACGCGGGGCGTAATATTCATCCCACTCAAAAGCATAGGCATAACTGCTTCGTCCCCCAACAATCGCTCCTTCCGGCATTTGCGGTTCCGCAACCAGACTGCCGAGAAGATCCTGGCTGAACTGGCGCTGATTCAGCTCCGCAAACGGCATATTGAAGGCAAATGGCAGGGTCCACGTTGAAACATCATAAAAAAGGCTGTCGGTAAATTCCGTTCTGCGTTCAAACATCGCTTCTATAAACTTGTATTCCGGTTGGTCCGTCGGAATAACCCACGCCATGCCCTGCTTGAACTCCTTGCCGTCAAACTCTGCATCCTGTGCCAGCTCATACAGCTCTACGCTGTGATGTGCCAGCATATCGGCCAGGTGATAATTTTTTCCATTATCGTGTGCATCGCCAACCACAATCGCTTTGATGTCACTCCGTGCTGCTTCCTGACGTACTTCCCTGTAATGTTCCCTCATATTGTCATGAAGTGCCATTCTGAGCTCGTAAGCCGCTTTAGCGGTCGAAAGAGAGGTTACAAACTGATTGCGAACGGTAAATGGAAAATCTATTACCCCGTTTACGCTCTCCTGGGCATGCCCGCGCGAACTGGCTTGCTCAAAAAGAATACCGATGGTACCAAAGATATCCGGGTAAGTGGATCCTTTACCGTAGTAAAAATCATCAAAAGACTCCTTGCTGTAATAGAGAGACTGGATTTCATTCAGCGCTTCCGCGTGAAACTCACCGATAGCTGCCGTCAGATTCTGATTTCTCTGCGGAGTAAGGGGGTGTGTACGCGACGGTATTCCCGGCTGAAAGAAAAACGTAGCATTGGTGCCCATTTCGTGGTGATCGGTCAGAACATGCGGCCTCCACTCCTGGTACATGCTAACGCGCCCGCGGCTTTCCGGATGAACCACAGGCATCCAGTCACGGTTAAGGTCAAACCAATAGTGATTTGTGCGCCCGTTAGGCCATACTTCATTGTACTCCCTTGAATTAGGGTCTGGATTTATCGTATGGCTCTTGTGCATATTCACCCATGTTGAAAAACGCTGAAGTCCGTCAGGGTTCAGTGAGGGGTCGACAAGTATCACCATATTGCTAAGCATCTCTTCAATTTCGGGGCCCTGGGCCGCTGCAAAATGATACGCGGTAAGCAGGGATGCATTTGCACCGCTTGGTTCATTTCCGTGAACGCTGAAACCCATATTGACGATAACGGGCATTCTCTCCAGGTCAAGATTCGCTGACTGGTCGGGATCCCTGAGCAGCCTGTGATTCTCCTTTATGCGATCGATAGACCGATGGTTTTCGGGTGTTGTAATGGTCAGCAGAAGCAGCGGTCGATCTTCATAGGTGTAGGCATATTCCTGAATGGATACACGATCTGATGCATCCGCAAGGGCGCGCATGTAATACACAAGTTTATCATGTGTAATATGCCACTCTCCCACCTGATGGCCAACCACCTCTTCGGGTGTCGGGATTTCTGGATCATACTCAACGCCTTCAGGCAAATAGTAGTCGAGCTGTACCTGAGAATAGATAAATGCTGGGAAAAGAAGCCAGAGTATCGTGGATAGTAGGGTAGATTTCATCCGGGTTTATGTATAATGTGAATATTGGTGTATTTCATTTTGGAGGCTGAATAGTAATCATTTCAGCACAATCTGTGAAATGGTTGGGCTGAGTGTTACAGATTTTAAAATATTGTCGCAAACCAACAAGGTTGCCCCGGCCTCAACATTTCAACCGGCGCTTACATTAAAAAAGGCACCACTCTGACGAATGGTGCCTGCACTGTATTTTCAGAATTATTCGCCCTGTCAAAACCGGTATTCTGCGGCAACCATGGAGCGCATCGGCATCTCTTCCTTGGGAAGGGTATAGACTTTGCTCCCGTTTTTATAACCGGTGATAGCGAGCCAGTTCAGAAGTTCCACATCTTCACTTCCCGGCGTGCTGCTGTAGTGAACCGTATGGTTGTCCTCATCATAAACACCCCATTTTTTCTCATCATGCGAGATAAAAATGGTTTCGGTCCGCCCCATTACGGTAGATTCCGCTATTTCGCTCAGATTATTTGAAACCTTCTCCTTCACTTTTTCAGAGAACTGTTCCAGGGAGTTATACATATCTTTCAGAAAGTGCCTCTGAATTATCTCCCATCCTCTGTCGCGCAGCTCCTGATCCTGCAGTTCATCAGGGTTGTGCACAACCATATCGTCAACGAGCCTTCTGTAGTTATTTACCTTTTTGTATAGGGAAACGTTTTCTTTCAGCCCCACCAAAACCAGCGGATCATTTCGTTCGCGCATTACCGGGGTAACACTCTTCTCGAATTCCCGCATAAACTGTTCCACAACTACCATTTTGTCTTCCTCATTGGCATTGTGGCCGAAAAACATGGCTCTTTGTCTTTGCGCTCCCGAGTGAAACTGCAGCTGTTTTTCAGGTTCTACTTCAAGGTAGTCATCAACAGATGTAGATACATCTTGGGGCGTAATATCTTCTACATCATTTCGGGTGCACTGAAGCAATCGCGCGTTTTGCCTGCTTACTGCCAGCACGCAGAAGGTTCCGTCCATACTCATCATAGGCAGCAGCGGAGTGATCATAAAATGATCATTCAGATAGACCATGCTCTCGAGTGTGTACGGCAGTCTGAAATACTCAAAGCCATCTTCACTGATATAGGCTGCAAGGCTATGGTCGGTATGCGACCAGAATAAGGGTTGATCAAGCAGATCTTTCGCCTCTCCGAGCAATCGGTTTACATCATTCTCCTTTACTCCTTTCTTTTTGAGCTTTTCTGCAGCTTCGTTAATCAGATTTTTAAAGCGGATGGGATCCTGTTTGGACTCCTCTCCACTCCTATGCGTGGGCATCGTTATGGTGACCAGCGTATCTCCGCTGCTGTTAATGAGTTTGCGTATTTTTTTTTCACTTACCATCCTAACCTCATCTTTGCGGGTTATTAATTTCTCTACTATAAAAACTAAAAAATTTTATCTATATAAAGGTTCCAATTTCGAAGAGTTTTAAAATAAATATGGATCTATCTGGCTGGCACGGAATAAGAAAAACGCTCGGTCCAGGCATCATTATGGCAGCCGCGGCGATCGGCGTGTCTCATCTGGTACAATCTACCCGGGCTGGAGCCGAGTACGGTTTTGCACTCGTCTGGGCTGTTCTGCTTGCCAATCTTTTTAAATATCCTTTTTTGGAGTTCGGCCCCCGTTACGCGCTGGCCACCGGCCAAAACATGATCCGCGGTTATGCTAAGCTGGGGAAGGCCGCTTTATGGGTGTTTGTTCTGTTCACGCTTCTCACCATGTTCGCTATCCATGCTGCGGTAACCATAGTTACAGGAAGCCTTGCCAGCAACCTTACCGGCATTGATTTACCTGTAATTGCCTGGAGCGGCATCGTGTTGATTGTGTGTGTGCTTCTGCTTATTCAGAACCGATTCTCCTTTTTCGACTCTTTGATTAAGGCACTGATGGTCATTTTTGCACTTTCTACAATCATAGCCGTGGTTGCAGCCTTCTCCATCACCGGATATCAGGCGGAACCCGGTTTTATCCCACCGGATATCTGGACTGTATCGGGCGTAGCTTTTTTGATCGCCCTGATGGGTTGGATGCCCATACCCATCGATGCAGCGGCCTGGCACTCTATATGGACCGTTGAGAAGATGAAGCTTACCGGATACAAGCCAAAACTGAGTGAGGTCCGGTTTGATTTCAACCTGGGCTATATCGGAGCCGCCTTGATCGCACTTTTTTTCCTGGCTCTTGGCGCCCTTATCATGTACGGCTCCGGCGAATCGTACGCCTCCAGTGCTGCAGCTTTTTCCAATCAGTTTCTGAACCTTTACACATTGGCTCTGGGTGACTGGTCGGGCATCGTAATCGTAATCTGCGCTTTTACCACCATGTTCAGCACCACCCTCACAGTCACCGATACCTATCCGCGGGTTCTCACGCATATCCTGAATGTGCTGAAACCGCAAACCGAAACATCAAATAACCGTATTTACAGAATACTCTTGCCGCTCATCAGCGCCGGCTCGTTTCTTTTTTTGGTTCTGCTGGGCGACCAATTCAGACTGCTCATCGATCTGGCCACAACACTTTCTTTCCTGACCGCGCCTGTTCTTGCGTACATGAACCATAAACTAATCCATCACCCGGATATTCCCGATGAATTCAGGCCCAAACCCTGGCTGAGCCGGCTGAGCATCTTCGGTATTCTATTTCTCACCCTTTTTGCGTTCATTTACATATACTGGACCGTTTTGATTTGACGTTTATCAACATACCATGAAGAGATTTATCACCCTGTTCATCCTTACTGCCATCGTTACACTGCCTGCATTCGGACAGTTCTATTCCACCAAGTACCGTGTTCCGGGTCAAAACTGGATGGAATTAAAATCGGACCATTTCCGCATTATCTATCCCGAACGTTACAGAAGCGAAGCGTTTCGGTCACTGTCTATACTGGAAGCTGAATATAGTGATGTACGCGAGCTGATCGGTGGAAACCTGGAACGGTTCCCTCTGATTCTGAATCCTGAGAACGACCGCTCTAACGGCTTTGTAACCTCCTTCAACTACCGGTCTGAAGTGGAAATTGCACCCATCCGGGGTAAGGCTTTAAGCCCGCGATCAGGCGACTGGCTTGAGTCTGTACTTCCGCATGAACTTGTACACGCGCTTCATTTTTCTGTAAACCCACCGGCCGTTACCCGTGTGCTGGGTTTGTTTTCACCCGATATGAGAAGATCGGTGCATGGCGCTGTCCCCGCCGGTTTTCTGGAGGGTATTGCGGTTCAGCATGAGTCTCACGGCACAATACCGGAATCGGGCAGGGGAAACTACCCCTATTTCAATAACCAGTACCATGCATTGCTGGGCAGTAAAGAAGAGTGGTCAATGGGCCAGCTGGTGCACATATCCGATTTTACCATACCCTTCAACCGGCACTACAACGGAGGATATCAGTTCGTAAACTGGCTGCTGAATAGCTACGGCGATGATACATTCAAAGAGGCTGTTAGGATACACTATAAGTATCCCTTTCTTGGTTTTGGCGTGCCGCTTAAATCGGTGACGGGTAAATGGCCACGGGCCTTGTTCAGGGACTTTTCCCTGCAAATGGAATCGGAAGAAGAGAACCGTCTCTCCTCACTCTCCGGAGAAACCGATTCCATGTCATTCCAAATTCCTTTCAGTGCTACCTGCCGTCGAATGCAGCGCCCAGCCTGGATCGATAACAGTTCTGTGTTGTTTTACAGCCGTTCCTGCAACAGGCCATCCGGTTTTTATACCTATCATACCGAAAATGCCCGTCTGAACCTGCTTCAGGAGGTGGTACTGACTGAGAATGCAGAGTACGTTCTTGAGGCCGGCCGCAGAAATGTGATTTACTCACGATATCACACCGATCCGCTTTATGACAACGTATTCAAGGGTGATCTTCATAGACTTGACGTAACGACCGGCAGCTCGGAACGGCTGACCAGCAACATGAGGCTCTTCACCCCCTCGATTGTCGGTGAGCATCTTTATGCAGCTAAAACAGAGGGGCAGCGGCAGATTCTTGTCCGCATTGACCCGGATAAAGGTACGCTTATACAGCGGTTTGATTCCGACCCTGAAACAAGTGTAATTGATATTGCCGTAAATCCGGAGAATCCCGATATGATGGCCCTTATCGGAAGAAAGAACGGTGTTCAGGCCGTCTGGTTTTACCGGCCAGGATCATCAGAGCCTCCCTTTGAAAAAAATCCTGACATTGCGTTTGAAAGCGGCTCCGTGTTCGATCTGCATTGGCATTCAGATGGTGACAGACTCCTTTTTGTAAGCGACCATACCGGAATCATGAACGTGTATGAGTATACCATATCCGGCAAAGAGGCAACGCAGATCACCCAAAGCCTCTATAATGCTTTTGAGCCCTCTTATTCACCCGATGGAAACAAAATCGCTTATGTAGCCCAACACCGAAACGAACAGGTTATTAAAATTCTGGACCTGAGTGAATCGGCGGATCAGTCGGTTTCCGAAAACACCTACCGTACTGTACCCTCTTTATTGAACCGGAATCTGATGAACCGGGAAGAGATTCCCGATTCGGTATCAGCCGGCTGGACATCAACAAAGTTTATTACGGGCATCTCCTGGCTGAAGCCCAGACTATGGGTTCCCACATTCGAACAGAACAACAATGATAAAGCCCGGTACGGAGTTACGCTGGAGGGAACCAACCTCATGAGCACCCGTTCGTACTCGCTGGAGTCATTCGTTTACAGAAACCGATTCTGGTACGATCTTACCTATCGTCACAAGGGGTTTTATCCCGGGTATCAGATAGAAGTATTTAACCGGCCGTCATTGCCTACCTTCAGGATTGTACAGGAGGATCAGGAATTTACCCGCACGTTTTTGCAGCAATCGAGAGGAGCCGCTGTAAAAATACCGTTCCGTGTGCGGCTCCAAAGCAATGCCCGGTTCAGCTCCTTCACCATAGAGCCACAATATTTTCTGTCTCAACTACGGTTTTTGGATCCGCAGTCCCCTTACACCTCCTATTCGCTGTTTGGAACGCGTCATACCCTGGGCCTTCGAACGGTGCTCAATTACCGGCTCAGACAGTTTACCCGTGACCTTCAGCCAAATGCAGGATGGGTATTTTTTACGGAGTCCCGTTACGGTTTAAACGACAGCGAACTTCCGGTTACAACCCGTGAATTCTCCGTCACAGCCAACCTCACCGACCGCAGGGGAATACGGGCCGGCGTTTCTACCTTTGTATCACCTCTCCGTCGCTGGAACCAATCGCTGAGGCTCACGGCACAGGTGATTTCCCAAACGGATGTGCCCGTTTTTAATACTCCCTCGCTCTTCACAGACTCCTTCTCATTTAATGCCCTTGGCAGTGCCAATAATGTGGGCATTTTTGATACCCGTTATACAATTCCGATTACTTATCCTGACGAAGGAGGTGTGCTTCTTCCGGTTTATCTCTCCAATCTCTATTTCGTTCTTTTTCATCAAACCCTTTCCGACCTTGAAAGTCCATCGCTTCTGGAGGGAAGCCGGTCTGTATATGGTGCAGGTATCCGAAGCCGCTTCCGGTTGAGCAATCTTGCCTTTGATGTGGGCATATCGATTGGATGGGAGCCTACACGCAATCGCTTCAGCTTTCAGGCAGGCTCATTTTAGAGAAGCTATCAATTGGACGGCTATGGTAATTAACGTGAGCTTGCCGAGGGGATCCCTACAGGGATAGGGGGATTTTTTCAGTTCATTTCCTTATCTCGAACTGACGATAATTAGCCCTTCGTAAACACGGCCCGGAATCTTGGAACCTCATTGCGCTCCAGATAATAGATAATCTGTTTTTCATCCGGATTCAGCGATATCATCCATACATTGGAAGCCGCAGCCGGTATCATCTCCGCAGTAACATCATCTGCCGGAAAATACTGTGTCAGGGAGCCGCCGGTTTCATCCGCATACCCTCCGTATCCGTGAAAATCCTCTTCTCCCAGATCTTGCATTGTTCTCGACTCACCCAAATGATCGTGATACAAATGCAGTCCCTCTTCCCTCATTTCAACCACCCATGCACCGTGCCAGTAGTCTCCATCCCTTATGAGGTCCATTCTTACATGCGAATCGCTGCAATCAGTGATCTCAACCCGGAGTTCGGTCCCTACAAGGGGATGATCTTCGTCTTCGGGATAGGTTGATTCACCGGTATAAACAGATCCGCACTGTGCTGAAAGTGCTTCAAAAAAAGCTTCATGGGATGTTTGATCCCCCGGGTCATCACCTCCATTTCTGCAGGCACAGAGAAGTGACAGTGAAAACAGAAGTAAAAGAAAATGTTTCATGAATTTTATTGGTTATGAAAAGGGCTCCAAATTCACAAATCGGATCATTAAAACCAAAAAACGTATCTTTGGACCCGAATTAAACCCATACGCCATAAACCAATGAGCAAGGAAGTAGAATCGTATAATCTGGGCAACATCCGTGTTGTAATTACCGAAACCGAAAACCCGCTCAAACTTCATGTGGACTGCAATGACGGCACCTACCACTCCGGGTTCACCATACGCCGTTATGAGTATGAAAACTACAAACGCCACATGAACCGGAAAATAACGACTGCCTATAAAAATCAGTACGGGTAAACCTCTCTTTATTTGGTCTTTGACTTCATAAAAGCTATACTTCTTTCTTTAACTAAAAAGATAGTTTATGAGTCGCTTTTATCCTCTTTTTCTGATTTGTCTATTTGCCTGTCAACCTGACGATTCAGAAACAGTTCAGTTTGAAGAGGTCAATTTTGCTGAAGTTACGACGCTGCTATCAGCTGAAAGCCACGACCAAATTGGTCAGCCGGCAAACCTGCATTATTCCAACTCAGGATTAATTCTGTATGATTATTCAGCCCAATCCGTTTTTCTTTTTGATGATAACGGTGAAGAAACTCTGCGATTTGGCAGTGAGGGAGACGGACCCGGCGAGTTCAGATATATTGCGGGTTTATGGAAAAAAAACGATCAATACATTGCATATGATCGGAACAGTGGAAAATTAATCCATTACAACACGGACGGCTTGTTTGTTAAAGAGACACCTTTGGATTTGGAGGCGATGCCGCTGTCTATGTCATTGCTTACGGAGAACGAAATTTATGTGCCCGCTAACGGTTTTGAGGGGTCATTAATCAGAAGAATTACCCTCCAGAATAATTCAACTGTGTTATTGGGGGAATCGCTTATGGGTGATGACTACGATTTTGATTTTGACAGAAGCCAGCAGGAAATTCTCTCCGGTAAAATCCCTCCAACCATGATCAATCGCCTCATTTTGAGCAGCAATGAAAGCGGTTTATTTTCTTTTCAGCAAGCTACGGCTGTATTACAAAAATATTCACACTCTCAAGAGTTATTATGGGAAGTTAACTTGTCTGATATCCCTGCAACTGAAGGTATCTTTGATAGATTTATCGAAATAAATCAATCATTTGCAGATCGGGGCATGCGAAATATGTATATGATTCAACACGCTTCAGACATTACCGCAGCTGATTCAGGAGTATTCCTGCTTATGAACACCATTCCGGAACGCGCCTCCACGGTGGTTTGGGTTTCCAATCAGGGTGATAGAGTCGTGTCTGCATATCTTCCCGAAACAGATAATTTCAATCCGGATCTTATTGCCGTTTCTCATGACGGAGCCGACATTTATCTGGGCAGCCGAATGGATGGCGTTGTAGTTAAAATGTCCTGGCCAATCTAATTCATTACAGCAATAACATCGCATCGCCGAATGAATAAAAACGGTACTTCTCTCGTATGGCGTGCTCATAAATCTTTTGCATCTCATCGAAACCTGTAAATGCCGCAATCAGCATCAGCAGCGTACTTTTCGGAAGGTGAAAATTGGTAATGAGATGATCAACAGATGTAAACGTGTAACCGGGTGTAATGAAAATGTCGGTTTCTCCAGATGAAGCGATGAACATGCCGTTCTTTTTGGGCGCTGATTCCAGAACCCGTACGCAGGTGGTACCCACCGCTGTGATGCTTTTCGACCGGTTCAGCGCTTCTGCCTGCTCAGCGGTAACCTGATACCATTCGCTGTGCATGATGTGTTCCTCGATTTTTTCACTCTTCACCGGCGCAAATGTGCCCAGGCCAACATGCAGCGTCACTTCTTTCTTTTCAATACCCCGGTCGCTCAGCGTTTTCAACAGGGCCGGAGTAAAATGGAGGCCCGCAGTGGGGGCTGCCTTGCTCCCTTCATCTTTTGCATACACCGTCTGATAGCGTTCTGCCAGCGATTCATCCCGTTCAATATACGGAGGGAACGGTGTGTGCCGGTAGGGTTCGAGCAATGGATGATCGATCGAATGACTCAGCTTCAGGGTTCGGATCCCGTCTTCCGCGATGTCGATGGTTGAAGCCGTGATGCCGCCGGGCAGCTCAACCGTCTTCCCCTTTTTAAACTTTTTCCCGGGACGTACCATCGCCTCTACCACCCGGTCGTCCACCGCTTTAATAACAAAAATTTCAATTCTGCCTTTGTTGAAGAGCAGCCTGCATTTCTCAACCCGACTGTTATTTACTACCAGGGATGTCTCTTGGGGCAGGTGATCCCCAATGTTATAGAAGTGGTCGTCTGTGATTTTTTCGGTTGAGCGATTGTATACAAGAAGCCTGGAATGATCGCGGGGTTCCGCAGGCTTTTGCGCTATGAGCTCTTCAGGGAGATGATAGTCAAAGTCAGATAGAGTGAACTGCACAACAGGCCCGGTTTAAATATGTGAACAAATTCCGGTACACCGCTCAATGGCAGACTTATCGGTTTGGCATGGAATCATGGACGGTATGTTATACTAATATTCCCAGCGACTTCTTAACATTTTCCACGATTCCGGCAGGACCAATACCTACTTCATCATGAAGCTCACGCTGCGTTCCGTGCTCTATAATCGCATCGGGTACGCCCATAATCTTAACAGGAACAGCGACTCCTTTCCCGGCTACATACTCAGCCACGGCCGAGCCGAACCCGCCCAAACAGGTACCGTCTTCCAGTGTAATGATATGTTCATAGTGTTCCAGAACATAATCGATCATCTCCGTATCCAGTGGTTTAGCGTAGCGCATATCAAAGTGCCCGATATCAATACCGTCATCCATCAAAGCCTCTGTGGCTTCAGTAACGTAATTGCCTATCGGTCCAAAACTCAAAACAGCAACTTTATCGCCCTCCCTGATGATACGTCCTTTGCCAATGTCCGTTTTCTCAAATCCGTCGCGCAGGTCCATACCGGTTGATCTACCCCTCGGGTACCGGATTGCCCAGGCCGCTTCGTCGTATTCTGAAGCTGTGTACATCATATCGCGAAGCTCCTGTTCGTCCATGGGGGACGATACAATCATATTGGGAACAGCCCTCAAATACGCCACGTCATAGAGCCCATGATGAGTGGGGCCATCCGCTCCCACAAGTCCGGCCCGGTCAATACAGAACACTACCGGCAATTTCTGTATGGCCACATCGTGAATGACCTGGTCATAAGCGCGTTGCAAAAATGTTGAATAGAGTGCAGCAAAGGGTTTTTTGCCCTCCGTAGCGAGGCCTGCGGCAAAGGTTACCGCATGCTGCTCTGCAATACCCACATCAAATGCTCTGTCGGGAAACGTATTCATCATGGGCCAGAGGCTGGAGCCGCTGGGCATTGCGGGCGTCATCGAAACAATCTGCTCATTTTTAGCTGCCAGTTCCACCAGCGCTTCTCCGAATACGTCCTGATACTTGGGCGGAGGAGTTTTTCCGGTTGTGGCTTTCGCGAGTGATTTACCTGTAATCTTATCAAACGGACTGCTTTGTGCGTGCCATTTGGTTTGTTCACGCTCAGCCGGTGCAAATCCCTTTCCTTTTACTGTTACAATGTGCAATAGTTTGGGACCCGATACGGTTCTGAGATCCTCCAGGTGGCGTCGAAGCGCATCAACATTATGTCCGTCCACCGGGCCATAGTATTTAAATCCAAGTGCCTGAAAAAGGGCTCCGGGTGTAATGGCAGCAACTGCAGTTCTTTCAAGTTTAGAGGCTACTTTTCGCATTTTCTCACCGGCGCCCTTCAAATGACCGAGCAGGTCGTAAATTTCGTCCCGCATCTTGTTGAAGGTTTTGCTGGTGGTGATTTCCGCCAGGTACTCCTTCAGGGCTCCCACATTCGGGTCAATCGACATATTGTTGTCATTCAGAACCACCAGCATATCCGACTTAAGAGCTCCCGCATTATTCAGTGCTTCAAATGCCATACCGCCCGTCATGGCGCCGTCGCCAATAACGGAAACTATTTTTCTATCCGACTGATCCAGGTCCCTTGCAATGGCCATACCCAATCCGGCCGAGATGGAGGTGCTGGAGTGGCCTACCCCGAAGGTGTCGTATTCACTTTCGCTGCGTTTCGGAAATCCTGAAATCCCCTTGTACTTTCGATTGGTGTGAAAATCCTCTCTTCGGCCCGTAAGAATCTTGTGTCCATACGCCTGATGCCCCACATCCCAGACAATCCGGTCTCCGGGTGTATTGTAGACATAATGCATTGCAACTGTAAGCTCTACAACACCCAGGCTGGCGCCAAAATGTCCGCCGTAAACCGATACTGTATCGATGATAAACTCTCTGAGCTGATCACATACTTCCTGGAGCTGTTCAGGCTCCAATTTTTTCAGATCGTCCGGTGTCCGTATATGTTCAAGAAGTGTTCCGGGTTTCGGTTTATAATCTTTCATAGGTATCTCAGGCTTGTTTTGGATCATTACTGTTGATCTGATCGATCTGTTCAATCTTCAGAGCAGCATTCTCAAGTGTTTCCGTGCATATTTTTGAGAGCTGTATTCCCTCTTCGTACAGAGCAACAGACTCTTCCAGAGAAATGTCTTCATTGTTCAGTTTCTCGACAACAGCTTCCAATCGTTTTAAAGCCTCTTCGAAACCAAGTCGTTCCTTCTTTGCCATCTTTTTAATTTTTTTGGGTATTCAGATAATGTAGCCCGATCCTGACTAAGCTTCAAACAGAGTTGTAAATCTGCCGTTCCCGCAGATCATTGTTCAAACCATTTACCATTTCATTTTTTTGAATGTCTCGCCATCTGTTGAATACGTGACAGCACCCTCCAGGCTTGTGTAGCTTATCTGGGTGTTTGGTATACTGTAAATCCGCTCAACGGTTTCATTGCCGGGATGACTGAAACGGTTTTCAAAAGCCAGCGAAACAACGGTATGTTCAGGTTGAACATGTTGAAGCAACCCGGTTGACGAGCTTGTATTGCTGCCGTGATGTCCCGCCTGGTATAGGTCAGCATCCAAAAAATCACCGTATATGGATACCATCTGCGCTTCCTGCTCTTTCTCGGCGTCTCCTGTAAAAAGCACGGAGGTCTGTCCGTACACCAGCTTCACTGCCAGCGAGCGATTATTTGCGTTTGAGAAGTACCCATCGTTTCTTTGCGGTCCAACCACAAAAAGTTTTATATACGGATCCAGCTCCAGCCTTTCACCTCCAAAAGGCGTAGCAACCCGGATATCTTTTTCATGCGCTTTGCGCATATACTCCCGATAAAGGTCTGAATCGTACTCATAGTCACTCTGATATATAATCCCAATCTCAAATGCATCAATAAGTGCCGAAATGCCCCCGATATGGTCTGCATGCGGGTGCGTCAGAATAACCGCGTCCAGTTTTTGTATTCCCATTTGGCTGAAATACGGCACTAAAATGCGATCTCCGCTGTTTGAGCCGGGACTCCAACGGCCCGTATCGATCAGCAAATGCCGATTGTCCGGAGTTTTAATATGAGCCGCGTCAGCCTGACCCACATCCAGAAAGGTAATATCCATTGTATGATAACCCGGCTTTTTAAGATTCAGGTCGATGTAGGTCAGGCTGATGCATACCAGCAGCAGAACAAACATTTTCCACTTTAAAAACGGTATTCTGGCCGATGCCACCAAAAGCACAATTGCAGTCCACACGGCAAAAAGAAACCGGGACGGTAATCCTGCCCTGATATAGCTTACATCCTGCTGTCCGATTGCAGACGCTACCCACTGAATCCAGTCCAGTAAATATTCTACTGTCCGGACAGCGGCTGCAATATCGCCTGTATCAAAAAAACCGGTAACGGATATGAGCAGGCCAAGAGGAACGGTTATCGACAGAACGGGTATTACTAGTGCATTGGCAAGGGGGCCTGCAATGGAAAACTCGCCGAAGTAGCTAACCAATATGGGATAGAGGCCCAGCTGAACCACAATTGAAATGGTAATAATCGAAACCAGCGGAGCCACCCTCCCAAAACGAATTCCTGATGGCAGACACCTCAACACTTCCGGCATCACAAGCAGAATTACAAAAACCGCTGAAAATGAAAGCTGAAAACCCGGATTAAACAGCTCTCCGGGGTCTGCTAACAACAGAATAATTGCGGCGCCTGCCGTAAGGTTCACGGAATTTCGCATTTTGTGAAACAGCTTTGCGAAAGTCAGAAGCCAGGCCATCAAAGAGGCACGGCAAACAGAAGCGGTAAATCCCGTAAGACCCGCGTATCCTGTCAACAGGCAGGTAAGAATCAACAGTCCCGAAATTTTCCCAAATCTGCTGCCCCAGAAAAACGGTACCAGAATCCAGAACGGGGCAACAATAAAGCCAACATGAAGACCCGAAACAGCCATGATATGCGAAAGGCCGGAGCGCGAAAATTGTGATTTAATACCGGGGTCCAGGTCCTGTTTCATCCCCAGAAACAGCGCTTTTGCCAAAGGAATATGAGATTTGCTGAATTGACGCTCAACGTTTTCAGTCACACGGTTTCTCAATTGAAGCCAACCGCCCGGTCTGTACGATTCAAGTTGATTAACCGATTTTACCTCTCCGTGCATGGAGATGCGCTCCTGTCTGAGCCAACCACCGTAATCAAATTCATGAGGATTGCGTTTTTCCGGAAAAGAATACACGCGAACAGACAGCTCTGCGACGTCACCGACCGATAGGTTCATCTGCTGATCCGAATACACTCTTGCCCTGTAGGGTTGCTGCCATGCGAGAGATCCGGCGAAATGGGTTTTTGAAACTTTTAAAACCAGGATAGTTCTGCCATTGCTTCGTGTACTCATCTCGACTACCCTGGCCGTCACTCTTACTTCTTCTCCTTCATAGAGAGACAGTATGCCTTCTGCTTCACTTGATCTCTCTTTTTTCTCTTCCTGAAATGAATAGAGAAGAGTACCAGCGGCAAAGATGCATAAAAAGTAAAGGGGCACTGCCGCTAGAACAGAACCTGCAGGACTGTACCTGAATAGAATAAACTCAATAAACAGCCAGACAGCACATAATCCGAAAAAGAGAATAGCTGCATCTGCGTAATGAATGGAGGTAACCCGGCCGGCCAGTATGCCGCAAGATAGAAACAGGGCTATTCTAACAGCCGGATATGATGCGAAAGGAAAGCGGTATGTAGAAGTTTGATCTCTTCCCATACCTGTATGATCCCGTTATCGAAACTCCCTTACAGCATTAGCGGTGTTTTATCTTTATCCATTATTCATCATTCTGCTCTTTGTCGCGTACACCCAATTTTTTGCACAATTCAGCCAGTGTCTTTTTCTCCCCGTCGGATAGTACGCTGAACTCTTCTTTAATTTTCTCAAGATGTTTGGGAAAGAAATCACTGATAAATTCTTCTCCCTTTTTTGTCAAGTGTATCAATACAGCCCTGCGGTCGGTTGGGTCTTTTTTTCTTACAACAAATCCGCTTTTTTCGAGATTATCCACCACCATCGTTATGTTCCCGCCGCTTTTCAGGATCTTTTCACCAATGGCTCTCTGGTTAAGAGGCCCCAGATGGAAGAGAGCCTCCAGCGTACCGAACTGGCTAAGGGTCAGATCGGCATCTGAAAGGTGCCTGTTCAGTCGTGTATTGATTGATTCACTGGCCCTCATAAGTTTTATGAAAGCGTTCAGTGTATGAATTTCCGACTTCGAACCGGAATAATGAGTTCCCATAGTCAATGGTGAAAGTGATTGGCAATTACCCTGAAGCCTCCTCAGGAAACCAGCTTTGCGAACTTTCTTTTACCTACTTTCAGGCCAAGTTCATCTCCTTTTTTAAATGTAATTTCGAAATTCGGATCTTTAATCTTACGGTCGTCAATACTTACGCCGCCCTGTTTCATCATGCGCTTTGTTTCACCATTGCTTGAGGTGAGACCGGCATCTGAAATAATATCCATCAAACGGTGTGACGTTCCCCCCTCGAACTCAAGCACAGGTGCATCATCCGGAATGTCTTTATTAATAACCGTTTTTTCAAAATGCTTTCTGGCTTCAATCGCTTTCTCTTCCCCATGATACATCCGGGTAAGCGTGAAGGCCAGTTCATGCTTGGTATTTCTGGGATCGGTTTCCGCTTTTTGTCTGACGTCTTCCAGATTCTCCTGGTCCACATCCGTTACCAGTTCAAAGTATGGATAAATCAAATCGTCGGGTATGGATAGCGCTTTCCCGTACATGTCATTTGCCGGTTCGTCTATTCCGATATAGTTATCGTACGATTTACTCATTTTCATCGACCCGTCTGTGCCCACAAGCAGTGGCATCATCAGACAAACCTGAGGTTCCTGTCCGGCATCCCTCTGCAGATCTCTGCCAACCAGCAAATTAAACTTCTGATCGGTGCCCCCCAGCTCCACGTCCGATTTCAGGTGAACCGAATCCTGTCCCTGGGCTAGCGGGTATAGAAATTCGTGAAGAGAAATGGACTCGTTGTTGTTGAAGCGCTTTGAAAAATCATCCCTTTCGATCATTCTGGCTACCGTAAGTTTGGAGCATAGGCGAATCACATCCTCAAACCTCATGGGGCGTAACCAGTCCGAATTATAGATAATCTCTGTCTTATCCCTTTCAAGTATCTTACCCGCTTGGTCAAGGTAGGTTTTAGCGTTTTCGCGGATTTCCTCTTCAGTAAGCGAGGGGCGTGTCTTATTCTGGCCTGTAGGATCTCCTATCAACGCTGTAAAGTCGCCGATTATCAAAATGACATGGTGACCCAGGTCCTGAAACTGCCTCAGTTTTCTCAAAATGACGGAATGACCCAGGTGAAGGTCCGGACGGGTAGGGTCACAGCCCAGTTTTATTCTGAGAGGACGATTTTCCTTTCGTGAAGTCTTTAGTTTTTCAATCAGTTCCTGTTCCGGAACAATTTCAACCGTTCCTCTTTTGATTACGCTTAATTGTTCCTTAACAGATAGAAAGCTGCTCATGAATCGCTGTCTTCAAATAGTGGTAAATTTCGTATTGGATTATTTTCTTCCAGGGTTTTTTCAATGGTTTCGATAAAGTTTTCAGCTCCCGGGTAGACCGCTGAAGCCAAATCAAATACAGCCGGTGCCAGATATATTACATAGGGGTATGATATCGACTCATTTCTTGCTGTTTCACCCGGCAGATTAAAGCCCGCCAGAAGCAGCAGAAATGCACTTACTATGATTCCTGATTTCAGGGAACCAAAAATAAGACCCACCAGTTTGTTTATAAAATTAATATTGATGAGCTCCAGGAACTTGCCCGCTGCATAAGCAATGAATTGAGCCATTGCCACCGTCAATACAAAAATAAATATGCCCGCTGCGATGGTTGCCTGACTTCCATTTGAAAAGATAGGCCGAAACATTCTGGATACATCCGCCATATATTCGAATGTGAGAAATACAGCAATCACGATACCTGCGATACTCAGGATTTCTTTTATAAATCCATTCATAAATCCTCGCCAGGCAAAATAGGCTATCGGCAGAAGGATAATAAAATCAAGGGTGTTCATGCTTTTCCTGAATCATCTTGAAAGTTCTTCTTTCACGATTCTGCTTACATCCGACCCATCGGCCTTGCCTTTCAGCCGTCCCATCATCGCGCCCATAACTTTCCCCATATCAGCCATGCCGGATGCGCCGGTTTGATCAATATGAGCCTTCACTTCTTCCCGGATCTTCTCATCGTCCATCATTTTGGGAAGATAGGATTCAATAATTTCCAGTTCCGCTTTTTCAGATTCTGCCAGGTCATCCCTTCCCCCTTTTTCAAACTGGTCAATTGATTCCCTGCGTTGTTTGGCTGCTTTCATCAGAACCTCAACAGCCTGTTCGTTGGTGATATCTCCCTCACCCCCCGACCTGATGCTTATCTCTTTTTCAAGGAGTTTGGATTTGAGCGAACGGAGGACCCTGAGCTTATCTGCGTCCTTTGCTTTCATCGCCTTTTTCAGATCACTGAGAATGGTTTCTTTGATATCCATAAATCTATTCCTTTCCCTTATGTGTTCAATTTAATGAATGTAAGCAAAAAAAAAGGTTCCATCCCGAAACGTTGCGGGGTGGAACCTTACTTTCCTTCTGCTCTTAAAAAGAGAGAATTACTTTTTATTTCTCTGGATAAAATCCTTTGCAGCATCCTGGTCTATCATAGTCTCCTTGAAAGAGTACTTGCCCCTCTCATTCTTTGTAGATATGATAACCTTTGCCATTTTACGCTGAGACTGTTTCAGCGCGAGTGCTTCTTCACCAAATGCCTGTTTCTTTGCCATGGTTCCGCTTATTTGATTTCTTTATGAACGGTGTGTTTCCTGAGAACAGGATTGTATTTCTTCAGTTCCAGCCTTTCCGTAGTATTTCTGCGGTTTTTCATTGTAACATACCTGGAGCTGCCTGGCTTCTCTGTGCATTCAAGTATAACCTGTATGCGATTGCCTTTTGCCATTTTACTATACCTCTTTTAGTAGTGTTCCTTTTTTTCTGGCCTCTTTGAGTACAGCTGTGATCCCTTTCTTGTTTATCGTACGGAGTGTTTTAGCCGTCACTTTCAGAGTAACCCAGCGATCTTCTTCAGGGATATAAAAACGCCGCTTCTGCAGATTCAGATGGAAACGGTGTTTGGTCTTGTTGTTCGCCTTGGAAGAGCGATAACCGTTCAGCGGCTTGTCTCCAGTTATATCGTCCTTGCGTGCCATAATATTCGTATTAGCTGAATTTTTTGATAGACACCAAAATTACCGCTTAATCAATTTAAATTCAATGCATTTTTATCAATTCATTTGCCTATACTTTGGTCAATACGGCGCTACACTTGATTACCCTCCCTAAAAAACGCCTGATTCACCCCTGCAACCCCTACCACTCCCTCCCCGAATAAAAACTATACCTTTTTTTGATTTTGCTCATTTTAGCGGTATTTTAGGGCGTCTCAGAGGCTATTAAAAATATTACTCATCCCCCATTCATGGCAAAGAAAAAAGGATCTGACTATAAAGCGTCCAATATTCAGGTACTGGAGGGCCTTGAAGCCGTCCGAAAACGTCCCTCAATGTACATCGGTGATACCGGGCAGCGCGGTCTTCATCACCTGATCAATGAAGTTGTTGACAACTCCATTGATGAAGCACTTGCAGGGCATTGTGATTTCATCCGGCTCACCATTAAAAAAGACGGAACCATATCCATTATGGATAATGGCCGCGGAATCCCGGTGGATGAGCATCCTAAACTGAAAATGCCTGCAGTGGAAGTGGTACTAACCAAGCTGCATGCCGGTGGCAAGTTCGATAAAGATTCATATAAGGTATCCGGCGGTCTTCATGGCGTGGGTGTGAGCTGTGTTAATGCTCTTTCTTCTCACTTCAGCGCTGAAATTCACAGAGATGGAAAAATCTATGTGATGGAGTTTCAAAAAGGGATAACTACCGTTCCCCTTAAGGAAACCGGCAAAACGAAAGAGAACGGTACGATCATCACCTTCACGCCTGATCCGGAAATTTTCACTCAAACAACCGAGTTTAAGTTTGATATCATCGCAGACAGAATGCGTGAACTTGCATTCCTGAATCCGCAGATCCACATTGAAATTATTGACGAGCGGGAAGAGGAAGACAGTGATACCTATAAAGTGGAATTCCATTTTGCAGGCGGAGTAAAGGATTTTGTTCGCTACCTGGACGAAAGCCGCGACCCGATTATGTCGGACCCCATATACATTGAGGGTGAATTGGAGAACGTTCCCGTTGAGCTCGCCATGCAGTACAGCAGCAGCTATACTGAGAATGTGCACTCGTATGTAAACAACATTAATACACGCGAGGGCGGTACCCACATTTCCGGCTTCAGACGTGCACTCACGCGCTGTTTCAAGAATTATGCGGAAAAGAATAAGATTATAAAGTCGAATAGCAAGATTCAGATCTCCGGAGAAGACTTCCGGGAAGGAATGACTTGTGTTCTCAGTGTAAAAGTTGCTGAACCGCAGTTTGAAGGACAGACCAAGACCAAGCTGGGTAATTCAGAAGTTCAGAGCGCAGTTGAAATCATTGTATATGACAAACTGAATGAATACCTGGAGCAAAATCCCAAAACCGCCAAGAAAATACTTGAAAAAGTAGTTCTTGCAGCGGAGGCAAGGGAAGCTGCCAGAAAAGCCCGGCAGCTCATTCAGCGTAAAAGCGTTATGAGCGGCGGCGGCCTTCCCGGAAAACTGGCCGACTGCTCGATCAAGGATCCTGCCCATAGCGAAATCTACCTGGTTGAGGGTGACTCTGCCGGCGGATCCGCAAAAATGGGACGCAACAGAAGTTTCCAGGCTATATTGCCGCTGCGTGGTAAAATTCTGAATGTAGAAAAAGCTAAAATCAATAAAATCCTTGAAAACAAGGAGATACAAGCTATGATTACGGCCCTTGGTACGGGTGTGGGGCACGAAGAGGAGTTTGAAATCGATAAGTTGCGCTATCACAAAATTATCATCATGACAGATGCAGACGTGGATGGTTCACATATCCGTACTCTTCTGCTTACTTTTTTCTACCGCTATATGCACCCCCTTGTAGAGCATGGGCATATATATATAGCCACGCCACCCCTATACAGAATCACCAGTACAAGGGGAGAAATTCAGTATGCCTGGGATGATGAAACCCGCGATAAAATTATCAGAGAACTCAAAAAGTCGAAAAAGAAGTTTGACGTATCCCGCTACAAGGGTCTTGGAGAAATGAATCCTGACCAGCTTTGGGAAACAACCATGGATCCCGAAACGCGAACGCTTCAACAGGTGACGGTCGAAAATGCAGCGGCAGCCGACAAGATGTTTTCAACACTGATGGGCGATGACGTTGAACCGCGGCGGGAATTTATAGAACGAAATTCCAAATACGCCACACTTGATATTTAAAGTGAAGCGGAATCATGGAAAGTTAAAAACTGACTGTTGAATCCGGCCTGGTTGTCCGCATATTACACCTTGCGCTTCCACGCCCTTACTTCTCAAAACTCACTACTCAATACTATTCAATAAATGGCCAGCGAAAAAATCATCCCCATTACAATTGAAGATGAAATGCAATCGTCCTACATCGACTATTCGATGTCGGTCATTGTATCCCGTGCACTGCCTGATGTTCGTGACGGACTGAAGCCGGTGCACCGGCGGGTTCTCTTCGGTATGAGTGACCTCGGAATGCTTCATAACCGAAATTACAAGAAAAGTGCCCGTATTGTCGGTGAAGTTCTGGGTAAATATCACCCGCATGGCGATTCTGCCGTTTACGACTCCATAGTGCGAATGGTGCAGGAGTTTTCTCTTCGCTATCCATTGGTGGACGGTCAGGGTAACTTCGGTTCCGTTGACGGCGACTCTGCAGCTGCCATGCGATATACCGAAGTGAGAATGCAGCGTATTGCAGAAGAACTTCTTACGGATATCAATAAGGAGACGGTCGATTTTCAGACCAACTTCGATGATACCCTTACCGAGCCCACCGTTCTTCCCTCAATGCTGCCAAACCTGTTACTGAATGGTGCATCCGGAATTGCAGTGGGTATGGCAACAAACATGCCTCCCCATAACCTGAAAGAAGTTGTAGACGGAACGGTAGCCGTTATTGATAATCCGGATATTGAAACCTCCAAGCTGATGGAGCACATTTCCGCTCCTGATTTCCCAACGGGCGGCATCATTTACGGATATGAGGGCGTAAAAGAGGCCTACGAAACCGGCCGCGGGAAAATTACCATGCGTGCACGGGCCAATGTTGAAGAACTCCGCAATTCCCGTGAACAGATTGTTGTAACCGAGATTCCCTACCAGGTAAACAAGGCTACCCTTATTGAAAAAATTGCCACCCTGGTTCATAACGAAAAAATTACCGATATCTCGGAGATCCGTGATGAGTCGGATCGCGAGGGAATGAGAATTGTAATCATTCTGAAGCGCAGTGCCAATGCGGGGATTGTACTGAACCAGCTGTACAAGTATACCCAGATGCAGCAAACCTTTGGCGTTATCAATCTGGCTCTGGTTAAGGGCCGGCCGAAAGTTATGGCGCTAAAAGAGCTGATTGAGCACTTTATTGAGCACCGGGTTGAAGTTATTATCCGCAGAACCATATATGACCTGGATCAGGCTGAGGCCCGTGCCCACATTCTTGAAGGACTCAAGATTGCCCTTGATAATCTTGATGAGGTGATCAAAACCATTCGCGCTTCCAAAAACCCACAGGAAGCCAACGAAGAGCTGCGCCGCAAGTTTGCGCTGACCGACATTCAGGCTAAAGCCATTCTGGATATGCGCCTTCAGAAACTGACCGGGCTTGAAAGAGAAAAAATTGACCAGGAATACAGGGATATTGTGGATAAGATCGCTGATTTCCGGCAAATACTTTCTGACCGCAATCAACAAAATGAAATTATCAAAAGTGAACTTCTCGATCTCAAGGATCGATACGGCGATGAGCGCAGGACACAGATTGTATACTCCGCTGATGACTTCAGCGTAGAGGATATGATTGCCGATGAGGATGTAGTGGTTACCATTTCCAATAAGGGCTTCATCAAAAGAATGCCCGTCAGCGGTTATCGCAGACAACGGAGAGGCGGCAAAGGGATGAAAGGTACCACTACCAAAGACGATGAGTATGTAGAGCACCTTTTTGTTGCAACGAACCACAACTATATTCTCTTCTTTACAGAAAAAGGCAACTGTTACTGGCTGAAAGTGTACGAAATCCCGGAAGGATCCCGTCTGGCCAGAGGGCGCGCTATCGTTAATTTGATAGACATTGAAAAAGACGATAGCATAAAAACATTTGTGCCCGTCAAAACTCTCGATGATGAAGAGTACATCCAAAACCACTCCATTATCATGGCCACCAAAAAAGGCCAGGTGAAGAAAACAACGCTTGAAGCCTACAGCAGGCCGCGCAGGGATGGAATAATTGCGATAAATATTAAGGACGGCGACAGTCTTCTCGGCGCTGCCTTAACCGACGGTGACAGCAATATCATCCTGGCCAATAAAAATGGACGGGCAATTCGCTTCCACGAAAGTGAAGCCCGCGAAATGGGCCGCAACACATCCGGCGTTCGCGGCATGAGTCTTGGCAAAGACAATGAACTGGTCGACATGGTTGTCATAAAGAATACACATGAAGCAACTGTGCTTGCCATCTCAGAAAACGGCTATGGAAAACGATCACTCGTGGATGATTATCGTGAACAGAGCCGGGGAGGTAAAGGCGTGATTACATTGAAGGTAACTCCTAAAACCGGTAACCTGATTGCACTGAAGGAGGTATCGGACAAGGATGACCTGATGGTAATCACAACCAGCGGCAAGGTAATCCGCATGCAGTGTAAAGGTATTCGAACCATGGGCCGAAATACCCAGGGTGTCCGTATCATGCGACTTGATGACGAAGGTAAGATTGCAGCAGTCACCAGGGTCGTAAATGAAGAAGATGATGACGAGGCACCAACTGTAGAATAGATCATATTTTACAGTTGCGATTTATCTTAATAAAAAAGGCTCCACTTCGGAGCCTTTTTTATTTTCTGAATATCAAACCGGCTATCAGCATCCGGCACCAATAATCAAGAGTGATTCAGAGCCGGATCGTTTGCACTCTTCCATTCCAAAGTATAGGTAAGTTCCGCGGCTAGGATGAATGTAAGTTTTCCATCATGCTGCTGATGAGTCTTTCTCTTTTTCGTATCAACTGTTTTGGAGATAGTACAGTTACCTTATCCCCAAACTGAAGCAGCCAGTCGTTTAAATAGTCCAGGCTTTCAAACCGGAACTCCACTTTAATTTTTTTAGAGTTTATCGCTTCTTTCCTAATAATCTTAGTTGGCAGGTTTGCCATAAACGCGCGCTCTGCTTCTTTGCCTACCAGTACCTCTATTTTTTGTCCGGACTCGTTAGAATTAAAAATCAGGGCCTCTGCGTTAATTTCGCTTTTCAGCTCGAATTTTTGGTCTGTAATTTCTACTCCGCTCATGCGATCAAGCACAAAGTTTCGAATCGCGGCTCGTTTATGAGAATAACCGATTACATTCCAATGGTCTTTGTAAAAAACGATCAGATAGGGGTCGATCAATCGTTCTGTTTCCGTTGAATCGCCTTTACTCCGGTATACAAATCTCAAAGACTTCTGCCTGGAAATTGCGCTGCTCACGATATACCAATTCCCGCCATCTTTTTTCTCATGGCCAAAGTGCAGAAAGGGGTCCACTACCGTTTTATTTTCGAGTGAATCCATAAAGTTTCTAAGTTCATCATTCACTACTTCTTTTATTTTCAGCTCTACCCCTTTTGCGTCTTCTGCAAGCTTTTTGTCAACCTGGGACTTCACGAAATTAAGCCCTACCATGATCGTAGCGAGTTCCTCGGTGGTGAACATCAACGGTGGAATTTTGTACCCTTCCATGATACCATAGCCATTGAATTCATCCCACGTAACAGGCACTTTTAGATCCGATAAAGCATTGAAATCCCTAAATATAGTTCGCCTGCTGACATTAAACATATCTGCCAGCTTATCCACGGTGATCCTCTTTTTAGATTGCTGGAGCATGAGTATCAGCTTCATCCTCCTCTCTGAACTTTTTAGTCGTGACATTCTGGTATGGGTTTATAGGTGACTTCAGGCGCCGGCCCTGAATGGATCTCAGCCTTTCAAAACATTCATTTTTATTTGCTTCCACTATGCGTGCTTATTTCTTCTTCAGCAGCAGGAGAGCTTTTCCTTCATAAAACGGGTTCATTTTACCAAACTCAAAACGATACAGGGTAACATTCATGTTTTTTCCTACTGACTTTACCTCTTTCAATGCCTCCTCAGCTCCTTTCCACATTAAAATAGTTTGCCACGGTTTTTTTCCCAGCAGCCGGATTAGATCATCGACTTTAAATGCATGTTTGGTTACAATCCCGTCACCCTTCGCAAGATCAAAAAGTGAAATACTCTTTGCCGCTACACTGCAGTTTTCCAGGCTCATCGTATCTATAATGTCCTGCGCTACTCTCATTTTTTTTCTGACGTTATCATTCAGAATCCATTTTTTTTGGCCTTCACAAATGGCCAGCGGTATTCCCGGAAGCCCGCCGCCCGAACCCGTATCGATCCATCTGTCGTGACTTTTCAATAAGCCCATCCCCGCCGGAATGAGTGAATGAATGATGTGCTCTTTCAATGTTTCACGTGAAACATTCCGGCTTACAAGGTTGATTTTGTCGTTCCACCCGAGCAGCAGATCGGTATATTCCTCCAGCCTCTCCGCGTGCTTGTTGTAGAGCGCAACGGCATCTTCCAGCACGTTAAGGCCTATATTGACTTCTTTTACAGACTGTTTCACGTGAAACACCTACCCTTTTAGGTAAACCATTAATACCGCAACATCACTGGGTGACACACCGCTGATGCGCGAAGCCTGCCCGATGGTTTCCGGTTTGATCTTTTCGAGTTTGCTCTTTCCTTCAGAGGAGAGGCTTTTGATATTGCTGTAATTGATCTTTTGCGGAATACGGGTATCCTCTTGGCGGCTCATCTCCTCTACCATCTCAAATTCCCGGCGTATATATCCATCGTACTTGATCTGAATTTCAACCTGCTCAATAACATATCTGTCGTTTGTTATTTCGCGCACACTTTCTTCAAGCGCCGAATCTGCTTCTATAATATCCTGTATATGCAGTTCAGGCCTTGGTATTAATGATTTAGCTTTCACAGGTTGTTTTAGGGGGCTGGTTCCTTTCTTTTCAAGCATTGGGTCCATTTGTTCAGGACGAACCGTATACTCACTGATGAGATCGTAGAGCCTGTCAATCTCCCCTTTTTTCTTTTTGAACCGGTTATAGCGCTTTTCACCGGCAAGGCCTATTCGCCATCCCAGTTCAGTCAGCCGAAGATCAGCATTGTCCTGGCGAAGCAATATCCGGTGCTCGGCCCTGGAGGTAAACATTCTGTAAGGCTCTTCAGTACCTTTGTTGATCAGGTCATCAATCAGTACTCCTATGTAGGCTTCCGACCTTTTAAGCACAAACGGCTCTTTTCCTTCAATAAAAAGAGCTGCATTTATTCCGGCCATCAGCCCCTGGCAAGCCGCCTCTTCATAACCTGTGGTACCGTTAATCTGTCCGGCAAAAAAGAGTCCTGCCACAAGTTTGGTTTCAAGGCTGCGCTTAACCTGATAGGGTGGAAAGTAATCGTATTCAATTGCATACCCGGGCCGCAGCATGATCGCCTCCTCAAAGCCGGGAATCGTTCGAAGTGCATGATACTGAACATCTTCGGGTAGTGACGTAGAAAATCCATTTAGATACATTTCGTATGTATGCCAGCCTTCAGGCTCCAGAAACAGCTGATGACGATCCTTATCTGCAAAACGATCAATTTTATCTTCTATGCTGGGACAATACCTGGGCCCTACGGATTGTATCCGCCCATTAAACATCGGGCTCCGGTCAAAGCCTGTTTTCAGCATTTCATGTACGTCATGATTGGTATATCCAATCCAGCATGTAAGCTGATCATCAATACCCGGAAGGCTGTCCGTCATAAAGGAAAACGGGCTTGGGTCCTCATCACCATACTGAATTTCCAGTTTAGAGTAATCAATCGACCTGCCGTCTATCCTGGGGGGCGTGCCGGTTTTTAATCGCCCTACTTCAAATCCCAGTTTTTCCAGAGCCCCTGATATTCCAACAGATGCGCGCTCTCCGGATCTCCCTCCACCAAACTGACTTTCACCAATATGAATAATACCGTTTAAGAACGTTCCGCTTGTTAAAATTACTGAATCAGCTTCAAAAACCTGACCAGTCTGCGTTGCCACTCCGGTAACCTTCTTTCCCGCATCATCCGTGAGAACCGCCGTTACGTTATCCTGTCTGAAATGAAGCCCCGGTATCTTTTCGAGCTCTTCTCTCATGATCTTTGCATAAAGCATCCGATCACTTTGGCATCTTGGGCTCCACATGGCCGGGCCTTTCGACCGGTTCAGCATTCTGAATTGAACACCGCTTTTGTCACTTACAATACCGCTTAGCCCCCCAAGGGCATCAATTTCCCTTACAAGCTGGCCCTTGGCCACACCCCCCATAGCCGGATTACACGACATTTTAGCAATCGCATCCATATTCATCGTAATGAGAAGAGTTTTTGCTCCCATCCGGGCTGACGCAGCGGCTGCTTCACTGCCCGCATGACCCGCTCCCACCACTATCACATCATATGTGGGATATAAACTTACCATATGTTACTGTTTTTTATTATTTTATTTGTTTTATACAAAAGCTTTTCAACTTCAGTAAAAATATCGCTTTATTTTGAATATCTAAACGTTTTAGCCTCCCACATCGATATATGATAAAACCGTGCCAGGAGCAATTCTATGAATCCGTTTAAAGAGTATTTTATAAAAGGACAACAAAATAAAGATGAAGGCCATTTATTTTCCGACTCATGGCTTCAGGAATGGAGAAAATCCATAAATAAAAGTGAATCATACAGTAAACAGGCAGCTGCATGGAATATTCCTCTTATACTTCTTTTTAAGCCGTTACCCGACTTTTTCAAAAGCAAGAACAGCGTTGGAATTTATCTTGACCTGAGGTCCGGTACATGTACGGAACTCAGATATGCAGTTTCTGATGACATCGAAACAAATTGCGTGGTTCTGTCTGCATCAGAAAAGAGCTGGCTGCAACTGCTCCAATCGGGGAAGAATCCAACCCTGTTTTTGTTAAACGGCAAGCTCAAACTGGAAAAAGGGAGCAAAACCCTGCTTGTGTCAAACGCAGGCGCTGCAAAGGCCCTCCTTGACGCAGCTCCTTCCAATAGCGGTGACCAAATCCCAAACGTATCTGAGCAGGAATCCAATATTGGCAACAACCGCCCGACATCCGAACCACATGAACGCTTTTCAACCGTAACAAAGGGCCTGGATTTTGAGTCCTTTCCAATGAAGCTTTTTCAGAAGGCCAAAATTTATGGTGTGTGGAATCCTTCAGATATATCTTTTGAAAAGGATCGATCAGACTGGAAAAACATGAGTGCGGATGAACAAACCATTATTATGCATCTCTCTTCACTTTTTCTGGCCGGAGAGGAAGCCGTCACGTTAGATCTGCTTCCGCTGATACGCGTAATTGCAAAAGAAGGACGCATTGAAGAAGAGATCTACATCACATCATTTTTGTGGGAAGAAGCCAAACATACTGAATTCTTTGCGAGATTCGTTATGGAGGTCATAAAAACCCAACCGGATGCAGATCGGTTTCACGGTCCGTTTTATAAAAAACTGTTTTATGAAAAATTGCCTCAGGCATTATCGGCCCTTGATCATGATCGTTCACCCGCCGTGCAGCTGAGGGCTTCCGCAACCTATAATATGATTGTGGAGGGTACACTGGCAGAAACAGGATATGAAGCCTATTACAAAATGCTGGACGATCATGATTTAATGCCGGGCCTTCGTGAAGGAGTTTTGAAACTCAAGCAAGACGAATCGAGACATATTGCTTACGGACTTTGGTTGATTAACAGGATTCTTGAAGAAAACGAGGATCTTCATCCGTCTTTTGAGAACCTCCTTGATGAACTCCTGACCGATGCAACCAATATTATTCACGAGATATTTGACCGTTACGATACTGTTCCATTCGGGCTTGAAGAGGAGTGGTTTTTAGATTACGCAATCAAACAATTTCAGCACCGTATGGAAAAGTTAAAATTAAATAACTGATTCTTTTATATTATATCGTTTTTTTAAGTAGATGTACAAACCGATCCCAATTCCATGAAAGTAAATGTTACAAGCCTTCTTACTCTTGCCCTGTTGTTTTTCCTAACAGAGAGTTTGTTTGCTCAAGTTAGTGACCTTCAGCTATTTAACAGCACAAACACCGTTCAAACACAATGGGCTTCTAAATCAAAATCCGAGCTCAGCCGGATGTCTATTGATCTGAATCAGGAACTTCTCGACCAGCTGCGCCGCGAACAAATCAGATCATTTGAGATAACCGATTTTGATGAAGATACCCATCAGGTAACAGTAAGAAGGGTAATGGAACACTACAACGGAGACTGGTCTGTAACAGCCTATCTAAATGGTGACAAGTTGAACTCCTTTACCCTTTCCTTTTCCGATGACAGGGTTCTCTCATCTATCCATAATTTTACGGATCATGAATTTTTCGAAATTCGCTACTCTGAACAGGAAAGACAGCACTCCTTTATTCAGGTCGATCCGCACGAAAAAGATGAGATTGCCTGCGGAATACATGAAGATCATACGGTTCAGTCGACCAACAAAGCGATGGGTTTCGATCTGCAGGAACAGGGTGTGGATGATGAAGCTGTAATCGATGTCCTGATCGTGTACACGCCCCGTGCAAAATCATGGGCGGACATTAACGGCGGTATAGAGAATATTGTCAATCAATCGATGGCCGTTGCACAAAATTCTGCAGATAACTCCAATATTGGTATTGAATTTCGCCTGGTTTATGCTTCTGAAGTAGATTATCAGGAGAGTGACAGCCCAAGTACAGACCTCAGAAGGCTGACCACTTCTCCTCAGTTTAACGGTCTTGGTACACAGTATTCGGGATATATGGATGAAGTACACGACTGGAGAGATGAATTTAAAGCGGATCTTGTTGCCCTTTTTATTTTTACTGATGCGGTTGGCGGGTTAGGCTGGTTAAACACCAGCACGAACGGTGATGACCGATTCGGTTTTTCTCTCACCCGTGTACAGCAGGCTGCAGGGACGACTCATGCACATGAGATGGGACATAACATGGGGAATGCACACAGCCGCCTTCAAAACCAAAATGCAGCCGGTGGAACAGGCGGCCTGTTTCCCTACTCAACCGGTTGGAGATGGACAGGCCAGGATAACCAGGAGTATGTTTCCGTTATGACCTATAACGAGGGTGCTGCGGGCGTACAGATTTTTTCAAACCCGGATGTCACCTTTCAGGGAGTGGCAACCGGATCGTACATTGCCAATGGCGCACCGGCTGACAATGCCCGGAGTATGAGAGAAATCAAGCATGCCATATCCCAATACAGGGTAGCTTCGGATCCGCCCGTTGTACAGACGGATGCTATTTTTGACATCACCGCCGGAAAAGCCGTAGGTACGGGTACCATTGTCGATATTGGCGGCAGCAGTATTACAGGCCGCGGAATATGCTGGGATACCAGCCCTGATCCTACGGTACTTGATACGTGCCAGGAATTTCTGCTGAGCAGTTCAACATTTACCGTAGATCTTACAGGCCTAAATGGAAATACTACATACTATGCCAGGGCTTATGCTAGAAACACAGGTGGTACGTCATACGGTGATAATATATCGTTTACAACCGTGGATATAAGCTCTGTTTCTTCTCTTGTTTCCGTAGAAAGAAATCGTGTGCTGGCAACGGGAGAGCAGGAAAGCCGGATCGATGTTACCCTTCGTGACAGCCGGCTTGAACCGGTAAGCGGAGTGGAGGTGCTTATTGAACAGGATGGTTTTTCAAATGTCGAAGCTGTCAACAATATAACCGACAGTAACGGAGAAGCCAGTTTTTCGATAACGCACGATCGTGAAGAGACTATTCAATATTCTGTTGTAGCTGAAGATCTGGTTGTCGGAAATCCCGTCGAAATTGAGTTTCTCTTCACAGAGGCCGAAACACTGCTGGGGAACAACTATCCGAATCCGTTTAACAATCAAACACGCATACCTCTTGTTGTACCCGAAACATCCAGAGTCAAAATTGACGTCTTCAACGCTGCCGGCGCTCATGTCGCCACCGTGTTTGACGACCAGCTTACCGTGGGATATTACGAAATACCCTACAACGCTTCTGCACTCTCATCGGGAGTCTACTTTTACAGGCTTGCAACAGACAGTGAAGTGAAGTTTGAAAAAATGCTGCTTCTTAAATAACACAACATCGGTTAAAGCAAGCAATTAAACCAAGAATGTCCCTCTTCCTTAATTGCCATCGGGCAGCCGGCGGAGGTACACCTTTCAACCAACTTATACGTCAAACAGGTCTTCCATAAAACATACGTGCGCCATTAACGGCACCTGACTGATTCAGTCTTTGACCAAAGCGATCAAATGATCCGGAACATCCAGTTCCATGCGAAGCATTGTGGAGGCGTGTGTTTTTCCCTGCGCATCCAGCTTCAGGGATACGGTACCCCCGCCCCCGAGACTTTCATTCAGAATGAAATTCAGCGCTCCAATATTTTCCATCTCGTATCGCTCAACCTTTCCCTTGCAAATGTGCTTCATGTGGTCCTTGACTCTTTCGGCCGTCAGCTCTTTTTCCAAAAAGGGATATACGTCGGGGTGACGTGCAATTATGCCTACATTGGATCCATTCCCTTTGTCACCGCTCCTTCCGTGGGCTATCTCTATCAGTTTAACTTTTGGCATAAATTATTTCTTACTTCAAAGCAGGATGAATATTGACCAAAAAGATACCTAATCCGTCAGATAATAAACAATGGTGGATACCACCCTCACTTTTTTGATGTGCGGATTGTTGTTATCACGTGGCGAGATCGTAAAGAGTCCCTGTGAAGCTGTCTTAATTTTACCAAGTTTACTGTTTGAATCCTCTGCAAATTTTTCTGCTACTTTTCTCGCTTCAATCGTCGCTTCTTCAATCATCATCGGCTTTACATCATTCAAACGTGTAAACAGGTACTCCGTTCTGTTTGAAAATTCATCACCGCTGATCGTAATACCCTGGCGGCCCAGATCAGCTATGCTGCTCATGATTTCTCTTACCTTCTCAATCTGATCTGAATAGACCGTTACGGTATGCGTTGCAACGTACCTGAACTGCATCGAACCATCCGTTCCGTAGCGCTGCGCCGAGCGATCGGTAACCACGGGAGAGGAAACGGATATCTCCTCATGTGTAAGACCTGAATCGATAAGAAAACTTCTTATTTTTTCAGCCCCTTCATCCAGGGATGTATAAATCTCCTGAAGATCATTGCTTGCCTCCGTAAACTGTATGGGCCAGATCACAATATCTGCCCTGTGTTCCTGCTCAGAGAGTCCGCGAACTGTTACTGTACGTTCATACTGTTTAAACGTATCCACTGAGCTGTGGATATAGGTTCCAAGTATAAATAGTCCCGAAATAAATGAGAGTCCCGTTACTACCGCTGCTTTAATCCAATTTCCGTTCATCGCTTTTTTTAAGGGTATTTAATCGGTGTGAGTGTGAAAAGTTTCCCGGCTCACAATGTGAATTTCAGGTATACAGCAAATCGGGCTCTTTTTTAAGAGCCATCCGGTAAAACTGTACCTGGGAACATGTGTCACCAGCACTTCATGCTCTACTGCATCGCTTTTGAATAGAATCAGCCTTCGGGCAATCGGTTCAATCAGACAATTTTGCCAATTTGGATCCACTCTTCCCCGAGTTCATTGCATACATCTTCCATCTCGGAAAGAGCGTCTTTTGAGATTACTGCAATCAACCCGATTCCCAGGTTAAAAGAACTTCTCATATCCTCTTCAGGAACATTTCCAAGTTTTTGGATCAGGGAAAAGATAGAAGGCCTTTCCCAGCTGTCCCACTTAACCGATAGCTTCAGGCCGTCCGGCAGAATACGTTTTGTATTTCCCTCGATACCGCCACCTGTGATGTGTGAGAATCCATGGATGCCTTTCTTGTTCCTGAGGCGGGAAATAAGGGGCAGATAGGACTTATGAACTTTTAGCAGTTCTTCACCAATACTGGAGCTCAGTTCTTCAGGAGTGTCATTTACGTCAAACTTACTGAAAAGAACTTTTCTTGCCAGAGAATAACCGTTGGTATGCAAACCTGTACTTTTAAAGCCAATCAGAAGATCTTCTTTTTGGATTTGCTCGCCGGTGATCAGCTCATCCCTGTCTACAACTCCTACAATTGTACCGGCCAGGTCAAACTCTCCCTTTTGGTAGATATCGGGCATTTCTGCCGTTTCACCGCCAATCAGCGCCACTCCATTCTCTTTACAAGCTTTCGCAAAGCCCCTGATAACATCGTACCCTATATGCTGCTCCAGTTTTCCGGTAGAAAAATAGTCTAGAAAAAAGAGAGGTGTGGCACCGCAAACGGCTATATCGTTTACACAATGATTTACCAGATCCTGGCCAACCGTATCATAGGTATTTGTTTTAAAGGCAACGATCAGTTTTGTACCTACGCCGTCTACGCTGCTTACAAGCACCGGATTACGTAAGTTTTTAAAATCCGCAGAGAAAAGAGCGCCGAATCCACCGATATTGCTTACCACATTTGCATTGTGAGTCTCTTTTACAACATCTTTTATTGAATTGACAAGATCTTCTCCTGCCTGTATGTCGACTCCGGAATCTTTATAGGTGAACTTTTTTTCAGACACAGATTTTAAAGGAATTTAATTAAGTTGCTTCAGATCGGACTACCTTTCCGATCAAATATAAAAAGAAACAGGGTTCACATTTTCCTTTATTCCAAAAGGTTTTCCACAGGTAATTACTGAAAAAATGAAATTTTGATTTTGTTGTATAGTAGTAGAACCGTGTGGATATGTGGATAAAAAAGTTTTCCTGATCCGTTTCTGAAAAGGGGATCGGATGTGAACAACATTGTTGATATTTATATCAATAATATCAATTAGTTATGGAGTGGTATTTTAAGTAATTAACATTTTGCATATTTCACACCTATCTTTTGGATCATCTTCGTTCACGAACCGGGTTATTCTTTTTAACTGTTGGTAACCCTGAACAGATGTTAATTGTTGTGGAGAAATATGACATAATTTAGCCGTCACTCGTTTTCCACATAGAAATCCCGTTTTATCCACAAGTTATTCAACAAATGAAAATTGTAGTCCAGCGCGTTAAAAGAGCATCGGTTACCGTAAATGGAGAAATAATCGGTAAAATTGGCCACGGGCTTCTTCTACTGGCTGGAATACATGCAGACGATACCGATGAGCAGCTTGAATGGTGCTGCAATAAAATTATGAAGCTCAGGATTTTTAATGATCAGGAGGGTTTGATGAACCGTTCGGTACAGGATGTTAATGGAGAAATACTTGTGGTATCCCAGTTTACCCTCTACGGTGATACAAGAAAAGGCACGAGGCCCGGGTTTACGGATGCTGCACCGCCAGAGGCAGCGGAACCCATTTATGAACGGATGATCGAAATTTTCAGACAAAGAACCGATCTCAATGTTGAATCAGGGGTTTTTGGAGCCATGATGGATGTAGAACTTGTGAATGACGGACCGGTTACACTTATTATTAAAAAAGAGGCGCAATGAGTGTGGTATTTATCTTTGTTGACGGAGTGGGAGTTGGAGATAAAGGTTCTCAAAATCCGCTCAGTTCAGATAAATGGAGCGCTTTTTCCCACTTCACAGGCTGTGATGGCCTGCATTCAGGATGTAAAGAGAGGGTTACAGAAAACACACTGTATAAAATGCTGGATGCGAACCTGGGGGTAGAGGGACTTCCTCAAAGCGGTACGGGACAGGTTAGCCTTTTTTCAGGTGAAAATGCTTCAAAGCTAATTGGCAAGCATTTCGGCCCTTATCCATATTCAACCACCAAGCCTATTCTGGAGAATCAAAGCCTGTTTCACAAAGTAATTGAACTTGGTAAAAAACCCCATTTTCTGAATGCTTACCCCGACATCTTTTTCAGAAAATCATCCAAAAAAAACAGGTGGACTTCAACTACACTTATGGCCAGATCGGCCGGTGTAAGACTGAATACGATCGATGATATATTAAACGGTACAGCGGTTACGGCTGAAATTACCCAATATGCATGGAGGGAGATGCTTGGCCTGGATGTGCCCCTGATAACCCCCGAAGAAGCTTCTGAAAGGGTAACGGATTCGCTTAATGCGCATGATCTTGTACTCTATGAGTATTATCTGACCGATAAAGCGGGCCATGAAATGGATTTTGAAAAAGCTGAGAAGATACTGACCGATTTGAATCGTTTTTTATCGGGTATATTAAAACAGCTCGATCATACGGATACGTTTCTTCTTACAAGTGATCACGGGAACCTGGAGGACTTGTCGGTCAGAACTCATACAAGAAATCCGGTTCCATTGTTTGTGAAAGGAGATGTTGAGCCTTTCCGGGAGAGCAAGCGTATTACGGATGTAGCGCCGGCCATCATCCGGCTATTAGAAAATTGAGATATAAGAAAACCCGCCAAGAAAATGTAGCGGGGATTTTTAAGTACACTACTATAGTGAATGTATTCGGATGCTGTAACTATTATTCAGAAACAGCATCTTTGATTCTGTTGAAGATTTCATCCACACTGCCGACACCGTCAATTTTCTGCACGGCTCCCTTCTCTTCGTAGTAATCCATAACGGGCTTGGTTTCATTGCGATAAACCTGGAGCCTGGTTTTTACTTTTTCCGGGGTGTCGTCGCTTCTGCCTTCACCGCGGTTCAAAATACGGCTGATTAGCTCTTCTTCCGGTACTTCAAGCGTGATGAATGCATCGATCTGCTTGTCATTTTTTTCCAGATAGCTATCCAGTTCTTTTGCCTGTGCAACCGTTCTGGGAAAGCCATCCAGTATTACGCCATTGTCATACATAGGTTTGTCGAGCTCACTGGCAACCAGTTCAACCACGGTTTCATCCGGCACCAGATTCCCCGAATCCATGATGGATTTAACCTTCTTTCCAAGAGGGGTTTCATTTTTAATGTTCTCCCTGAAGATATTGCCTGTTGACAGATGGGGAAGATTAAAATTAGAAGATATTTTTTCAGCCTGTGTTCCTTTTCCGGCTCCCGGCGGGCCAAATAAGATAATATTCATCATTCCTGAAATTGGTTTTCAGATAGTGTTTTCGTACCTCAGTTTGTAAGTAAACAGAATCGTGTGAATCTGAGGTGAATTGACAAAAAGCAGATTAGATCCGGACATTCATCATCACCACAGAACAAAAAAAGCGATGTCTGAACGATCACCGCTTTTCAGGAGATTACTCCTTGTCCTTATTCTGATTCTTATTGATAGAATCCTTTTCACGAATTCTGGCTGATTTACCACGCCGCTCTCGGAGATAAAAGAGCTTCGAGCGCCGGACACGGCCTCTTTTCTTCACATCAATTTTGGCAATAAATGGTGAATAGAGGGGGAAAATTCTTTCAACGCCCACACTTCCGGACATTTTACGAACGATAAACGTTTTATTGGCTCCACTTCCGCGCTCATTAATAACAACGCCTTCGTATTGCTGAATACGTTCCTTCTCCCCTTCACGAACACGGTAATGAACATTTACAGTGTCGCCGGCATTAAACTCCGGTATGTCGTCGCGTACAACGGTCTGTTCTACTAATTTTAGTTTGTCCATGATTTTGTCCTCGTTACTGGGCTTTAGTTTTTCTTTTTAAATTTTTTGTATAAATCGGGTCTTCGTTCCCTGGTTCGCTCAATTGCCATATCTGAACGCCATGTTTCAATTTTTTTATGATCCCCTGAGAGCAACACATCCGGTACTGCGGCCCCTTTAAACACAGACGGCCTTGTATAAACAGGCGGTTCCAGGAGGTCATCCTGAAACGAATCCGTCAATGCGCTCTCCGCATCTCCCAGCGATCCCGGGATCAGGCGAACAACGGCATCGGTAATAACCAGTGCGGGAAGTTCACCTCCGGAAAGCACTACATCGCCGACAGAAAATTCGCGGGTTATCAGCATATCCCTGACGCGCTGATCCACTCCTTTATAGTGTCCGCAAAGAATAATGATATTCTTTTTGACGGATAGTTCGTTCGCGTGCTGCTGTTTAAAAGGAACCCCGTCTGCGGCAGTAAAAATGATCTCATCGTAACTTCTTTCCGACATCAGTTTTTCTATGCACGAAAAAATGGGTTGCGGTGATAAAACCATTCCCGCTCCGCCACCGTAGGGATAATCATCGATCTTATGGTGCTTGTCGTCAGAATACTCGCGTAAATCATGAATAAAGATTTCCGTAAGCTTCTTCTCCCTGGCCCTGGCCACTATGCTATGCTCCAGCGGACTCCTGAGGAGCTCGGGTACACCGGAAATGATATCTATCCGCAGCATAGAGGGTTAGATCAGTTGGTTAAGGTTTTTGCAATAGATTGCACCTTCTTCATGGTCAGCGCTTTCTACGTACTCGTCTACATATGGAACCAGGAGTGCACCTGATTCAACACGCATTTCGAGAATGGGATGCGCGGGGTTGTCGAGTACATCCAGAACTTCACCCCATCTTTTCCCATTGCAAAACACCGCATAGCCTGTAAGATCTGCATCAGCGGTACCCTCCTGCTCAGTCACAACGGATTCCAGTTCAGACCGATCTGCATAGAGGGCTTTGTCCATCGCCTCTTCCGCATCACTTCGTGTGGTGATCATATCAAATTTTACAAAGAACAATACTTGCTTCTGCTTGTTTTCAGTCCGGTAATTAATCAGACGAACCGGAACCATATCAGACCGGCGGTTTTTCATGTAAAAAATCGAAACCTGGTCAAACAGGCCGGGATCAAACAGTTTGTTCGGAAAGAAACGGATTTCACCCTGAAGTCCGTGAGCCTTTCCGAGCCGGCCGATTTCCGTGAACCGGTTATCTGCCGAAGGTTTCATTGCCGGCCGTATTTATCATATTCAGTGTTAATCTTCAGCCTGTTTAGCTTCCCATGCACGCTGCACAGTTACCCGTTCCTCATCTTCAGGAACAAATCCTTTCAGCTCATCAATGGGCGTGTTCTTAATGTGATCTATGGCCTCATTGGCATTCATATCGGTTGAAAGAGAGGCAGGAGCTTTTTCCTCCTCTTCCTCTTTCTCTTCAGCCTCCTCTTCAGGTGCAGCTTCGGCCTGGGTTTCATCAGGCGTCTCTTCCTCTGCAGCTTCCGGTTGCTCTTCTGAGGTTTCGGTTTCTTCTGCGACGTCTTGCTCCTCGGGCTGTGCTTCAGCTTCAGGTTTTTTGGACTCTTCAGCCTTGGCTTCCTCCTCTTCTGCTTCATCAGAGGTTGCTTCCTCTTCAGCCGCTGCTTTTTCTTCTTCCGCTTCTTCGGGAGCAGCTGCTTTTTCAGTTTCTTCTTCCGGAGCGGTTTCCGCTTCAGTTTCAGATGCTTCAGCAGCTTCAGGGGCCTCTTCAGCCTGTTCGGCTTTTTGGGCTTCTGCTTCCTCTTCGGCCTTGGCTTTGGCTTCTTCCTCTTTTTTCTTTTCAAGCTCTTTAGCGGCAGCTGCAGCTTTCTCTTCAAGCTGTTTCTTATACTCTTTCTCTTCCGCTTTCAGCAGCTCTTTTTGCTGCGTTTTTCTGCTTACATCTTTCTCTGATTCACGGGCTGTACGCTGTGATCTCCACTCCTCAAGGGCGGCTTCAATTTCTTCTTCGCTTTTACCCCAGCGCATCAGATGTACTTTATAGAGTATCCCTTCTTTTTGAAGGATATTCCGTACAGTATTGCTCGGCTGGGCGCCAATGCGGAGCCAGTGGATAACCCGGTCTTCGTCGTATGTAAGCTGCTTGTTTTCGCTCACATTGTCGAAACGGCCAAGTTGTTCAATAATCCGGCCATCTCTTGGCGACCGGCTGTCTGCCACCACAATGTGGTAGAATGGCCTCTTTTTTCTTCCTTTTCGCTGTAATCTTAATTTAATCAATGATGTACTCCTTGTAAGGTTTGTTTACGTATAATTTTTATCGCCCAAAAGGCAGGTTCTTCAGGCCTTGCATGGCACGGCCCGCTTTATTCATTTTTGACATTGTCTTCATCATCTTCTTCATCTGGTCAAACTGCTTCATCAGTTCGTTTATTTCCCGAACCGTAGTGCCGGAACCTTTTGAAATTCTCCTTCTGCGGCTTCCGTTAAGCAGTGACGGATCCTCGCGTTCTTCAGGTGTCATAGAGCTGATTATCGCTTCAATGGGCTTAAAAGAATCTTCGTCAAAATCAGCGTCCTGAAGAGCTTTATCTGCACCGGGAATCATACCGACCAGATCGGCAACATTTCCCATTTTCTTGATCTTCTGAATCTGTTCGTAGAAATCATTCAGATCAAACTTGTCGGACTTTATCTTTTTCTGGAGCTTTTCAGCCTGTTGTTCATCAAACTCTTTCTGAGCCTTTTCAACCAGAGAAACTACATCGCCCATGCCGAGAATTCGCTGAGCCAGACGATCGGGATAAAATGGAGAGAGAGCATCCAGCTTTTCACCCGTGCTCATGAATTTAATCGGCTTTTCAACAACGGAACGGATAGAGAGTGCAGCTCCTCCCCGGGTGTCTCCATCCATCTTTGTCAGCACAACACCGTCAAAATCGATCGTTTCATTAAATGCTTTCGCTGTGTTTACCGCATCCTGGCCGGTCATAGCATCTACAACAAACAGTATTTCGTGCGGGTTGACGGCTTTTTTGATTTCCGCCACTTCATTCATCATCTGCTCGTCTACATGCATACGGCCTGCCGTATCGATAATTACTGTATCGAGAGCCAGGCTTTTTGCCATGGAAACGGCTTCCCTGGCAACGCGGACCGGGTCTTTTTGTTCGATGGAATAAACCGGGACCCCGATATCGTCGGCCAGCGTTTTAAGCTGATTGATGGCGGCCGGCCGATAGACGTCAGCGGCGGCCAGAATGGGATTTCTGTTATTTTCAGTTTTTAGATATCGTGCAAGCTTTCCGGAAAAAGTTGTTTTACCCGAACCCTGAAGACCGGCAATCAAAATAACGGTGGGCGGCGTATTTGCAACAGCGATATCGGACCGGGTTTCACCGAGAATCTGCACCATTTCGTCATAAACGATTTTGGTAAACTGCTGTCCCGGGTTGACGCTGGTGAGTACGCCGGAACCCATCACTTTCTCTTTAATATTGTTGGTGAACTCCCTGGCAACATCGAGGTTCACATCTGCATCGAGGAGAGCGCGCCGTATTTCCCGAACGGTTTCGGCTATATTAACATCAGTGATCCTGGACTGACCCTTCAGGGTCTGAACGGCTGATTCTATTTTAGAAGACAAATCTTCAAACATTACACAGTCGTTAGAGTAAATAAATAAAGAAGTTCAGCATCGTTTGATGCAGAGTCTCAAAAGGTAAGCACATCCCCTTCAATTATCAACATTCGGAATGAATATTTTTATATATACTCCCCGCCATATAGACTGCCTTCAAATGGAGCATTTACGCAGATTATGAAGAGTAATTCCGATAGATTTTCACAGGTTATCCACGGACAGTGAATACAACCGGGCCGAAAAGTATCAGTCATTGACGTGTACAGCAGGATGAAAAGGAAAATCCGGGATTCTTTTTCACGACTTCAGATTTGTTATCTTCTGCTTGATAAACGAATCTCAAAATTTTGAACGGACTGACTACAATGACTGAAACCGGATATGGACTCTTAAAGGGAAAAAAGGGAATAATCTTTGGTGCTTTGGATGAGCGCAGCATTGCATGGCGTATTGCCCTCGCATGTAAGCGTGAAGGAGCTGATTTCGTTTTGTCGAATGCACCGATAGCCCTTAGGCTGGGAACGCTGAATGCTCTTTCAGAAGAAACGGACGCACCGATTATCCCCTGTGATGTGAGCAAGGAGGATGAGGTGGACGAGCTGATGAAAAAAACAAAAGAAGAGCTGGGAGGGGTCGACTTCATTCTCCACGCTATCGGGATGTCGCCAAATATCAGGAAAAAGAAAGAGTACAATGATCTTAACTACAACTGGCTGAACCAGACCCTTGATATATCCGCGATCTCACTTCACAAGGTTTTGAACTACGCTGAAAAGAACGGGGTACTTAACGAGGGCGCCAGTGTGGTTGCGCTGTCATATATCGGTGCCCAGCGGATCTTCTCCAAATATTCCGATATGAACGATGCAAAAGCACTTCTTGAAAGTATAGCAAGAAATTATGGCAGCCGTCTTGCAAAACGCGGCATTCGTGTAAATACAGTATCACAGGCTCCGACAAAAACCTCCGCCGGTACGGGGATCAAGGGTTTTGACGGTATGTATACGTTTGCAGAGAAACTGGCTCCGCTTGGAAATCCATCCGCCGACGAGTGTGCTGATTACTGCGTCACCCTCTTTTCGGACCTGACCCGTAAAGTGACGATGCAGAACCTGTATCACGATGGCGGGTTTGTAACCTCCGGGATTTCAGAAGAGATGATTGATGACCTTGCAAAAATTTATGCAGAGGGCAGCGAATAACCCGGTACTCCGGCCACTTTAAGTAATCTTTTTCATATATACAGCTACAGCATCATGGCTTTCAGAATACTCGGCATCGATCCAGGTTCTCGCACTACAGGATATGCCATCCTGGTAGAGGAGAACGGGGCCTATTCGGCAGAGATATGTGATGTGCTGCGCATGGAGAAGATGAGTGATCATAACGACCGTCTGCAGTTTATTTTTGATGAGATAACGCGGCTTGTTAAAGAACACAAGCCGAACCAGTGTGCCGTTGAAACACCCGTATATGGTGTAGATCCGCTTGCAATGCTAAAGCTGGGCCGGGCTCAGGCTGCAGCCATTCTTGCCATTACCAATCAAAAAATTCCGGTTTCAGAGTACTATCCCAAAGCGGTCAAAAAAGCGATAACAGGCAATGGAAACGCAAGTAAAAAGCAGGTAGCCTATATGCTCGAAAAAATGATGGCTCTTCCCGACCGGAATCTTTCGGCTGATGCAACAGATGCTCTTGCTGTAGCCTGGTGTCATCACACCAACTCGAACAAGATTTCGTCCGAAAAAGGATCCAAAAAAATGCACCAAAACAACAGCAAGTCCAGCTGGTCGGCGTTCGTGCAAAATAATCCCGGCCGCGTAAAAGAGCATTAAAGAAAGAAAAAGTTCAGTTCGAAGGGGTGTTCGAACCCTCTATAAATAACTCATTTTGCATAAGGGCAGATAATTGATGATTGCATTTTTAAACGGCATACTCCACAGCAAGAATGAAGGTGAACTGATTATCGATGTGAGTGGAACGGGCTACCGTGTAGAGATTTCAAACCAAACCCTGGGAACCCTGCCGGAACCCGGAAAAGAACTCAAAATTCTGATATATCACCACTTCACTGATAGTGATCAGAGGCTTTTCGGATTTGCCACGGCAAAGGAGAAGAATCTGTTCGAAAAGCTGATCACCGTAAAGGGAATTGGTCCCAAGCTGGGGCTTACCATTCTTTCGGGTATGCCGGCCGCGGGTCTTATGGAGGCGATTGTAACACAGAACACCGCATCCCTATCAGGCATATCGGGTATCGGTAAAAAAACAGCGGAGAGAATGGTTCTGGAACTGAAGGATAAGCTGTTTGATGAATCCGGCCCGTCTGTGGTTACCGGGTCAATGCAGTCAAGAAGCAAGCGTGAAGAGGCGGTTTCCGCCCTCGAAGCGCTGGGTTTCAGAAAAAGGGATGCAGAGCAGGCAGTTCAGCAAATTATGGCTGGAGGCCCTGACCTTACGATATCGGAGGTTGTTAAACAGGCGCTTGCCCAAATGAACAGGTAATAGTTTCTTAACAAAAGCTTTGTATCATTAAACGGAGAACAGCACAACGTTTTCCGGCGCAGGGAATAGTAAACCAATCATCATAGATTTGTCCAAAAAAACCATTCTAGTCGTTGACGATGAACAGGATCTTCTGGATCTGATTGAATATAACCTTAAAAAAGAGGGATATAACGTAATTAAGGCCGAAAACGGCCTGGAGGGCATTAAAGCAGCCAGAGAGCACCACCCAAATCTGGTTCTCCTTGATATCATGATGCCTAAAATGGATGGCATTGAGACATGCGAACATCTGCGAGCCGACCCTGAACTGAAGCACATACCCATTATTTTTCTCACTGCCCGGAGCGATGAAAAAACAGAGATTGAAGGGCTCGACAAGGGGGCAGACGATTTTATTACCAAACCGATCAGCACCACTAAACTTCTGTCCAGAATTAACGCGGTTATGAGGCGTTTTGAGGAGACCGAAGAGGAAGAGCAGGTTCTGGACGTTCACGATCTGAAAATTGATAAGGAACGCTATATTGTGACCCGTGGCGACGAAGAGTTTCAGCTGCCGAGAAAAGAGTTCGAACTTCTCTATTATCTGGCCAGCCGAAAAGGAAAAGTTCGCGACCGCCAAACCCTTCTAAACAAAGTGTGGGGTGACAATATCTATGTTGTTGACCGCACAGTGGATGTTCACGTGAGAAAAATCAGGGAAAAGCTTGGAGATCACTATATTGAAACAGTAAAGGGCGTTGGCTACCGCTTTAAAGACTAACACGTTTACGTTTCATTGAAGAAGAGATTTATATCGGTTATTTCACTGCGAACCGCTGCATACTCTGCTGCAGCCATCTCTGTTTTCCTTGCCGCCGTTCTGCACTATGGCGTAAACAGTTCAAGGAGTGAACTGATTCTGCTTTCAGGCTCTGTTTTTCTCATTTCTTTCCTTGTGATCTACGCTGTGTCGGCCGGACTCCACAATCGCCGCATGAGGGCTATCAACGAAGTGGTAAAGAATATCTCCAGGAAAAAATTTAAAGAGTACGACTGGGTGAACGGTAAAAACCGGGATGAGCTTGATTTTATTCTGCTGCAGACCATCCGGGCCAGCACGATGGTTGAAAAGGAGATTATCCGCCTCAACAAGATTGAAAATTACAGAAAAGAATTTATAGGCGATATTTCCCATGAGCTTAAAACACCGATTTTCGCTATCCAGGGCTTCATTGAAACCCTTTTGAACGGGGCCATACACGACAAGGAAGTGAATGAGGTTTTTTTGAAAAAAGCGATGCGCAACGTAAACCGGCTCATCTACCTCACCAAGGATCTTATGGAAATTTCGCGACTTGAGACCGGTGAGATGAAATCCAACTTTCAGGAGATGTATCTGCGGGATGTTGTACTGGATGTGGTGGAAAGCCTCCAGTACAAAGCCCAGAAAGAAAATGTGGAGATTATTGTAAAGGATTTTGATAAAAATCTGCAGGTACGGGCTGACCGCAACCAGATAAAGCAGGTGCTGATCAATCTGATCGAAAACGGAATCAAATATAACCGCGAGGGGGGCCACGTAGAAGTGGGTATCAGGGATAAACAGGGCAGCAAGGAGAAAATATGGCTCTATATCACGGATACCGGAATCGGAATCGATAGCAAGGACATCGCAAGGGTAACCGAACGGTTTTTCAGGGTAGATAAATCAAGATCCAGGGAAAAAGGAGGAACCGGGCTTGGGCTGTCCATCGTTAAACATATTATTGAAGCCCACGGTGAAGAGCTTAAAATCGAAAGCCGGCCCGACAGCGGCTCTACCTTCAGTTTTTCACTGACTCAAGTATCACACGTTTCGGTTTAGATATCATTTCTCTACTTTCACACCTTGATTCGACGTGCAACAGTGTATGAAATGGTTTCGCACAGGCATTCCGGTAACTGAGAAACAACACCAGTGATCCGGAAAACCACGGCACAATAAAATCCAAACTGTAAAAAGAATATGATATGACCTACGCCGTAATTATGGCCGGCGGATCCGGCACCCGTTTTTGGCCTAAAAGTACGCAGTCTCTTCCCAAGCAGTTTCTGAACCTGTTCGGAGATCAGACCATGATTCAGGATACGGTTTCCCGTCTTGAAGGCGCCATCGGACCTGAAAGCGTAGTGGTGGTCACAAATGATGACTACACATCTATTGTGGAAGAACAGCTACCCGAAGTAAATGAAAAGTTTATCATAGGAGAGCCCGTTGCGCGAAATACCGCTCCGTGTGTTGCTGCTGCTGCCGCAATACTGCATAATGAAGACCCTGACTCTGTGATGGTTGTACTGCCGGCAGATCATGTGATAGGCAAACCGACCGGTTTCAGGCGTGTGCTGGATCTCGCTGTTGAAACGGCCCGGTCAGAAAATTCCCTGGTTACCATCGGCATCAAGCCGAACCGTCCGGAAACCGGTTATGGGTACATCCGCTTCGACGCAGATCGCGTAAATGGACCTGATAACGAGGACGTATATAGCGTAAAAAATTTCACGGAGAAACCTGACAAGGAAACAGCAGAGCAATTTTTGTCGTCCGGCGATTATTTATGGAACAGCGGTATGTTTATATGGAAAACATCAGCGATTCTGGAGGCCATCAAAGAGTACCTTCCCGAGATCTTTATTCTCACGGAGGAGCTTATGATGTCGGACTGCAGCAAGGAGGATCTGGACGAATTTTACACGGCATGCCCATCCATATCCATTGACTACGGAATAATGGAAAAAGCAGAAAAAGTTCACGTTGTGCCGGGCGATTTTGAATGGAATGATGTAGGAAGCTGGACAGCGGTTCACGAACTCTCGCCGAAAGATGAAAATGGTAATGCTGCAGGCGGTGCACTGACCAGTATTCAGGACTCTGTCAATAATCTCATACATACCCAAAGCAATAAACTGATCGCTTTGGTTGGGGTAGAAAACCTGGCCGTGGTGGAGACGGACAATGCCATTCTGGTAGTAAACCTGAAAGAGGCACAGGGAGTTAAAAAAGTGGTGGAAGACCTGCGGAATAATCCTGACAGAGAGCGATTTCTGTAAATTTTCAGAGCCCTGCAGAAAGAACAGAAGCTTTGGTCAGATTGTTATTTCAAGCTGGTCGTAGGCCAATTGTACGTGAGGGGGGAGGCGACGGTTAGATTCCTCATGGTCAACATACGAATTCATGTGAATCAGATAGGTTTCCGGTATTTCCAGTTCCGTGGCTATTTCCACGGCTTCGGGAATGGTTAAATGGGTTGGGTGACCCGGCTCCCATCGGAGCCCGCTCAGAACCATTACCCTGCTCCCCCGTACTTTTTCGCGCGTTTCATCCGGAATGGATTTAACGTCTGTAAGGTAGGAAAAGTCGTTCAGCCGGAAACCCAAGACCTGAGTGGCACCGTGACTGTAAGGCAGCGGTGTGATTCGGATGTCGCGGAAACGGGTGCTTTCGGTCAGTTCCGACATTTCCACAGATGTAGATCCGGGATACTTGTTTTCACCGAACATATAGTCAAACCGGTTTTCAATTGAACGGATTGCACGCCCTGAGCTAAAAAGCGGAATAGGTGCTTTTTGAGCGTAGTTAAACGACCTGAGGTCATCGAGACCCGCAATATGATCCATGTGCTCATGGGTAATCAGCACAAGATCAATCCGGTTCACATTGCTTCGAAGCGTCTGGATTCGAAATTCAGGCCCGGTATCTATGACAACAGAGCTCTGTTCGGTCTGAACCCATGCCGAGCAGCGGGTACGCTGATTCCTGGGATCTCCCTTGATCATCTCTTTCCCGAAACCGCCTGCAACGGGCACTCCCATGGATGTTCCGGTCCCCAAAAACGTAACCTTCATAACATGTCGCTTTCTGCAGAGTCGCCGGCTGTCTCAAACCTGTCGATTCTGTCCCATAACTCTTCCAGTTTTTTCCGCACAGCGGGTTTGATGTAGGTATCGTCTGTACCGCTGTTTTTGAGAACCTTGGCGAGTATGGCTGCCTGAGATTCAAGGGGACGGTTTTTGTTGACTACAATCAGCTTGTCGCCTTCGATCACGCACTGATCCCCCCTGAACGTACCGCGCTCTTTACGGATAGTGTATCCGTACTTTTCACAAAGCGACTCCAGTTCAAGTATCAGTTTTTCCGTTTTCATAGAATATTTTTTAAAAGGCAATACCCAGCGTAAATGAGTGGCTTGTAAAGTCGTAATCGTTAAGCTCCTCTTCAACATCATACCTTCGAAAGTCGAAATGATAACCCAGAGCCAGAGACCGGCGCCCAATCACATTGCGGATAACCAGGTAGCTTTTGCCGTCGAAACGAAACAGGCTGCCGCCAAAAAGGTTGCCCTGTGAGAAACTGAAGCCGTAATTTGGCGTTGCGCGAAGGGTAAAATCAATCCGGTCACCGACCCGAAACGATGACCCTATGCCTGAACCGATAATAAATGAGCTTTGCTGAAACTCAAACCGCGTATTTGCACGCCGTACACGCAATAGGTCGGTCGATATCTGAACAGGAAGAAATACGTTCATGTTCTCTTTTCTGTAGATATAGAACTGATTCAGTATTCTGGCGCTGACGTTGGTAAACGTTGTTTCATCCATTCCGGTCAGTTCTCCGCCCATGCCCAGCGAAAGCTCAAGGCCGGGAGTTTCGAGGCGAAGACGCAAAATGGAATCATCAAAATCAACCCGTTCAGAGACCGGTACACCATTTCCCTGGAAGCTGAATGAAGCCGGTTCCCAGCTGAAGCCTGCGATGGTATAAATGCCGGGAGCATTTGGCCTCTGCTCTGTTGACTGATCCCCAATGGAGAACATCTGGGCATTTGCAGCGCCGGGCAGAAAAAACATGGATAACGTTAAAAAAAGTACGGAAATTAAAAGGCCGGATACAGGTGAATTGCTGTTCATTATGGAATGGTGTTGCGAAAAATTAAGTTAACTCGTCAAAATAAACCGATAAGGATATGAAAACAATAATACTGCTGCTAACGCTCGCATCTTTTATGATAACGGACTCACTGCACATGAAAACCATTTACGAGTATCAGGTAAACACAATTGAGGGTGAAAATATTTTACTGAAAGAATATGAAAACGATGTCATTCTGATTGTGAATACGGCATCCAGGTGCGGCTACACTCCCCAGTATGAAGGGCTTCAGACACTTTATGAGACGTACAGTGACGAAGGATTAACGATTCTGGGTTTTCCGGCGAACAATTTTGGCGGACAGGAACCGGGTACGAATGAGGAGATTGCAGAGTTTTGCCAGCTCAATTATGGAGTTACCTTTCCAATGTTTGAGAAAGTATCAGTAAGGGGAGACGACATTCATCCGCTGTTCAGCGATCTCACAACCACGGAGAATCCCGACTTTACAGGAGACATCGGATGGAATTTTGAAAAATTTTTGGTTGATCGGAACGGAAATCTTGTAAGAAGGTTTAAGAGTAATGTAGCACCTGAAAGCGAAGAACTGATAAGTGCTGTTGAAGCCCTGCTGAAATAAATAGTCAGGGCACATTTAGAAAAAATTTCAACATCTTACATACATCCCATCACCATCCCGATAAAAGGGCTGCAGTTGATCCTGCGGCCCTTTTTTTACCATCCTTTATAAGGAATTTTAGATAGTGACTCTCCGGTTGAGTTATCTAAATATCTACTCAAAATGTACCTAGCAGCTTGTCTCGATTCTGAGTCATTTTGAGGTGTCGGCCCAGCAACTAATTTGATTAGGTTTTTAGTTTTGGGATTCAGATTTGAAAGCAACTTAAAAGTACAATATGGAATAATGCCACTTTTACCTTTACGAAACCTTATCTTCTTCTCATCTGTGGATAATGGTGAAATTAACCTCCATTCAGATTCGATTTTAAAGGCCTTGTTTTTGATTGCCCCGCTTATAGCTAATAAGTTTAACTGAAAATTGGACGCAACTTTTTCAGTTAATTCATCTTGCTCCTTTAAAGATATATTTTGCTTTAAGCCATCTTTAAAATCAATAAGCATTGAATCTATAATTTCCTTGACTACTTGATTCTTAGTGACGTCATCATAAATACATTTAATAAACATCCAACCTTGCTCTTTTGCCTGAGCACTTAGTTGGAGGCTTGGTATGCCCAAAGCATAACCACCACCGGAAGGAGGACAGTATGCCCTCCATTGTGATAAAGAGTCGTCGTCTTCAGAAAAAGAACATACATAGGTATGGCTAGCCACTTCATTTATGTTATCAAGCATCGACTTGAATAGTGACTTTTCTTTATGATTATTTGAAGATTTATGCAGCTCGAGTAAAATTTTTTGCGCTGCTTCAGTGGCTTCAATTACTTCATTAATATCATTTAAAAACCTAATATTTGTGGCCCAAATTTCTTCAGAATCCAAAATACCGATAAGACCTGTAGAGTCCGTATAGTGAAATAAATGAGAAGGAGAAGGTATTTTTAATCTTTCATTGAGAGTTTGTGATCGTGTTATCATTGTGTAAGCTATTAGTCAATGCACTCTTGATCTGGATTCTAATTAAAAAATCAATCAACTGAATCTTCAAATGATTTAACTTTTAATTCCATTTTCGTCACAGCTTCTGCAACAGTTGGTGCTATAACATCAAATAATAAATTTTCTTCAACTTCTTCACTAGAAAATGAATTTGGATGAATATGTCGTATGAAAAGTTGACGTTTCGAATACTCGATAACAACAAAATTATCTAGAACCATTATCCGTCGAATATACTCATTGTTTTCTCCGAGTGACTCTGGTAATCTATTAAGTAAATCTTCAGCAGTTTCCGCAGTAGCCATTGCTTTGTGGTTTTCTTTATATGTTAATATTCTTCATATCACCCCAATTATCAAGGAAGAATGACTATTTTTAACAAACTTCGTTTATCATTTGATGATAAGAAATGACTTAAAATGGTTACGTGTAACAGTAGGTGATGAAAATCTAGATTAATTATGAGCTTGTAACCAAATCAAATCCTCGGGACGACCTTCTGCATGACAGGTCTCAGAAATAGAAAAAGCCACCCATCAAATGATGAATGGCTTCATTAAGCGATCCGGACGAGATTTCCCGAAGCCTCGGGACGGCCTCCTGCATGACAGGTCTCAAAATAGAAAAAGCCATCCATCAAATGATGAATGGCTTCATTAAGCGATCCGGACGAGATTTCCCGAAGCCTCGGGACGGCCTCCTGTATGACAGGTCTCAGAAATAGAAAAAGCCACCCATCAAACGATGAGCGGCTTTTGATAAGCGATCCGGACGAGATTTCCCGAAGCCTCGGGACGGCCTCCTGTATGACAGGTCTCAGAAATAGAAAAAGCCACCCATCAAACGATGTATGGCTTCATTAAGCGATCCGGACGAGATTTCCCGAAGTCTCGGGACGGCCTCCTTCATGACAGGTCTCGGAAATAGAAAAAGCCACCCATCAAACGATGTATGGCTTCATTAAGCGATCCGGACGAGATTTCCCGAAGCCTCGGGACGGCCTCCTGCATGACAGGTCTCATAAAAACAAAAAAAGGCTGCTATTACTAGCAACCTTTTATCTGCGATCCGGACGAGATTCGAACTCGCGACCTCCTGCGTGACAGGCAGGCGTTCTAACCAGCTGAACTACCGGACCAATTTTTTGACAGATTTAAATATAGTGAGCCTTGCAACAGGAAGTCAAGAGAGACGGGAAGAAAAGGGATTTTATTCCATTCCCAGGTTGAATCGTTCTCTCAGCTCCTGAACATATATGCCAATATCGTTGCGTATGTCGAATAGCCTTCCGTGAAACCGTGAGTAAACGGCTTTAACGATGAACGGTTCCCGTTTCATATTTTGGAGGTAATCGAGCGCCTCATTTGCACTGTAGAGCGCTTTTTTCGTGTAGGCAATGTTCCCGCCCAGCACATCCTGTTCAAAACCGAAGGAGTATCCGCCGGCCAGTTTAGCCGTAATTTTCAGCACATTGCTTACAAATTCATGAACCTGGCGAGTCTGCAGATTATCGGGTATGGTCTCGGCCCATTTAAGCACATCCACGGCCAGCGCACGGGCGTTCTGATATACGATCAGGTTTTCAATAGAGCCGTAATCGGAGAGCGTAAAGTCTTCACTGAGTTCTTTCCACTCTTCGCCATAGTCAAAATCGTCATCATCATCGTCTTCGCCATCCGTGAAGGGAAATGTGTCATCCTGAAAAAAGAAATCATCGTCATCCCAGTCGTCCTCATCTTCCCAATCGTCTTCGTCCTCTGGAAAATAGGCTTCATCAAGAAGCAGCTCTTCTTCTATAAATGCTTCAACAGCATCCAGTTCATCCAGGCTTTCCTGAAGAAGGGTTATCCAGCGCGGCTTATTTCCCTTGGGATCTGAAGTAATAAATCGACGGAGTTGCTCGCTACGTTTCTCGATCTCGTTCAGGTGAGACTCCCATTGATGTTCATTCCAAACGGGGCCGTCATCAAAATCGTCAAAGCTCATTCACTGATGTGCTAAGGAATTACAGGTTACAGTATTTAAACAAAACTGCAATTTAAATACAAGGCAAAATTACGACTTTTATAAATAAAAGTCTCTTCTGCCGGTATGCCATTTATAACGGGCAGCGTTATAAATTTGGTACAATGGTCAGTTCTTTTTTTGGCGTCAGAGTTTCTCCAGCAACCGGACAATGACGCGGGTCATTTTGGGTTCAGCGATGGCTGCAGCTTCCAGAACATCTTCAATTCTCACCGGTTCGAGAGCATCCGGAAAGCACTCGTCCGTAATCGCGGAAATTCCCAGGACTTCCATGCCCATGTGAATAGCAGCGATCACTTCGGGTACGGTACTCATTCCAACCGCGTCGGCACCGATAAGCCGCAAATACCTGTATTCGGCCCGGGTTTCGAGCATAGGTCCGGCTACGGCCGCATAGATGCCTTCATGCATCCGAATGGCTTCTTCAAGCGCAACGGTCTGCGCGATTTCAACGAGCCGTTCCGTGTAGGGTTCGCTCATGTCAGGAAACCGCGGCCCGAGCTCATCATCATTTGGCCCTATCAGTGGGTTGTCGCCCAGAAGATTGATATGGTCGCGGATCAGCATGATATCCCCTTTTCTGTAGTTGGAGTTCATTCCGCCACAGGCGTTGCTCACAATCAGTGACGATGTTCCAGTAGCACGTAAAACCCGCAGCGGAAATACAATTTGCTGCATGGTATAGCCTTCGTAGTAGTGAAATCGCCCCTGCATGGCCACAACTGATTTTCCGCCCAATGTGCCGAAAAGAAGTTTGCCGTGGTGAGATTCGACAGTAGAGACCGGAAAATGAGGAAGATCGTCGTAAGGAATTTCGACCTCCGTATCCATCTCATCTGCCAGCTGCCCCAGGCCTGTACCAAGAATCAGCAGATACTCCGGTTGCAAATCTGTAACCGAGCGAATGTAGTCGATGGCTTCTTTTCGTTTACGTCGAAAAGTTTCGAGAGAGTCGAACGTCATTGGCAGGCGCTAAGAGGTAAAAAGTGAATGGAGACGGCAGAGGTGAGAATCAGTCCAGTTCATCAAGGATGTCATCAAGGCTCTGAGGTGTGTGTTCTTTTTCTTCGATCTCCGGATCTTCTTCGTAGTGGCCGGTTTTATTGTTTTTGGTGAATCGGAACTCAACCTCTTCGGCAGCCTCTTTAGGCAGTGTGAACATAGATGCTTCATCCTTACTGAAGTGCTGAAGCGATTCCTGCGCAATATCAAGATAGGATCGGATGCCGCTGATGATCTCATCACGGCGGTCCAGCAGACGCAGAATGCTTTGCCGTATCTGCTGCCTTTGCTGGCTTGCTTCTCTTATAATGGAGTCGGCCTCTATTTCTGCTTTTTCAATCGTATTCTTTGCTTCTTTGCGGGCACCTGTCAGCTTTTGTTCTGCACTGTCTTTTGCCGTCTGAAGGGTTTCATGGAGGGCTTCCTCAACTCGTTCATAATGGCGCAGCTTATCTTCCATTCTCTGAATTTGGTCCTCCAGCTCACGCATTTTGCCAACCATATGCTCCCATTCGCTCGCTATGAGGTTCAGGTAGGCCTGAACTTCCGCAACATCGTAGCCGCGGAGTGATTTTTCAAATTGCTGCTGTTTAATTTCGAGTGCAGTAAGTTTCATATTCTGAGAACACCTTATTGATTTAACATATTTTTTAATTTACCGCTTTGCTGCCTCTCGCTGTCACCTTCTTCCCTATCCTCAATTTCTATTTCAATTGAGTTTTTTGGTTCCTTCTTTTTTGCGGAGGTGACAGATTTTCTTTCTGTAGCGGGATTTTCATCCGTTACAATGGCTTCCAGGTTTGAAAGCCGGCGATCCGTTTTTTCCTTAAACTCACGAAGAGCCATCAAAAACTCTTTGTTTTCAGAGAGGTTTCCTGATTTACGCTTCATGGCAGTTTTGATAATGCTCCCAACCACTCCCAAAAACGTAATGACGATTGCACTTCCGAAAATAATTGCAAAAAAAGTTATTTCTTCCGGTCCCATATTCAATCACCTTTCATTTTCGCCTTTTTGGCGACAGTTTGTTCATTTTCTGATTTGATGGAATTTGCTTTTTCAAAGTCAATTCTATCATACGAGTCTGAGTGGTAATCCGAGAACGTCTCAGGTGAACCTGCAGCAATCGCTTCCAGATTCTCAATACGCTGCTTCAGTGATGAAACCACATCCCTTAGATCATCAACCTCCTCATCAGTACGATTGTATCTGGACTGCCATTTGAGCTTATTCTTTTGGTAGTCGATGATATAACCACCGATAATAGCAACGAGCGGTATGAGTATCCAAATGAATGAGGACATAAGCAGAATGAGTAACTGAGACTGTTAAAATAGTAAAACCTATCAAAAAAGCACTATTATAACGATCCAATAAATCAATAGTTGCGCTCCCCGAAAATTGCCGTACCAATGCGCACCATGGTTGCCCCTTCACTGATTGCCACCTCGAGATCGTTGGTCATTCCCATGGACAGATGCTGTAGCTGTACGGCAGTGTCATTTTCAAGGTGGCGATGGCGGTCGCGCAAATCTTTCAGAAGCCGGAATTCCGGACGAACCGTCTCGGGATCATCAGCAAAGGTGGCCATTCCCATTAAGCCTCTGACCCGCGTATACCTGAGCTTTTGTGCGTAAGTGAGGATACCTTCCAGTTCCTCCGGTTCACACCCGCTTTTCTGCCCCTCGCCGCTGATATTTACCTGTATCAGGACATTGATGATTCGTTCAATTTCTGAGGCTCGTTTTTCGACCTCTTTAAGGGCCTTTTTTTTGTGAATTGATTCAATCCAGTTCACACGGTGAACCATATATTTAATTTTATTGGTTTGCAGGTTGCCAATAAAATGCCAGACTGCTGACGTATTGCCAATCGACTCCATGCGATCTTCGAGAGCTTTCGCCCTGTTCTCTCCAAAGTGAAACTGACCATGCTGCAGGAGCCGGAGAACATCCTCGTCGGGTTTGGTTTTGCTTACTGCGACTAGAGTGATGGAATCGGGATCCCTGCCGCAATTCTCACAGGCTTTTCGGATTCGGTCTTTAACGGCTTCATATCTTGAAATAATATCTTCACTCATTGTATAGTGATTGGGCTAAGCATTTATGGTTGTCGGATTAGCTTGACTAATAAAAACGAGGAATTCAGCCTGCCGGTTCCAACAACGGCGTACTGAATCCCCGGACACAAACCCTGTGTATATCTTGCCCATAAATTGTTTTTAAGGCAAGAAAAATAATCGTATTTTTGATATCTGTGAAAATGAATATGACACTCAAGCCATACTTTTACATAAAGACGGGTTTAAACCTTGTCTGCCCGGTTGCACGAAAGGCACATCCTAAAGCCGGAGGTAAACAGACTTGAATACCCAGGTCAGGCATATAACCAACTTTATGCACCAATGGGCGCCACCCGGCATAAAGATGAGTTATGACAATGTAGGTCTACTGCTTGGTGATCCTTCTGCACCCGTCTCCAGAATTCTTGTTTGCCTCGATGTTACGGAGGAAGTAGTAGACGAGGCTCTCAAGAAGAAATGCGAGCTTATTGTGTCGCACCATCCGCTTATCTTCAATGAACTGAAAAAGATCAACCCGGTGCATGAGCAGGGGCGAATCATCTATAAAATGATTCGCAATAATATTGCGTTGCTTTCCGTCCATACCAACCTGGATGCAGCGCTGGATGGTGTATCATTTGTTCTGGCCAACAATCTGGGTCTTGACGAACTTCAGTTTCTGGACAGGAACTACAACATAAGCCGAAAAATATCTCTTACCACCAATGTGGATGACACGCAGGCTGTGTTAAAGCTGCTCAACTACTACTCAGCCGAAGAAGCACACTTTTATGAGGTTGACAGCCGCAAAGAGGGTCAAAAGTGCTTTGAAGCCATTATCGACCGGCACAATGTAAATCAGCTTCGCACTGCACTCGAAAAGGAAGGCCTCCTGAAAAAGGGCAGCTTTCAGGAAATGGAGATGAGTACCCCAACCAATAATTTCGGCATGGGGGTCATCGGATATTATCCTGACGAGGGTATTGCAACGAATGAATTTTTACACCTTGTTTGTCGCGCGCTGGATGTACCGTCCGTGCGGTTTTCCGGTCAGGCTGAAAGAATTCGGAAAGTGGCTGTTTGCGGCGGTGCAGGCGTGTTTTTAAAAGATGCGGCTGTAAGGGCCGGGGCGGACGCTTTTGTCACGTCCGACATTAAATACCATGACTATTTTACCGAAAAAAGAAACTTTCTGCTGGTAGATACAGGTCATTATGAGAGTGAGTTTCCAGTGGTTGAAGCCGTCAGAAAAGAACTTTCAGAGGCTTTTGAGCATATAGAGGTAGATGCGACCGGGGTAGTTACAAACCCGATGAAGATCTATGTAACCGACTTTGAAAATAAAAACATCTAAATTTCCGATTCACCATCATGCAAGAGGTACTTCAACAACTCGCAAATTTACAGTACATAGATAGCCGTATCGATGAGATCAGGCAGCTTCGCGGCGATCTGCCCGAAGAAGTGCTGGATATCGAAACCAATATAAACCGGTATCAGGCTAAATTAAATCAACTTGAAGAAGAAGAAGACAGCCTGAAGGAGGAGAAGGCAAAGCTTGAGAACGATATCGAAGTATCGAAAGAGAAAACGAAGAAGTATGAGGAGCAGCAGTTATCTGTTCGCAACAATCGTGAATATGACGCCCTGACAAAAGAGATTGAGGCTCAAAAGCAGTTTGTTGAAACCTCTGAAAAACGAATCGAAGAGATTGAAAAGCGCCAGGAAGAACTGGAGGCTGAATTGGAGGCTGTTCGCGGCGATCTGGAAGAAACGGAAGAGCTTCACAAAGACAAGAAGGAAAATCTCGATAAGGTGATCGAAAGCACCAAGACGGAAGAAGACAAACTCCTCGAAAAACGTGAAGAACTTGAAGAGGAGCTGGATTCCCGCTACGTGAGAAGCTACAATCGTCTCAGAAACGGTCTTTCCAACGGCATCGCGGTAGTGGCAATGGAGCGTGGCGCTGCGCTGGGAATGGCTCTTCCACCACAGACTCAGGTGGAGGTAAGGCGAAAAAACAAGGTAATCATCGATGAGCACAGCGGCCGGATCGTTATTGACCCCTCCTTTTTTGAAGAAGCAAAGAAGCAGCTTAACGTCTGATATCGGATACGTTTTTTAAACCTGCACATGTGTCGGGACGTTGTGCAGTGCCGTATCTGCATACTAATGTGACATCTTAAGCGTATATTCTATTCAGTGAAGATTGTTAAATGCTTCCGGGCAATCGCTCACCGCTTTTGGCGGTGGGAGGAAAGTCCGAACACCAGCGGGTACCGTGCTTCCTAACGGGAAGGTCTCTGCGTTTGACGCAGGGAACAGACAGTGCCACAGAAAACAGACTTCCTTTTGATGCGGAGGGTGAGGGTTAGCCCTCATCCGTTGATGCACCGGAAGGTAAAGGTGAAAAGGTGAGGTAAGAGCTCACCGTCGCTGCCGGTGACGGCAGTGTGCATGGAAAACCTCACGGGGTGCAAGTTCACGCAGGCTGTGTGCCACCCGTCACAATACAGCCGGGTAGAACGCTCAGATCTTTCGGGTGACCGAAAGGCCAGATAAATGATTGCCATCCCGACACACATCGGGATACAGAATTCGGCTTACAGGAAGCATTTAACAACTTTTCAAAGGGTCTCTTTTTTATCAATCACAGCCAAATTTTTGTGATTGGAAGCCAAAAAGGGGACCTTGATACTCAAGCAACAACCATGAACTTTATTGTAGTACTAACCACTATGATAGGGCATTAATCAAAGAAAACGCATATATGACACTTTTAAGGAATGTAACGCTGCTTCTGGCAGTAACGCTTTTTACAACTGCCGGAGCTTTTGCTCAGGTACAGCAAAATCAGCAGCAAATGCCGCAGATGCCCGATCTGCCCACATCAGCTGATGTAACCGATGAAGAAATTGACAATGTTGTTCAAACCATTATGGACCTTACTCCAATTCAGCAGGAAGCTGAGCGCAAGATGGAGGAAGCAGTTGTGGAAGGAGGCATTGAAGTTGAGAGATTTCGACAGATAGTTGCAACCATGCAAAATCCCCAAATGGCCGGCGGCTCCGATATCACGGACGAGGAGATGCAGACTCTGCAGTCTCTGCAGCCTGCACTAATGCAGATTCAGACTGAAGCACAACAGGAAATCGTTGCTAAAATTGAAGAGAACGGTTTTACAACGCAACGCTACCAAAGCATTATGATGGGAGCACAGCAAGACCCGGAACTTCGGAACCGTATCGAAACGCTTCTTGAAGAGGAAGAAAGCGAAGAGACACAGTAACAAACTATCTTGGTATTAGAACAAAGGCCGGTTTCCGCAAGGATCCGGCCTTTTTTTATCGAAACTGATTGATTAAAACGTATTTACCACTCGAAAAGAGCTATAAATTAACTTTGTAGGACCCCTTAATCTTTCTGTCGAGTTCTCTTTTCATATCCTTTTCCCTGATATCTTCCCTCTTGTCATACTGTTTCTTTCCTCTTGCCAGACCAAGCAGAATTTTTGCATAGCCGCCCTTAAAATAGAGCTTGAGAGGTACAAGGGTATACCCCTTTTGGTTCATATACCTGTCGATCTCACGTATTTCTTTTCTTTTCAGCAGCAGTTTCCTGTCGCGGCGTTCATCGTGATTATAAAATGAGCCGAACTCATAAGGCTTGATGTACATGTTTCGGAGCCAGATCTCACCATTCTTCATGTACGCGAATGATTCATTCAGGCTGGCTTTTCCCGCCCTGATGGATTTGACCTCCGTACCCTTAAGTGCAATGCCCGCCTCGTAGGTGTCATCTATATGAAAATTGAACCGCGCCTTGCGGTTTTCAATTTTGGGAGATTGGTTCTTTTTACTGCTGGTATCTGTTTTTTTAGCCAAATCGAACTGATTTTGAGTCATAAGGTTCGCCTGTGTCTGAAATGTTTAACACGGGCGATAAAGCTTCAGGCAATAAAACAATGGTTTAGCTTATTAATAATCAAAACCAACCTCTCTAAGTCCCTCAAGTACCTCAGGTTCGGGCTGGCGGTTGGGTATGGTGGAGTAGATCGCCATAATCTGCTCTATCTGGTCTCTGGCCACCTGGTTTTGCGGGTTGATTTTAAGCACTTCCGTGAACTGGGTCAGTGCGTTATTCATCCGGGTTCGCATTTCGGTCTGATCAAACGTATTCATGCTGTGAAGCCCATAATTAAGATGCGTCTTTTCAAGAAGCAGCCTGATGTCTGGATCTTCACGGTCTTCATTACTGAGCAGGCTGAGAGCAGTTTCATATTCGTTGGCCTCAATAAGGCGGTCTATTTTTTGGGGAAGGGGCAGATTTTCATCCACAATTTCCGAAGATTCATTATTACACCCCGTAAAAAGAGAGCTTACGGCACTCAGTACTATAATTGATAAAAACAGTCTGTATTTAGGCATGATTGATTTTAAATAATTGTCAGTTCAAAAAGTAGATGGGTGTGGGGCTTATGCATAGCACAAATACGGCCATACTGGCCCATCCCAGAATCCGCCGGCCCTTTGTTAATGGCTGCTCGTACGTTACAGGCGGATGTTCAACTTTAACAAAAAATACGAGAAAGAGACTCCATACTACCCATATTAGGGAGCCTGCCTGATCAAGAGAGCCGGTGAAATAGATGGTTGCTGAGGAGATAATCAGAGATACCGCCCAAACCGGCGCAATCCACAGGTGGTCGTTGTGATATCCTTTCCTCAGTATCGCAAACAGAACCAGGGCCCATAGAACAAAAGCGCTGTATCCATAGCCCGGCAGCCAGTCACTGATATTCAGAAATAGAAAAGGTATGGCCTCCAAACCTGCAAGTGTGGTAATTAAACCCAGCCCAATCCTGGCTGTCCATTGATGCTTTCTGTATCCGACCAATGCATACAAAATATGCCCTCCGTCAAGTTGACCGATCGGCGTCAGATTCAGAGCGGTGAAAAAGAGCCCCAGCCAGCCGGCGAAAAGAAACGGAAAGTGATACATCTCATACATGGGGGGAACATTGTCAAAAAAGCCAGCCAAAAACGTATAAAGCAGTGTTTCACCCAGAATGATGGTTGCATTTACTTCCGATTCGGGCACCTCTGGAGGTGTGTCGGGATAGCTGCCCGTATCCTGAACATGAGCGACAATTTCCTCGTGACCGGCAAAGTTTTCAATGAATGAAGGTTCGGGAAGCGTGGAAAAACCGTACAGAAGGATGACAAGGGAAACAATGAAACCCGCAATTGGGCCTGCAATTCCGATATCAAAGAGTTTGACGGTGTCCCGAATTTTCTCCTCAATCTTAATGACCGCACCCAGGGTCCCGATACCCGCGGGCAAAGGAATAAAGTAGGGAAGGGTCACTTTTACATTGTGATAGACGGCCGCAAAATAGTGCCCGAATTCGTGTGTTGCCAGAAAGCCAAGCAGCAATACCGCAAAAAGGGCGCCCTGGGGCCACATCTCGAGATATGATTCTGCATTTGCGGTTTGACCGGTCCAGAAAATCCCTACATAGGTCACGCATACGAACGTAACAACAAATAGCGCAAGGTGTTTAAGGATGGCAACATAACCGGGCCGGTTTTTCCTGTTAACAGGCGCGCTGGTTTCAATTTCATCTTGTGACGAATATGGCTGGGGGAATGACAACTTATCGGAGATTACTTGATTTCATAAAAACGAATAGACGATATCGTGTACAAATGAATATTTATTGATCTTTCTCCCTCAGAACCGGCAGGGTCATGCAGCGGGCCCCGCCGCGGCCCCTGCAGAGCTCGTGACCCTGAAAGCTGATCGCGATCTTCCCTTCTACTTGCTGGTTGAAAGGTTTATCTGAAAACTTTTCAATAAAAGAAAACTGATCCATGTGCGTGTATCCGTGATCGGCCAGGGCTTCAAAAGTTCGGGTATTGCGTTCATACCCAACGATAACGCCGGGAGCCAGGGCAAATACGTTGGCACCATCGGTCCATTGTTCGCGAAACTGGTTGATACGGTCGGCGCCACCACACTTAATGAAAGTAAACTCTTTTTCGGTCAGCTCTTCGAGTGTTGCTTTCAGAGACGTTTTCTTCTTGGCATGTACAGACCCATTAACCGAATGCAGATGAACTACATTATCAGTTTTCTCCTCAATGGCGGGAGGAAACACAACACACTCATCATGATCAGCAAATGTAAAAATGGTGTCCAGATGCATGGAGGAGCGCTGCTTCGGTATATCGACAGCCAGAACATGGCTGATTCCAGAATCTAAAAGCTGTTCTGCTACGCCCATGAGTCCGCTAAATGAAGTGCGTTCACTCATCCCGATCATTACAATGTTTTCGCTGACAACAATAACGTCGCCCCCTTCAATGGATTGCTGCGGACTGGTATGAATGGCGTTTTTTTTCAGCTCGTTGAAAAGCGGGTGGTGCATGACGATGGTTTCCATCAGAAGAAATTCCCGGGCCCGGGCTTTTTTGGCTGCCTTTGAAATAATGATATTGTTGCCAACGACCGCTGCAAGATCTCGTGTAAACAGGAGGTTTGGCGCTGGATTTAAATCAAAATGACGACTGGGAGGAATGGAGCCTTCAACCACAAATTGCAAAAGCGTTTCGGCATCCAGTTTTTTTAAGTCCTTTTCGATAGGATGAATATTTTCATCCGCCAGCTCTTTGATCATCATCTCAATAAACTGATGGCGTACATCCTCAGCCTGAAAGCAATGAAGCGCAAGGTCGAGGATTTCAATTATCTCACCACCGGAAGGCATAGCTGTTTGAAAGAGCTTGAGCATATCAAGGTGCTCGATGCGTGCATCATTTTCAAAAATGATGTCATCAAAAAGGAGATCTTCCTTTTTGCTCGGATTTACCAGCGATACCTCACTTCCGGGGGTATGGACGATCACTTTTTTTAGAATATCGGTTTCAGACGAAATACCGGCCTTCATACAAATGGGTTTAACGTTTATTGAGACGGAAGGAGAAGATACAAAATATCCCAAGAGATTGGAGGTTCAGGTTGGGCCGATTCTCTCGGAAATCTTTAAAAAAGAAGTGTATCTTTTCGCCGAACCATTTAAAAAGAATTCATTTTTGGAATACTTTGTTGTTACAGTGCGTTCGTTCTCCAGAGTGCGATCACGATCAACAGAGACACTGAATTTATAAATAGAAATGACAACCAAGTCAGAAATAGAATCTCTCATTTACCTGCTTGAAGATCCCGACCCTGAAGTTCAGATGGGTGTGAAAAGAAGGTTCAGGGAGCTCGGGGAACAAGCTGTGCCTTTATTGGACCAGTTTCGCAGTGAATCAATTCATGATTCAGAACGCAATACCATTAATGAGATTATCTACAATATCACCATTGGCTCACTAATGGAAGAGTTTTCAATGCTGCTCGAAAATGGTGTACAAAATTCAGGTACTCTGGAAAAAGCGGTATTGATGCTTTCACGATTTGGAAATCCAACTATCCGCATCGGGGAGTATGAGCGAAAACTGGACCAGATGGCCCGGCAGATCGGAACGGATATTGCTTACACACCATCCATACAGGAGAAAATGCAGATCCTGTTACAGTTTGTTTTCCGGGAACTTAGATTCAGGGGTGACTCTAAAGACTATCACAGCCCGGAGAACGCGTTTATTGACCGGGTGATTGACCGGCGGAAAGGTCTGCCGATAATGCTCAGCCTGGTGGTCATCTTTATAGCCCGAAGGTTGAACCTGCCCTTCTACGGTGTTAACATGCCGATACATTTTATGCTGATGTATCAAACACACAATCAGAACATACTGATCGACCCGTTCGACGGGGGTACGATTGTGACGTATGATCAGTGCTACTACTTCCTGAAGAAAAACGGCATTGAACCCAGACCCGAACATCTGCAAAAGGCTGATGAGGCCGATATACTGGCAAGGTGCATTCGAAATCTGATACACAGCTACGGCAAATCAAATCAGGACAGAAGGGTTCGCGACTTGAGAGAGCTTCTCCAGATTATCGAACTTAAAGGATAAACTGTCAGGCCGCACTCACGTTACACTAAATCTGAAAAGCTGATTCATCCATAGAGAAACGGAACGGATCGATCTGACTTGCCAAAGCGTAAAAAGATTTCGCTTCGTCCAGATCTCCGCTCTGCCTGTACATATCGCCCGCAAGGCTCATCAGATCGGGACTGGCAGGATATTTGTCGAGCATAGAGGTTAGAAGCGGAGTTGCTTTTTTTATCTCTTTATCAGCTACCATAATTTTAAGGCGATAGAGATCGAATGCAGGGTGCGACTTACCTCCTTTCTCCAGATAGTGTTTACAGCGTGAAAAGATATTTTTAGAAAAATAATATTCGATCATCAGGAGCAGAAATGCGACCGGCAGATCCAGTTTATCCAGCCGGTCCTCCAGTGTACGCAGTAACTCCCGTTCGTCGGCAATGGTCAGAGCCGACACGATTGTAATCAGATCGTCTTTACTCCAATTGCTTCGAAGTATTTCCGTTTTTACTTCACTGGTAAGATAGGACTGTACGGCATCCACCCAATCAATGTCGGGATTGAAGGGGTCGTGTGGAATGCCCAATTTTCGAAGCCGATCAGGATGGGACCCCTGGTCAGGAATTTTTTTCTCGCCGGTTGTACCCCACTTGCGGTAGAAGCGGTCTTTGTTCGACCATTTCAGAAAGGGGATCATCTGGAGGCCGAGCATAGTGGTTGTTTTGGCTTCAGCATGATTGCACAGGGCTGCCGTAACGATAGAGATCTCATACCCTGAATCTTTTACCAGCATGCACAAGTCATTCATATCGTAATAAGAGAGACCGTAATCTTCATCAAATCGAAAATCATGCTCTTTTTTCAACATAAAACAGCAGCTGTCGGCAGAAGAGGCTGATAAATGGGATACGGTTTCATCCGGGCTGGCCACCTGGGCCGGTTCACTGCTTTTATTCAGTACCGGCGCTGCAAGACCAACGTTGCTGCGATTTTCAAAAGCTCCCTTCAGAAGCGGAAGCAGATTCTCTGAAGGCAGTAAATCGTTATGCATAACAACAAGATAGTCTCCCAAGGCTGCATCGAGCCCTTGATTGACGGACGCTGCAAATCCCTTATTGTTTGAATTGGTCAGAATGCGGATGTTCAGAAAATCTTTTTCAGCCAGCTGCTCAAGATATTCGAATGTATCGTCAATACTGGCATTATCAATAACAACTAATTCTGTGAGCTTTGAATCCACGGTTTCAGAAAGCCGGATAAGTGTCTGCTCAAGGAAAGGCTTGCCGGCTCCGGTTGTGGGTATGATCACAGAATAGAGAGGTTTTTCGTCCTCATTGGTTGTGGCCGAGGATTCTGTGGTTACGGAGTCTTCTTCATCCTCCTGAACGTCATTCGAGTCGAAATCGAATGTGAACCGTGAGTCTGCCCGTGCAGGTTTTTCATCACTGCTGCTTTCAGTCTTCGGTGGCGGCGGCGGTTCGGGCTGTTCTTGCCTTATCTGTTCCTGCTGTTCCTTTTGACGCTTCTGCAGCCGGTGCTTCAGTTCTGCGGCCTCCACGTGCCGCCTCAACTTTTCAAGAGATGTTATCTTAATTCGATTGGCTTCCAGATGATTTGGATATTTGCGCAAGTAGGTTGAAATAAACTCAAGCGACTTGTTGGCATCTCCTGTATTAAGATACTTTCTGGCATCGATCAGCAGCTGCTCGTCTCGTGAAAGGGATGGTTCGGAACGGTCGAGGGTTTGCAGTTTTTCGAAAAGAGCAGCCTGCTCATCGGGATCCGTACTCAGGCGAATGGCTGACAGGGTGAACTCTCTTATATCGTCCGGTTTTGCAAAAATAGACTGATTTTCAGAGAGTACGAAAAACGGGTCTGTTCTGTGCCAGGTATTCTCTTCTGAAAGGCGCATTGCCAATTCAGCACCGTGAAGCTCTTTTAAAAAGGGATTGAAGATCATGTTTCCCATACCAATCACGCTGCGATTCCATACAAGGCAGGTATCATCCGGAAGGCCTGCATCTTCGGCGGCGTCAATCCATCGCTCAGGCGATCCCGGTAACGAAAAATCGAGAGCCCAAAAAGCGGCAGGATCCGACTTGAACCTCCTGATGGCATCCGTAAGCAGCGATTCGTTGAGCCTGCTGGCCTGGAGAGGTGCCCAAATAAGCATACCGGATGATTGTATCAAACCCTCGTTAAGACAATACCCGCGCCCGCAGGGAGCATCATGCTCAAAGTAGTACACCTGCTCGCTGTCGGTCTGCCCAAGCGTTTTTTGAATGAAAAGCGACAGATCTGAATCCGCAGCATCATTAATTACTATAAGCTCAATACCGGGGTGGCCAATACGCGTAAGGGTGAGCAGAAGAGCTTCAAAATGACTCTTGGCGGCATGAGTTGTAAGAATAACGGAGAGGGCAACGGGTCCGTGCATGATGTGGTACAATTTAGCTCAAATATAAAAGATCGCGAGGGGGGATAAAAAGGGAATTAAATAAAATGTGAAGACGGAAAAATACAGGTAAGAATACAATGCATACAGTTTTTTTAAGTAACATCAGCTATTAAACTGTATCCTTTTGGAAACAAAGACGGCAAATGGCGATTTATATCCGGACACGCGTAAGGATACGTGATACAGGCTAATACGAAAATTAATCTACGGCGGTGAATGAAATGAAAAAAGTATTCCCAATACTTCTTGTCGCATTGATAGCCGCTTCGTGCGCATCATCTCAGAAGATGCTTCAGCGGGGCCAATATGACAGGGCAATTGACAAGGCATCAGAAAAGCTGATGAAAAAGCCGGACAACGGCAAGGAACTTGCGGTTCTGAAAGAAGCATACGAGCTGGCAAACACCTTTGACCAGGAAAGAATCGACTTTCTGGAACTGGAAGGACTTGAAGAGAGCTGGGTGGAGATATACCTGCTATATGAGGAGATGAACATTCGGCAAAATAAGGTTCGCCGTCTGCCTTCACAGGTTAGAAGTCAGTTTACATTTGTAAACTACGATCAGAAGATAGTTGACTCCAAGGCGGCGGCAGCGGATGTATCGTATCGCCGCGGTGAAGAGTTTCTGGCTGCAGGGGATAAATTAAGCGCGAGGCAGGCGTATAATGAGTTTGAACAGGCCGATTTAATTTATCCGGGATACAGGGATGTTGTACAGAAAATGGCCGAAGCAGAGATTGCCGGCAGAAACAATGCACTTTTTCTTATAGAGAATAATTCCGGAATGGTAGTTCCTGAATTCTTTGACTCTGAAATCAAAAAAGTGACGCTGAAAGAGCTGAACACTCTGTGGTTGAATATCGATACCTATGAAAATGAATCAATCGATTACGATCATTTTGTAATCCTTAATATTACCGATATCTCCTTTTCACCTGAAACCATTGAGCGCAGAACATTTACGGAGTCACGTGAAATACAGGACGGAATGAGGTATCAACTGGACGACAATGGAAATGTGATGAAAGACTCAACCGGAACGGATATCCGTGTGCCCAATATGATAACGGTATCTGCAGAGATTACGGAAACGGTTCAGTTGAAATCGGCCGTTGTGGGTGGGTCTCTGAACGTGTATGATTTGAGAACCGATCAGCTTGTGAAAACCGATAATATCGGCGTCGAAGCTGTATTTCGTCACCGGTTTGGCGAATATAGCGGCGACAGGCGTGCACTGAGTGAAGAGTTACAGGCGGTTATGAGGGGAAGGGAAGTGCCCTTTCCGGCCAATGAAGAGATGATGATGGACGCTGCGGAATTACTTAAGGACCGATCAAAGGCGATTGTTGCCAGAAACCGCAGGGTTCTTGAAAGTTAGAAATGGATTCTGGATCCTGAAAGACAAAAAACCCCGCAAGGTACTCCTGCGGGGTTTTTTTATAGAAATAAAAACCGTTAATAACGGCGCTGTTTATTCTCCTGCTTCAGGTATGGGAGCATCCCAGTGGGGCAGCTCCGCATCTGCATCGCCGGTCATCAGGTACGTGTCAAACCACCGGAGCATACGGTATGCATAATCCAGCCGGGATGACGCACGTGTATTCCCGTGTCCTTCACCTGGATACCACACAAGCCGAACGGGTACATCCGGTTTTCTCACTTTAATGTGGCGATAGAGTTCAAGAGACTGTGCAGGGTGCACTCGCGTATCTTCTGCCCCGTGCATAATCAGAATAGGTGTCTGTGAACGGTCTACATAATATACGGGACTTCGTTTCAGGTAGTTCATCCACATATCGTCGGATTCCCACATGCGCTCTCGTGAGTGTACAAGAAACAGCTCATCCGGGATGTCGCTGGTACCCCATTTTGAGAGGTTGTTGCTGATCCCAACGAACATAACTGAAGCTGCAAACCTGTCGGAGTAGTAGGTGCTCATCCAGGCAGAGGCATATCCGCCGTAAGAGCCTCCTGTAACACCAATTCTGTCACGATCCGCAACTCCCTGCTCAATCAGGTAGTCAACTCCGTCTACCACATCATCAAACTCTTTGCCGGCCAGATCCGATTGGCTGCTGTAGGCAAAATCCACTCCGCGGCCTGTGCTGCCCCGATAGTTAGGATAAAAAACAGCGTACCCCTTTGCTGCAGCCATCTGCCCCGGCATGGAATAGGATGTAAGCCAGCCATTGCTGTAATGTGCTTCAGGTCCGCCATGCACCACGGTAATGACCGGCACCCTGGTTCCTTCACTGTAATTGACCGGATAAATCAACATGCCCTCAATATCGAATTCACCATCTCTTGCCGTATATCGAACCACTTCCTGCCTGCCAAGCTCTGCTTCCTCAAGCCAGGGGTTGTGATGGGTTAAGCGTTCAGGTTCAGCGTTTCTGCGTGCTGACAGATGGAAGAGCTCGGTGGGATGAGCGGGTGTGCTGGCCGTAAAAGAGACCGCGCCGCCGGTTGCTTTTGAAAAGGATGTGATGGCATGGGCGTCTGCCTCCAGCACGTAATTTTTAGAGCGCCCGTCGGGACGAATAGTTCCAATGGCTGTGCTTGTGCTGATGCTTGCCAGGAATGAGATCTCATTGGTATCTGTCCAGTCTATGTGCTCATACTTTCCTTCAAAACCCCGATCGATGATGCGGGGCGTACCGCCTTCCGCAGACACAATCAGGATTCTTCCGTCAATAGGATCATGAATATCCATGCCTGCACGAAGAGCGAGCTGCGTACCATCGGGACTCCATACAATCTGGCCGATTTTTCCTTCATTGTTCACTTCCGCAACAACCTCCCGCGTGCGGTAATCGATAACAAATACCTGCTGCGCCATATAGAAGTCGTCAACAGTAGGCGTGGGAGCTGCTGAAACGGCAATTCGGCTCCCCTCCGGACTCCACGCCATCATGTACACGGATCCCTCCAGGTCGATGAGGTGTGGGGTATGGTTGCTGTGCATTACGTTGGTAATATACGCCTTACGATTTGGCCGGTTCTCTTCATATACGTCTGCAGTATAGGGAAGAGGTGAATCTGAACTTTCTGCAGCATCGAATGCCGTAAATACAATGTGATTTCCATCATTATGCCAGGAGTAGCTTAGAATGCTTCGCTCAAACCCGAAGAGCTTCACGGCCTCTCCACCGTCAAGGGGCACCTCATACAATGCCCTTCCGTTGTCGCCGCTCTGACTGGCCAGAAATGAGACGGAGTTATTTTCCGGTCTGAATTGCACACCGCTCACTGAACCACTCGTATAATAAGGTTTGGATATGCCCTCACTGACGGAGTAGACGTGCAGCTCTGTCTGGCTGCCCGCATTCTCGAGATAAGGATCAGATGGAACACTTACCGTATAGGCAATGTGGTTGCCGTCATCTGATATAGCCGACCCTGTTACAGCGGTCACTTTTGAGATGTGCTGCGGCGTAATCTCAGTCTGCGCAAAAGATATACTGTGTATAAATAAAAATGATAGGATGAGGGTCATGAAAACCGTCAACCTGTCAGCATCTCTAGTCATTATCTTCATATTCTGGTGATTAAATATTTCGGTTTATATCCTCTTATTCCATCAAGATACATATCAGGAATATTTGCTGAAAATCATTTCGGAGATTCTGTAGCTGCCTGCTGATGAAGAGATCCTGCTGTGAAATCAAAAAATGTTATTTTCTTTACTTCGGCCATTCCGGGGAAGCCATGAACGCAGCCCTGCTATGTAATTGTTAGTTTCGGAACAGATCATTCACGTATCAGTTTGCCAACTTTAAACCTGAATACCATCATGAAGGTAAAATACATTGTCACTTTTCTCCTCCCGCTTCTTCTAATCACGGCATGTTCACAACAAGTTGATCAGCCGCTTACGGATTATCCAAACTCCGAACTGCTGATCAGCGCTGCTGAGCTGAATGAACAGATTAACGGCGGTGATGATCCGGTAGTGATTGACACAAGAGCTGAAGAGCCGGATTCACTGATTCCAGGAGCTGTTCACTTTCAGGCTGTTTCGGAACTGATTGATCCGGATCACCCTGTTGAATCCTACCTGATCGGGCCTGAGGCTTTTGAGGAAAAAATGAGGGCACTGGGACTGGATAACGAGGACAGGCTTGTGCTGTACGACGGCGGAAACTCCCTTGCGGCAGCCAGGCTGTTTTACGCGCTGGACTATTATGGGTTTTCAAACGCTGCCATACTGAATGGTGGATTTGAGGCATGGATGGAAGAGGCACTGCCCTTTGCAAAAGAACCGGAATCTCCGGAATCCGGGATGTTTACAGTTGCTGTTCAGGAGGCAAAAATTTGCGACATCAATTACATTGTAGAAGCTTCAAATGACCCGGATAAAATCATTTTTGACGTACGCTCACCCGAAGAGTACAGGGGTGAAACGGATCGTGCGGAAAAAAATGGCCATATTCCTAATGCGATAAATCTGGAGTGGAATAACCTGATTGAGTCGGAAGGCGTACCCTATTTTCTTTCCGCAGCCGAGATTCAGGACAAATTAAATGCAATGGGCATTACATGGGACAAAGAGATTATTACGCATTGCCAATCGAATGTACGCGGATCTCATGCTTACTTCACACTGCGGCTGATGGGGTACGATTCAGTGAGAGCCTATGAGGGTTCATGGTCTGAATACGGTAACAGTTCGGAAACGGTGGTACAGTCAACAGTTTCAGAATAAATTCAAACACCGCAATTCAGAATTGAAACATAAGCTTGAGCAGCAGATAGATCGCGGCAGGAGGTATTGTGGAAACCAGTATCCAGTAGGAGGCTTTACGCATTTTTATCCGCCAGTCTGTTTTTGGAGATTTAACGGGCTGCCTTGGCTTTGAATCCTGCTTAAATCCCTGCCGTTGTATGCTGCCCCAGCCCCGCTTGCCCCTGATGTAGTCGAAAACCCCTTTAAACCTCCACCAGGTATTGATTTGCCTGTATCCGAGGTTTTCAAGAATTGCATACAGGGTGAGCGTTATGATATTTTTTGCACTGCCGTAGCGCCTGAATGTAGCCTCCTCACTGATAAGGGATGAGATGGAAAGCATCATGCCAAGAAGGATGGAAACAGAGAGGAACAGAACCACAAAGGTTTCATAGACGCCAAAAGTGAGAATAACACTTATTAAATAGAAATAGCCCAGCATCTCAATAATTGGGCCCAGAAACTCTATAAAAAAGAAGTAGGGCATGGTAAGGTTTCCGATTCTTCCATATTTCCGGTTAAAAAACATGGTTTTGTGCCTCCAAAGCGAGTCCGCCAGTCCCCGCTGCCAGCGATTTCGCTGGGAAGAAAGGTCAAGCCAGTTTTCGGGTACTTCCGTCCAGCATACGGGTTCTGGAATATAGCGTATGCGGTACTCTTCCTTTTGCTCCCTGAAAAACCTGTGAAGGCGAACCACCAGCTCCATATCTTCCCCGACGGAGTCGCGGCTGTAGCCTCCGGCCCTGATAACCGCCTTACGGTCGAAAATGCCGAATGCTCCCGAGATAATGAAAAGGCTGTTGAAAAAATCCCAGCCCACTCGTCCGAACAGGAATGAGCGCAGATATTCAACAGTTTGCAGCCGGGCCAGAAAACTTTTTGGAATATCCACCTTCCTGATTTCATAGTCTGAAATGTGACAGCCGTTTGCAATCCGTACAATCCCGCCCGCCGCCACGAGTTTTTTGTCCTCAACAAATGCACGAAGCATTTTATTGAGCGCGTCGGGTTCCAGGATGGAATCCGCATCAATTGAACAGAAAAGATCGCGATTTGTGAAATTAATCCCTGCGTTCAGGGCATCGGATTTGCCTCCATTCTCCTTGTCCACAACAATAAGATTGTCATAGCGCGCAGACCGGTACGTTTTATTGATTTTCCGGTGCGGTAAATCAGAATAAACAGGAACCGTATCCTCTCTCAGTTCGAAGTGGTTAATCAGCTTCTCCATTGTCCGGTCGGTACTGCCGTCATTCACTACCACCAACTCAAGGTCCCTGTAGTGCATCTGCATCATTGTTTCAACGGAATCAATGATATTCACCTCTTCGTTATAAGCGGGCGCGATGACCGTAATGGTCTTGTAGAGGTCGGACTGAAACACCCCCTCAGGCTCAAAAACCGAGTAGTAATTTTGAAGTTTGCGAATGTAGAAAAGGGAAATGAACACCATCACGATATAGATGGAGTTCACAACAAAAAAATAGGTGATGAACAGCCACCCAATGGAGTCCAGATAGTTCAGAAACTGGTAGAGATAAGGAAGAATATGTCCTGCAAATTCGGTCATTTTGTATTACTGTAAATTAATTCGTTCTCCATTACGGGATATCCAGTTTATGGCTGAGCTTTTCAGGCTCAATCCAGCTTATTCAGACTCACTGTCCTGTCTCATGGTCCGTAGCAGGTTAATTCAAGACGATCGGGTGCCCTATTGCGGAAGCAAACTCTCTTGACGTGAGCTCGCCAACCGAATTTTCGGCAGCCAAAGCTATCTTTTTATCACTGTGGTATAAAAAACGGACAATATAGTCGGCTGCATCCAGATTCAGAAATATCCGTTGCGAGTCGATGAGCGCAGTTAATACCACCGGGTTGTTCCACATGTCCTCTTTACTTCTGAGCCACTGATAGAAAGTATCAGCCAGGTGGCAGAAATTGGATTCCGCTGCACACCGAATAAGTACAGCCCTGTTTTCAGGCGTGATTTCAGGATCAGAAACAATGTGCATTAGTGCATCCGACTCTTCCTCTTCCTGATTCAGATCTTCATTTCTGAATCTGTAAAACATCTCCATTATGGCCATTTCTGACAATTTTCTGTTTTTCGCGAGGGAACCCAATGCATAACTCCTGGTGGCCAAATCAGGGCTCCCCATCAGCGCGGAGGCTGCAGAGAACGCAAGAAACGTGTTGTCCGAGAGTACCTCTTTTTTCAGTAAACGGATTATGAACGGAACATTGAGATCCATATACCTGAAGTACGAACAAGCCTTGATTTTCAATTCGGGGTCGTTCGACTGAAGAAGCTGCAGGTGATAATCATAAATTGGCTTTATGACCAGTGCGGACCGTAGTTTAACGGCTTCATCGCCTTCCAGGTTTTTCAGAAGCTCGATAACATTCTCCTTAAACACCTTGCACTTCAGTTTGTCTGTGCCTGTAAGCTTTTCCAGTTCCCTTCTGCCAATATCTCCATCCAGATACTGGAAAAGGGCGGGCAAAAGGGTTCTCTCAAATCGTTCAGTTTGCCGTTGCTTCCGTATCTGAAGATATCGCAGCCCAAGTGTGTATATAAAAAGAAAAAGTGTGGACCCCAGCAGCGCCATGGTCACGAGCCATAAAAGGCGTGTAGACGGATCCCAGAAAAGGGAAGACTGTGCTGTGATAATCAGCTGAAAATTTTCCATAGATGATGTTCTCCTGATCTGCTTATCGGTTTTATCCGGCAGCTCTTAAAAATGAACCGGAGTACCTTTTTTATGTAGTCCGGTATAAATGTGGATTGCGTTATTTTACCGGTGCCAGTGCTTTGTTAATGCGTATTATCAATTCGTCCGTCTGAAAGGGTTTCTCAACATAATCCATTGCCTCGTAGCTGAACGCCTTTTCTTTGTCTTTGATTTTCATGGATGCGCTGAGCATAATAACCCTTGTATCCCTGATCTGTTTTTCGCTCCGAATCTGTCTCAGAAGTTCCAGTCCGTTCATGCTTGGCAGCATAACGTCAAGAAGTACCAGGTCGGGGCTCAATTCTCTGATGGCTTTCAGGCCATCCAACCCGTTATTCCGGCGCTCAAACCGAAATTGGTTTTTAGTCAGGCGATGCTCGATGAGCTTGGCAACAACCGGGTCGTCCTCGATCAAAAGGATAGACGGTGTACGTGTTTTCATGTAACTCTCTGTTGATGATCTATATATACTGCGTATTCTTTCTTGTATACAGAATGTATGAAATATTTCAGGGAGAGAACTTTAATTTATATTAATGATCTGTCGATTATGTAACTAAACGGCTCTTTCCAACTCTTTGTCTATGTGAGATACAGGTTGGATTATCAGCCCTGAAGAATGTAAATGGGCAAAAATGATGATCTGCGCATTGGCAGAGAATTGGATCATGCGTATAAAACAATTCTAACCTGCTTTTCCACTTAGGGAAGAACGGTTTTATGAGTGATTATTTATTGATCAAAAGCCATATTTTTGAAGTGTAATAACATCTACAGACAATAGGATTTTGGATTTAACAAAAGGGAAAATCATTTGGGCCGGCATTTTTGCCGTTCTGATAAGCACAAATATACAGCCGGTATTGGCACAGACATCTTCAGCCCCGAATCAACCGTATCGCGGCCTTGGCAATATGGTGGCCACGGCCTTTACCTACGACCGGTATGGCGATGACTTTGAGGACTGGCAGCGTATGTACCTTGAGTACAGAAAGTTTACGGAGAAAAATACGTATATCGGCAGGCTGAATGTGGGGAATCGTTTTAGGCTCACGGATTACCAGGGAGAAATAGATCTATGGCCCATATTCAGCGGGAAATGGTACGGTAATTTCAACCTGGGGCTCTCAGGAGGCGACCTCTTTCCTGAGTTTAAGGGAAGCGGAGAATTGTACCGGGTGATTCCCGGGGGATTTGAAGCCTCAGCAGGGGTTCGCTATTTAAAATTCAGTACAGATGATGTTTTCATTTTTACAGGCTCCCTGAATAAGTACGCCGGAAGCTGGCTTTTAATAGCGAGGCCGTTCATTACGCCACAGGATTCGGGAGTGTCTGCTTCATTGAATGTTACAGCCAGGCGCTATTTTGGAAATCCCGAAAAATTTGCATCAGTAATTGCAGGGTTTGGTTTTTCACCGGATGAACGAAGTCTGATAGACGGGGTACCTGAGGAGCGCCTTCTCAAAACCCGGTATGTCGGGCTGATCGGCAATTATCTTGTTCAGAATAGGTTTGAGCTTTTTGGAGAAGTAAAAGCAAGCAGCCAGGAGTTTCCGTTTACAGATCAGTTTGTAAGCATTTACACATTTGAAACCGGAATACGTTACCGCTTCTGAGATATGGATATTCAGCTGCTTGAAAAAAGATGCCGGGAATACATTTCTTCACTAGCAGATGCAAATACAGACACTGCACATGACCTGAATCACACTGAACGTGTGGTGGAAAACGCCAAACTGATTTTGAGTAAAGAAAATGCAGACGAGGAAGTTACGATCGCAGCGGCCTGGCTTCACGATTGTGTAGTGCTTCCTAAAAATGACCCCGACAGACATGCGGCATCAACAATGGCTGCAAATAAGGCGATCCAGTTTTTACAGAAGATCGGGTTCGACGAAAAAAAACATGAAGATATAGCCCATGCCATTAAAGTTCACAGCTTTTCAGCCGATATGAAACCCAGGACCCTGGAAGCAAAAATCGTACAGGATGCGGATCGACTGGATGCTTTGGGAGCTATTGGACTGGCACGATGCTTTTTAGTGGGCGGCAGCCTCAATCGGTCACTCTATAATCGAATGGATCCTTTCTGTGTAAGCAGAGAGCCCGATGATACACGGTTCACCGTAGATCACTTCTATTCCAAGCTGTTTAAGCTTCCTGACCTCATGAAAACTGAAACAGGTAAAAAAGAGGCCCGCAAACGAGTTGATTTTATGAAAGAATTCATAAAACAATTACACAGAGAAATCCCCGAAAGCGGACGTTAAAGCAACAGAGGGAATAATGATTATTCATGAACCGTATCGGCATTGGCTATTTGTTTTCTTAATTACGGTATGCTCCGTAGTTGAGGGAGCAGCTCAGTCTGCAGGCGATCATCCTTTCCCTTTTTCCACCGACAGTACACATATAACCGTTTGGAACGGCGAGAACTATACGCCTCTTTTTATAAAAGGGATTAATCTGGGAATTGCTGTTCCCGGCACATTTGCGGGCAGTCTTGCCGCAAGCGCAGATGATTACCGGCGATGGTTTCATATGATGCGTGAAGCCGGCTTTAACAGCATACGTATATACACGCTGCACTATCCGCGCTTTTACAGAGAGCTGCGCCGCTATAACCTGGAGAATCCTCAATATCCGCTCTTTCTCTTCCAGGGCATCTGGCTGGAAGAACAGATTGAAGGGTACGATGAGGACCTGTTTTTTCTGACGGAAACCTTTGAGCAGGAGACGCGTGAAAATATTCGTGCCATTCACGGTGACATAACGATTGCTCCGCGTCTGGGAAAAGCGCACGGTGTTTTTGATGCGGATGTATCACCCTGGGTGATCGGGTACATCGCAGGAAGGGAAATCCATCCTCCGGAAGTGCTTCATACCAACCAAACCCGTCCCGGTATTACGTCATATGAAGGAGAGTATCTTTCAATTTCCAATACACAGGCGTCCGAGGCCTGGATAACTGCACGCCTGGACCACCTGTTGAGCTTCGAAATGGAAAACTATGGCACCCAGCGTCCGGTTTCAGCTTCCAGCTGGCCAACCCTGGATCCTCTTGAGCACCCGTTTGAGGAAAATCTATATGAGGTAAGTGCATCCATAGACGTTAGCGGTATTGACTACAGCAATGCAGATGCCGGTTTTTTTGTATCGTATCACGCGTATCCGTACTACCCCAATTATATCAGCCGCCATCCTGAATATACGTCCTACTTCGACCATCTGGGCCAAAACAGCTACCTTGGATATCTGACTAAATTGAAAGAGCACTATCCGGAATTCCCACTGATTTTAGCAGAGTTTGGCGGTTCCTCCAGCTGGGGAGTGGCTCAATATGCCCAGAACGGTATCCATCACGGAGGCTACCCCGAAACAGAGCAGGGAGAGAACAATATTCGAATGCTTATGAATATTCATCAGGCAGGTGCAGGAGGGGGTATGCAATTTTCCTGGATGGACGAATGGTTCAAACAGACCTGGATTACCAACCCCTTCGATTTTGATATCAATCGCAGGGTGCTCTGGCATAATGTTACCGCTGCAGAACAAAATTTCGGGCTTATCGGCTTTCGCACACCGGAACGTGAGATGCAGCAGTGGGAAGCATTTGGAGAGCAGGAACCCATCACGGCATTGCATGCTGACGCCGGCTACGCCTATTTTAAGATGCAACTCGACCTTCAGCAGCATATTGCTGAGGATGATACGGTCTGGATTTCAATAGATTCCTATGATTCAAACCTGGGAGAGTCCATATTACCTTCAGGCGATATTGTGGCCGATCGCGCCGAGTTTGCACTTATGATCACGAACTACTCGGCCAAACTGTTCGTGACGGAGGCCTATGACCTGTTTGGAATATGGCACGGTACCTCTGCGCCTGAGCAGCTATACCGCTCGGTTCCCACCGATGGCGCTCCGTGGAAACTGGTAAGGTGGAAAAATAATGTGAAAGATCAGGAGACGCAGGACATCGGCAACCTGGGAGTAAACAGGCTCGGAACTCCGCCTAAAAGTACCGATGCTGTATTTTTATACGAAGACCGGATTGTTGTAAGGCTGCCATGGTCACTGCTTCAATTTACCGATCCGTCCAGGCTGGAAGCGATGCACGATGACCGCACGGTTCCCGGAATCCAAACCCAAATATCCGATGGTATAAAAGCGGTTATTTTTTACAATGGATTTGCGGGAACAGCGACAACCAGATTTAACTGGCAGCCGTGGAACCTGCCGGACGATACAGAAGAGTATAAAAAAGATAGCTATTACGTTATCAAAGAGCGGCTCCGTTCACTTCCGGGCAACCCTATAGCGGTTACAGATTCATATCGGGTGGGGGTTGAAGGCATAAACCGTATAGGCGGCGACGAGGGTGTATTGTTGAATGATCTCTCACCGGACGGTTCACCCATGGAGGCAATCCTGGTTCAGCCTCCTCAGCACGGATTGATTCAAATCGGGGCGGATGGAAGCTTTTCATATGCGCCGGAGGCGGGATTTACCGGCGATGACGCATTTCTCTATCGTGTTCGCGCAGGTTCACATGTTTCGGAACCCGTACATGTCCACCTGAATGTGGAAGGTACGCCGGTGGGCGACGGTTTTGTGTCGCTTTATCCGAATCCAAGTAACAATCAGTTTACAATTCGTGCTTCTTCCGTCATCGACCGGATTGAATTCTTTACCATTACCGGACAGAAACTTTATGAAGTGAACGTAAACTCAACCCAGGCCAGCATTTCTTTGCCTTCTGCGCCGTCAGGTGTCTATTTCGCCAGAGTCTATTCCGGCAGGGATACACAACTGAAGAAGTTTATGATTGTGAAATAGTGGCCGGAGTTGAATTTCCGGCCTGATCTGCGGAAACGTACCGGTGATCAAAGAAGAAACCAGGCCATCAGCTGGATGATAAGATATCCCGTTACGCCCATTACCAGGGTTGTAGAGGTATGTGTTTTCAGTGCTGTAGAGGTGTCCATATCCGAAAATTTGGCTACCACCCAAAAGTAGCTGTCATTTACATGCGATACGGTAAGCGCACCTGCCCCGATCGCTAGTACCGCGAGCGCAATACCGGTTTCCGAGCTCAGACCCAGGGGTTCCAGCAGAGGTACACAGATTCCGGCCGCAGTGATTATGGAGACGGTTGAGGAGCCCTGTGCGGTCTTGAGAAAGGCAGCGATAAGGAACGGGATGATAATGCCAAGCCCGCCGGCTGTGGCAAAACGGGCGGCAAAATCACCGATCCCGGTCTCTCTCAGTATAGCACCGAATGCACCGCCCGCACCGGTAATAAGAATGATAATCCCTGCTTTCATCAGGGCTTCTTCGAGCCATAGGTTTTTGATCCTTTTTTCGCCCCTGCCAACCATGAAAAAAGACAGAATTACAGCGATTAAAAGGGCCATGATGGGATCGCCGATAAAGACAATCGATGAAAACAGTACTGACTCACCAAAAGGTGCAGAGGGGTATTCTGCAAACGATTTTAGGGCAATGAGCAGGATAGGTATCAATATCGGAGCGGCAGCAATAGAAAATGATGGCGGATGATTGGTGGACGGTTCCTGTTTTTCTGATAAATCCAATTCGATGCGATACCTGCCGCACCAGTAATATGCCCATGCAAGAGCGGTTAGCATTACCGGCACGGATACGCAGAGCCCCAGAAGCAGGACACGACCGATGTCGGCCCCCAGCGTTGCGGCAGCGGCCAGGGGGCCCGGTGTTGGCGGCACGAAAACATGTGTGGCATACAGGCCGGAAGCAAGCGCAATGGCAAGTACGGTTACGGCAGTGCCCGTCTTTTTCCCAACGGCTTTCATCAGGGAAGAGAGAACAATGAAACCGGAGTCGCAGAAAACGGGAATAGAAACGATATAACCGGTCATACTCATGGCCAAAGGGGCCTTTTTTTCACCCGTTAGCCGGAGCAGCCTGTTCGCGAGTACGGCAGCACCGCCCGACCGGTTCAAATATTCACCGATAATGGTGCCGCAAGCGATGACGATGCCGATACTCTGGAGGGTAGTACCAAATCCACCTGCAAGTGTAGTAAGAAGTGTGTTTACGGGAATGCCGGATACAACGCCCATCATGATGGACCCAAAAAGAAGCGCCAGGAATGGATGAACTTTGAGACGGCTTGTCATCCAGATAATTAAACCGACAACCAGCAAGAGCCATAGAAAAGCGGTCATGACTCATCAAGCCTTGACTGAATCTCATTTGCTCCGTAATTGAGCAGAGCAGACGTGGTTTCGATATACTTACTGCCCAGTAGTGCTTCAAGATCCTTTTCGGCCTTTTTAAGCAAAGAAATCATGTTCCGTACAGTATTTTTTTCGCCTTCACTGATATGGACCGACATTTCCTTACCTGATCTGGTTTTCTCAATAAGCCCCATTTTGTTCAGCTTTCCGATAAATCTTGTTATGGTGGATGGAGCCAGGTTCATTCTGTCTGCAATCTCTTTCTGAGTTATTGATTGTTGCTCGTCAATCAAACGCAGCACCTGTACGTAGGAGGTGGCAAGCTTGTGTTCATCAAAGTAAGAATCGAAGAAACGGCTGATTTCCCGGCTAAAGTGATTTGCGGCTGAATGCATAATACCCCTTAGTTTGTATGTGCAATAATAACCTGCTCAATCTTAAAGAGAGAATCAACCGTGAAGCTTCTTTTTTAATGATCATTTTCCGATCTTTACACAGGCTAAAACCCATCATGTACAGAGTTCAACTAAAAAATTTCGAAGGTCCGCTGGACTTGCTTCTCTTTTTTATCAAAAGAGATGAGCTCAATATCTACGACATTCCCATCTCGCATATAACTCATGAGTTTCTGGATTATATCAGGCTTATGGAAGAGCTGGATCTGGATGTTGCCAGCGAGTTTATTTTTATGGCCAGTCTGCTGATGTCGATCAAGGCCAGAATGATGCTGCCCAGGGAGAATGAGCATGACGAGGACCTGGATGAAGATGACCCCCGATATGAGCTGGTCCAAAAGCTTTTGGAGTACAAACGCTACAAGGAGATGGCGGAAAAGCTGACCGTGATTGATGAGGAAGCACGTCAGAAGTATTATCGCGGTTATGCAGAAGCAGACGAGGTGGAGAAACAGGCAACAGGTGAAGCATTGAAAGATGTGACCCTTTTTGACCTGATGGCCGCTTTTCGAAAAGTGCTTGCCGATATTAAGCGACAGCATACTTATCATAAAGTTGAAAAAGTACAATACACTGTTGAAGAACAGGCAGAGTATGTGCTGAATCGGCTCCAGTCAGCCGGCAGAACATCATTTATTTCATTCTGTATGGAACTGAAATCCAGGATGGCCATTGTAGTAACATTTCTGGCCATTCTTGAAATGCTTAAAGAACAGCAGATTAATTTATTTATAGAGGAAGATAGTTCAACAGATTTTTACATTGACCTGAAACCGGTTGATGAGATTATCGGTGCTTCTTCCGGTTCGTTTAAATCAGAATTTGACTGACATGAGACATTCAATTTTAGCTGCAGCGGTTATCATTCTCGCAGGCTGTGCCGCTCAGGAGAAAACGGGCAGCAAAGATGCCGGCGGGCAAAATATTTACAGTTTCTCCGAACACATTACGCCCGGGTTTCTTCAAACACACCTGCAGATTATTGCACACGATTCACTACGGGGACGAGCTACCGGCACTCCCGGCCTGAAGAAAGCTGCATCGTATCTGTCCGGATATTATGAAGAGCTGGGAATAAAGCCTATGGGCGATAACGGAAGCTACTATCAGACGTACCGGATAAATGCGGAATTCACCGACAGCCTGCTATACGATACGTTCAGAATTGAAGGAGAAGAGCTTGTAAAAATTAATCATACCAAGGAATCTGCCGACTCGCAGGGCGAATATATTCGTTTGTACGGAGGCACCCGTTCGCTGACCGGGGATGTGGTTTTTGCAGGATTTGGTCTGAATGATCCCGAATATAACATCAATCATTTAGAGGGCACGGACCTTGAAGAAAAGTGGGTACTTATTTTTGAGGATATACCCTATGTGCAAGACGGCGACACTCTTATTTCACCAGAGATTACAAGCAACAGCCGAATTCAAGCCATTCTCGGCGAAAGAGATGCTGCAGGTATTTTACTGATTTCCGATTATTCGCAGGATGAATTTGAGGATCTTGCGGCCGTTAGTTCATCGCTTATGAGCAAACCGTCTTCCATGAGCCTTGCCTACCGGGATGGGAACCGAAGCACCAACAGGGTATACAAAGGCATCAATCAGATCAGCCCGAGAATGGCAGCCACCATGCTGGAACTTGATGATCAGGAGGATCTGGAGGCATTTCGTCAAAGCCTGATCGAAGATGCCCATGAATTCAGGGCCCGGGAAACCGGTTATTACCTGGAATATACACCATTTGAAGGACCGGGCTATATTGAGACACAGAATGTCATTGCCTTGCTGGAGGGAGCCGATCCTGTATTAAAAGAAGAGGTGTTGGTTCTTATGGCACACTACGATCATATCGGGGTAACACAACCTAATGATGAAGGAGATGCAATCAACAACGGGGCGGATGATAACGGAAGCGGCACGGTGGCATTAATGGCTATCGCCAATGCTTTTCAGGAAGCGGCCGACCGGGGATACCGGCCCGGGCGAAGCGTGCTTTTTCTTCACGTATCCGGTGAAGAAAACGGGCTGCTGGGTTCAAGATATTATTCAGACCATCCCGTTATTCCTATAGAAAAGACGGTGGCTAATTTTAATACGGACATGGTGGGAAGAAGTGACCCCGAGAATATTGAAAAGGGAGATACGGATTATGTGTACCTGATTGGAGGTGAGATTATCTCTTCCGGACTTGACAGCCTTGTGCAGGCGGGAAACAGAAAATCTGTTAACATGAGGCTCGATCGCAGCTATAACGATCTTGATGACCCAAATCAGTTCTACCGCCGAAGCGATCACTGGAATTTCGGACGTCTCGAGGTACCTTTTGTATTCTTTTTTACCGGTGTACATGAAGATTATCACCGTCCCTCCGACCACTCCGACAAGATCGACTATGATAAACTTTCAAGGGTGGCACGGCTTATCTACACGTCATCAGTTGAAGTGGCAAATTACGACGGCCGGCCGGTTGTTGATAATCAGCAGTTTATTGAAATTACGCGACGTTAAAAGAAATCATGCTGCCTTTGAGAGGCTTATTTCCGGATAGGTAGCGTAACGTCTTTTCAATTTCAAAGTGTAAAATAAAGACCATATGCCGTTCGCTACAAGGCAGCTATGGATGAGACAAATTTTTGACGTTCAGGTCTTTTTTCTAACCCAACTTCACCTACTGGCGCACATTCAGAATGAATGCGGCCCAGTTTGAAGGGAATGCATATTCCGGGTGATTTATAAGCTCAAGTTTGGCATTACGCAGTGCAGCTGCATAGTCCATGTTGTCGTTACGGATATTGCGATAGAAATTAACCATCAGATTCGCTGTGGACTGATCATCCACTTTCCACATGGATACAACCAGGTTGGAGACACCGGCAAAGAAAAATGCGCGTGTAAATCCGATCAGCCCTTCACCACGATGCAGTTCTCCCAGACCTGTTTCACAGGCTCCTAGCACGACGAGGTCTGCATTCATTCTGAGATTATAAATATCGCTTATATATACCATTCCGTTTTCATCATCTCCCCGGTGGAGTGCAATTCCTGATAGTGAAGGGTTTGTTTCGTGAATAAACGCGTGCGTGGCAAAATGGATGAAACCGTAATCATCCATCACGCCGGTTAGCACTCTGTTTTTCGAAGCCCGCCGGCCGGTAAGCACTTCGGCTTGTTCAGGAAAAAAGAAGTTCCAGGCCGTATCCCTCTGTCTGAACAACGAAGCTATTTCTCTTGCTTCATATCCCGTTAGAGGAAGGGCGCCCAGGCTGTTTTGAGCACGGGATATTTCGGTTTGAGTCGAATAACTCACACCGTCCTGTTCAAAGGGAGCAAGAGCAAGCAGATTTTGCGGAGAACCTTCTTCTTCAGCAGAGCGCTCAGAAAGCATGACGGTTGCTGAAGGAGAGTAACGGAAATCAAATTCCCTGATCAAAAAAGGCAGTTCATGATCAGGCTCTGAGGCTTCGCTTTCGTCCGTGAGAAGCAGTTCGAATGGCAGGTATTGCAGAACCTGGTCGGGCAACAGGATCAAAGATTCAGAACGGATATCAGGCCGTAAGGGAGCAAACAGTTGCTCATACAAAAGATAAGCTTGCTGCCTGTATTCTTCCCTGTTTCCGGTTTCCAGCGTACTTCTCAGGCTGTTAATCTGGCCGGTAACGCTTTCACCGGTATCAACATCCAGTTTATGCAGTGACTTACTATTCTTTCCAAGAACGGTTGCATACAGGTGATTGCGCCCAAACGAGTAAAGGATGGCTGTCTCATCTTCAGATAAAAAAGATTGAATATCGGTGATTCCTGCGATGTGCTGTTTGTACTTAAGCTCAAAATATGAGGGATAGTTGTGCTCCAGGGCTGCTGTAAACTCCTGCAGCTCCCGCCGCGCATGAAAGAGGGAGTCCGTTAACGTACCAACCAATACGGAGTCGGCTTCATCGCCTTTCTCTTTTTCAAGGTTTACCCGTTGAAAGAGTTCGGTTACCCGCAGGTTTAATTTGAGCTCGTCGTCAATAACCTCTTGCGGAATGCTTCCAAAGTTCCTTGCTTCAACGGTTTGGAGGTACTCCATGGCAATTCTGGCCCTGCTTTTCTCCGAGTAGTAAACCATCTGGTCAATTCTGTCCGGATTATTGTTCATGGAGTAGAGCTCATAAATTGCATCGATCGCTGTTGCATAGATATCGTGGTTTTTATCCAGCAGGTTCAGCTTGGAGGCTTCGCTCTGATACGTTGTTTGCAAAAAGTCGATGGTTCGGGAAGCAAGTTCTGCTGCGTCCAGAATTGTTGTAAGGGCGCCCTCATTCAAATTACTCAGATACTTGCTGTAAAGGGTTGCCGTGTATCCCCGTATCGATTCTACCAGTTTTACGGGGTACCTGACGCGTTCAGGCTGAACGGTTAAGAAGTCTCCATCACCGGCCAGTGCGTTTTCGGTAAGTAAATTGATCAACGCAATGTAGCCGCGCTCCGCATCATCCAGTTGACCCTGTGCCATATACGAACTTGCGATCAGCATCATTGCCTCAATTGCATCCGGATGTGAAGCGTCAAGACGTAATTCTGCAATTTCGACAACGCGTTCCAGCAGCTCACGAGCCTCGGAATAGTTTTCAATTTGTATGTACATACTTGAAAGCTGCAGCAATGGTGCGGTGAGTGAAGGGTGTGTTTTGTCAAAAAGCTTTTCCCGGATTTCAATTGAAAGCCTGTAATACTCCTCCGCTTGCCCGTACTCTTCTCTTTGTACGTACAAATATGCCAGATTGTTATAGCCCACGGCTATATCAAAGTTTTCAAAACCATACAGGCTTTCCTTTATTTGCTGAGCTTTTTCAAGATATTCGGTTGCCGAAACAATATCGCCCAGGCTCATAAAGGATGAGCCTGCATTGTTATACGCTATAGCAACTCCTTCATGAATCTCACCATGAATGTCAGATAAAATGGAACCTGATCTCAGGAAATATTGAGCAGCGGTTCCGTGATCGCCGCTGAAATAACTGATCGATCCCAGGCTATTATAAATGAGTGCCATTTCACGGTCCTGGGAGCCGAATGTATCCAGGATGATTTGTCTTGCATTTTCATACTGCCGCAGAGCACTATCGTATAGTCCGAGCCGGCCGTATGCGATGCCCATATTTGTATAGCCCTGCGATAAAAGCCGTTTAGTTTCATAATTGTCGCTTTCGGGATCGGTATGAATTTGATCCAGAGCGAGTTCAAAGGCGTCAACCGCATCCTGGTAGTTGCCCAATGTAATCTGGAGGGAGCCATTTGCCAGATAGGCCCTTGCGGCAGGAACTCCATTCATTTGCTCTTCATCGACAAGCTCCAGGGCTTTATTTACCCATGACTCAGCCAGTGAGATATTTTCCAGTTCGTCCTCCAGATAAAAAAGCTGTGAATAGATCCAGACAAGCAATGAACCGTGTTGCTCCCGGCTATCTGTAATGCGCGATCTGGCGAGAGTATAAAACTCTTCAGCCTGATCGTATTCACCTCCGGAACGGGTGATTGAACCGAGATAGATTTCGGTTTCTGCACACCGTTCAATGTTTTCGGGTGATGTGCACCGGTCACGATAGTACGAACGAAAAAGCCGGTCGGCCTCTTGTTTCTCGTTGTTTAAAAAAAGCTGTTTGGCTTCAAGAAAGAGTTGGTCGGGATTATTACTCTCCTGTGCGGCCAGCATAAAGGCCGGACAGATAGTCAGCAAAGCAAAGCAGAGACAGAAAACTGTTGCCAATGCGGCCCGGCTCGTCAGGTTTGTAAAAAAAGGCGTATGAGCAGTGAGCATATCAAACACGATTAAGGCCTGATATGTTAATCAACGGGAGGTTAATTGTAAAGCCGTTTACGCCAATACCAAATTAACGTATCGCCATTCGCTTTCACGGATCCCGGAGGGCGCGACATTATTTCCAGGGCTCTGACTTCAAAATCCCGTTTTCTTCTCCTCCTGAGGGTAGCTGCGGAAGAGGTGTATTTTATGGTTCAGTTGCGGATAAATAAACTTTCGTTCATTCATCTGACCCAAAGAGGGCATTTACAAAGGCAACCCGGTCAAATATCTGCAGGTCCTCGATCTTCTCTCCAACGCCTATATATTTTACGGGTACACTGAGCTCATTGGATATTCCAATAACAATGCCTCCCTTGGCTGTTCCGTCCAGCTTGGTAAGAACCAGGCCGGTTACGTCAACCACCTCCGTAAAGGCTTTTGCCTGTTGCATGGCGTTTTGACCTGTTGAGGCATCCAGAACCAACAGGATTTCGTGCGGGGCTCCATCTGTTACCTTCCCCATAACCCTCTTGATTTTGCCAAGCTCTTCCATCAGCGATTTTTTATTGTGAAGGCGGCCGGCCGTATCAACAAGCGCCACATCCGCACCTCTTGATTTTGCGGCAGCAACCGTATCAAAAGCAACGGCGGCCGGATCGGCATTTTGTCCCTGCTGAACAATTGGCACACCGGCCCGTTCACCCCAAATAGTAAGCTGGTCTACGGCCGCCGCCCTGAAGGTGTCGGCTGCACCCAAAACAACAAGCTTGCCTGCATTTTTATAAAGGTGCGCAAGTTTGCCTATGGTTGTGGTTTTTCCCACTCCATTTACACCCACTACCATCACCACGTGTGGCTTGTGTTGAAAATCAGCGTCAAATTCAGCCGGCTGTTCAGGCCTGTTCTCTTTGAGCAGATCTGCAATTTCTTCACGAAGTATTTGCTGTAGCTCATTTTGGGTAATAAACTTATCCCGGGCCACACGAGCCTCAATGCGGTCGATTATTTCGATTGTGGTCTTCACGCCCACATCCGAGGAAATGAGGGCATCTTCGAGATCATCGAGGGTTTCGGCGTCCACCGTATTTTTACCGGCAATGCTTTTCCCGATTTTATTGAGCAAACCGTCACGGCTTTTCTCAACACCCTGTTCCAGTTTTTCCTGCTTTTTTAAACCAAGTTTCTGTAACCAGCTCATGTTGTTTAAACCAAAAATTTATTCAGTAAAACGGAGATCAATTAAAGTCTGCCCCGTTTATAATTTTATAGTACCTGCGCTTGTATTCTATGAAAGATACAATCATCATCAGTGCGGATACAACCATCAGAAACGTCTGTGCTGTTTCCGCTTCACGGAAGAAGAACACGGAGATCCAGTATAGAGCCATTGCATTCACCGTTATTTTGCCCGACATAATCGACATGGCAACTTTGCCGCGTTTTCGTTTAATATGTGCAGATCCGGCCATTATGAGCAGATCCCTGACTACTCCCAGAAAAAAATACCAGAGGGGGATCCAGCCCAGAATAACTGTATAAAGAAAAAGGAAGAAGGCCATCAGCTTATCCGCAATCGGATCCAGAATCTTCCCCAATTCTGATATTTCATCGCGCCATCGGGCAACAAGACCGTCGAGGTAGTCCGAAATTACGCCGTAGATAATGAGTACGATAATCCAGACATCCGTTTCAAACCCATTATTGATATGAAGCCATATGATGGGAATTACCACAAGGATCCTGGTAAAGGAGATAAAGTTCGACCATGTGTAAATATAGTCGCGCACTTTTATCTTCTTGCCGTCAATATTTATAACTTCTCCCATATAAGACGCTTTCAATCTGTAATCATTGATTCAGAAAATACGCTTTATACGACTTAATTTATATTTAAATGGAAGATAAAGAACGACAATCCCGCAATTCGATCAGCGACAAGCTGGAAGAAACACCTATTCGTTCAAAAAATGTGTTCGACGGAGTACTCCTGGACGTGTATGTTGATGAGGTGCGTCTTCCAGACGGCTCAACATCTACAAGAGACTGGATCAAGCATCCGGGAGCGAGCGCCGTAGTGCCTGTGTTCGAGGACGGCACAGTAATGCTTCTGAAACAGTATCGCTATCCACCGCGCAGAATATTTGCTGAAGTTCCGGCCGGAAAACTTGATCCGGGTGAAAGTCCGGAAACGACGGCAAAAAGAGAGCTGACGGAAGAGAGCGGCCTGATTTGTTCAAACCTGGTAAAAACAGGAGAGTTTTATCCTGCCATCGGGTATGCTGATGAGCTAATCCACATTTATGCCGCCTGGGGCTTTGCCGAGCAGCAACAAAAGTCTGACGATGATGAATTTCTTATCACCTACAGAATTCCCTATTCGGAGGCTCTGCGAATGGTCAGGGAGGGTGAGATTATGGATGGAAAAACAATCTGTTCATTAATAAAGACGTGGCTTTGGTGGGAGGATAACGGTCCTTTCCCGGTTGCCTTTACATGAGAATGCCGAACCGGTATAGTTAGATTACACCTTCCTGACGGGCAAGCTTGTAAAGCGATTCATGTATTGAATCCCGGTCAATTTCTTTCCTGCGAATCAGCTCTTCAATCTCATCTTCGGTAAGCATTAGCAGACAACCGCTTTCCCTGAACTGCAGGTCGAAATTCCGGGGATCAGTCAAGCGCAGTTTTTCAATATTCATGCCGTCCGGACTGATATTTAAATTGATCAGGCAGTAGAACTGATCTTCCGGGAGGTTTCCGAATTCAATAATCTGCAGGGCGGTTTTTTTCAAAGGCAGGTTCATGGTTTAACCGGAATAGCGTTCCAAAAAATCACGTGCTTTCACAATTTCAATTACTTCACCGTTATCTGCATCTTTGATTTCAACCTGGAAAAGACTGATAATCGCCTGGTTTTTCAGGCACTCAAGCGTCTCCTCTACAGACGTACAGATTTCAGTTTCACTCACAAGGTCGTTCACTCCCTGTACAACATACATGATTTCCTTGTCAGACTGTGCTTTTTTGGCCTGAACATTTTCAGGCCCGCTTTCGTCAAAATAGGAACGAATAGACTCTTCAGTAACATACCACTGCACTCCAAGCTTTCGCCCCTTTAATCTTCCTTCCCGAAGATAAGCGCGGAGAGTCATTTTACTGACCCCAAGCATCTCATGCAGATCATCTACAGAATAAAGGGTCAGAGATCCAATTTTTCTGGGCATTTGTGTAAATTTTTATCTATTGATAACTGCCATTAAATATATAAAGAATATTATTAACTAACATTACTTATATATCATGTATCCATTTCAAATCTCTTTTGGTCGTGAGTGCCCTATACCCTTATATTGGTTGCAATTGATCGAAACAAAAAGGCACTTCCCAACGGTCAAGACTCTCTTTTCAGTCCTTTCCCCTCGAAGATAGCAGAATTAAATCAACCATAATTGTGACCATTTCATCCGTTTTCAGTGCCCCGAAAAAAGCAGTTGGCGGGTTAATGTTAAAATCAGTCATATCAATATCCGTTTCACATGTGGCGCGTAAAGTTTGATTTTCATGCTCATCTATCGTGCATACAAACTGCGTGTCTCTCTCTTCTCCCGCAAGAGCCAGGTTCCCGTTCAGCCTGAACTCATACACCCCGTTTTCTTTCTGATAGGATAGAACCTCAGCAACTGAAGAGGTGAATCTGATTTTGGGGTACTGCTCCGAGCGCAGTGCTTCCCGTATGTCTCGGTTCATTTTGCGGCGTCCGCTCTCAAGGCTCTCTATGGGCATTTCAGCCACAATTCCTGTCAACGCTTCTGTATTCCACTCCTCTTCCGACTGAAACCAACTTTCCGGAAGGTCTGCACTGAGCTCAATATTTGATGACACCGCATCCCAGTCATGCAGGGTTGATGAGCCGGTTACCGTAATACTACTTTCCGGGCTGACGAGAACGGAATCACTTAAACTTGTTTGAAATACCGGCTGGCCGTTGAGAAAAAGATTCAGTAATAGTATCGATAGAGTCCACATAATAAAAGGATTGATGACAAGACATAGTAGGTGTGTTATTGTCAACAATCCTTCGGGATATTCAATTCACAACATTCCTTCACGGTAATGAATCGGGTATCGAATCAGGTAGTTTGCGGAGCCGGAGCTACTTCACTTTCAGAAGCAGAGGGAATCCATTCATCTTTTTTCTGTACAGCGTATACCTTGATCTGGTTGGCAGTTATATAGACAACCGGTACCAGAATCAGCGTGATGAGCGTTGAGGCAGTAAGGCCGCCGATAACGACCCGTGCAAGGGATGCCTGGATTTCTCCCCCGGCACCCCATCCAAATGAAAGAGGCAGAAGTCCGAGCACCGTTGTCAGTGTTGTCATCAGTATTGGCCGAAGGCGAAGCTTGCCAGACTGAACAACGGCTTCAAATACAGACAGGTTCTTTTCGCGCCTCATCAGGTTGATATAGTCAACCAGAACAATGGCATTATTTACCACAATGCCTATCAACATAATAACACCCATTATGCTCTGCATGTTGAATGTTGTGCCTGTGAGCAGCATGGTTGGAATGACACCTATCACAGCTACGGGAACAGCGAACATTACGATAAGAGGGTCCAGAAAACGCTCAAACTGTGCAGCCATTACCATGTATATAAGTATAAGGGCCATAATGATGGAGATGATAAAATCCTGCTGAGCTTTTTGCTGCTCTTCATATTCACCCCCATAGATAATGGAAAATCCGGGCGGCAGCTGATAATCTGCGAGTTCTGCCTGAATTTTTTCGACGGCGGTGCCCAGAGGCACACCGCTTACGAGGTTGGCCGATATATTCGTAACCCTTTGTCCGTTAATCCGGTTGATAGATTCAGGACCGCGGGCAGTTTCCTGGCTGATTACGGTAGACACGGGTATTACATCTCCGTTTGCAGTTCTGACGGAGATATTATTCAGATCGAGAGTGCTCATGCGATCGTCCTGCTGTAGACGGACATTTATGTCGAACTCATCTCCGCCTTCCCTGAAATATCCTGCACGTGTGCCGCCAATATTCGCCTGTATAGCCTGCGCCACTTCACGGCCTGTTAGGCCCAGCTCGGCCAGACGCTCCCTGTCGAACACTACATTTTGCTCCGGACGCCGGTCTTCCCGGTCAGACCGTACACCTCTCACTTCCGGAATCTGTTCGATTCGCTGTCTGATTTCATTAGAGACTTCATCGGCCGTAGCAATATCATAACCGCGAAGCTGGATTTGTACCGCCTCCTCGCCACCCGAGCCAAAAATTCGCCTCAGAATCCACAAACCGCTCTGTGCATTTACCCGAAAGAAACCGCCGGGAATGGAACCGTCTACTTTGTTTCGTATTTGATCGGCAAGCTCATATGAACTCACGGTTCGCTTAGAAGCTTCAATTAGTGTTATTTCCACCTCCGCGCGGCCATTCCGTACTTCTGTTGAGATGTATTCAACCTGGTCCCGGGGAACCACCTCATCCACTTTGGCTTTCAGTTCTTTGAGGTACTCGTTGGCGACCGCAATATTCATGCCGTCTGATAAATAAAAATTGATGGAGATTTCATCTGCCTCTGTTTGCGGAGCCAGTTCCGTCTGGATAAAACGTATGCCGTAAAAAGAGGAAGCCAGCAGAACAGCCGTGACAGCAAAAACCGTATATTTTCTGCGAATAGCAGTTTCAAGAAAAGTACTGTAGCGATTTTCAAACCGTTCAAAAAACCTCTGAAAACGGCCTTTCTCTTTTGCTGTAAGTTCCGAGTCCGGTTTAATGGTCATTATTTTACTGGCCAGCATTGGAACCAGCGATAATGCAACCAGAAGCGAACAGAGCAGTGCGAATACAACGACAAGCGCCAGCTGCTGGAACATGGTACCGGTAATGGTTTGCATAAATACTACCGGCAGAAAGATAACGGAGGTTGTTATGGTTGAAGCGATAATGGCACCACCCACCTCTCTTGTTCCAGTAAGTGCACTTTCTGACAGAGACTTGCCCCCGCTTCTGAGGCGAACGATGTTTTCCAGAACCACGATAGCGTTGTCAACGATTAGTCCGACACCGAGCGCGAGCCCGCCAAAACTCATTTGATTGAGAGTGAGGCCGGAAAAATAGAGAAGGCCAAATGTGGCTATGATGGAAATAGGTATGGCGAGTGAGATGATAAAGGTGGTGGAGCCGTTACGCAGAAAAAGATAGAGAATAAAGATGGCCAGTATGGCTCCCCACATAGCGGCCTGCTGCACATTATCTATAGAGTCCTGTATAAATTCACTTTGATCAATGATGACCAGAAGGTTGATATCATCGCGTTCGCTGTTTACGCGTTCTACTTCCCGCTGAATCTCTTCAGCGATGGCAACCGTATTTGCACCTGTCTGCTTTCGGATTCCCATTCGGATCATGGGCTGATCATTAACCGATACGACCCTGTTTATATCGCTATAGGTATCCTCAACATCGGCTACATCCTGCACGCGAATGGGAAAACCGTTATCGTCGCGGGCAATAATGGTTTCCGAAATTTGCCGGATGGACGTAAACTCACCCAGTGTACGGACATAGAGCTGCGTCAGGCCGTCTTTAACATTTCCTCCCGGAAGGGTATTGTTTTCTGCAACGATAGCATTGCGAACATCACTGGCGGTGAGACCGCTGCCTGTGAGTCTGTCGCGCTTCAGATTTACCCTGATTTCACGATAAACGCCGCCCCAAACATCTATTGATCCGACACCGGGAATCTGTTCAAATCGTTTGGCAATATCCCTTTCGAGAGTAAGTGTGAGCTCATCCAGCGGATATACGGACTGAGCGCCAAGGATAACAACGGGAAAATCATTGGGGTCGAACTTGCGAACCCGCGGAGCATCTGCTTCCTCGGGCAAACTGCGGCGCACGCGGTCAAGCGCAGCTCTCACATCATTGGCAGCTTCATCAAGATTTGTATTCTGAGAAAAATTGAGTGTAACCTGACTTTCACCCTGAGAAGACCGCGAGGTCATTTCTTCTACATTTGCTACGCCTGCCAACGCATTTTCGAGCTGATCGGTTATGATGTTCTCGATCTCTTCCGGCCCGACATTAGGGTAGTCGACGGATACGGAAAGACGCGGAAAATCAATCGGCGGCAGCAGGTCGACAGGAAGATACCGAAAGCCTGTAATACCCAATACAATCACGATCAGATAGACCATGGTTGTTGCAATGGGACGTTTTACTGAAGTTTCTGTGATAGGCATGGTGAGAGGGCTGACTATTAAAGGTTATTGACTGAATTCTGTGCTACACCCGAATTCATGATTTCCTTTAACAGGTCTTCAGGCTGCATGCGCTGCATTGCAATGATTTTATTCCAGCCTACTGGCCGGATGCGGGCCGTGTCGCGGGCATCGCGTGCAAGCAGATTTTGCCCAACCGTTACAACCCATTCACCGGGATTGATTCCCTCCACGCCGGCCGTTTCCCTCCCTCGGGCGATGACGTTGATGGGTCTGAATTCAGTATCTACCGGATTGCTCAGGTTAGCCAGCTCATTTTCAGAATTTTCGAGAAATTCAGATTCGATGCCAAATCCGGTGGCTACATAAACACCCGATTCACCTGTATTCGGGTTCCGATAAATGGAGCTCAGCGGGATAACCGTTGCCTGCTCGCTTTCCCCGTAGAGAACATCGACATTTACGAACATGCCCGGCATGAGGGCCATATTTTCATTTCGAATGTCAATTTCAGCGGTTGTGCTGAAGCTTCCTGCTCCCAGAAAAGGTGAAATGCGCGACACACTGGCTGTTATCACCGTATCACCAAGGGTTTCAGAGAAAATACGAACCGATTGTCCCCTGTTAATGTACTGCATCATCCGCTCCGTGAGATTGATGGTAACTTTAGAGCGTGTAAGGTCGCCTATGGTAAAAAGCATTGTTCCGGTATTGACCAGCATACCCGGTTCGACTGAACGCTGTCCTACGGTACCACTGATTGGGGCTCGGATTTCCGTGCGGCCCAGCAGCTGTTTTTGTTCATCGACGGATGACTGAGCCTGCTCTACCCTTGCCCGGGCAAGTTCATAGCTTGCTTCAGCTGATTCGAGGAGAGCCTGTACTCTTTCCATTTCAAGTTCACTGGTCAGATCCCGTTCATTGAGAGCAAGCTGTCTTCTCATTTGAGATTCAACTTCATTTAACTCGGCTTCTGCCTGGCGCTGTTGCGCACGTGTGATTCGCAAATTGGCCTCGGCCTGCTTCAGCTGCTCCTTGTACTCCGAATCATCCAGTTTGATGAGCACGTCATTTTGCTGTACTCGATCGCCGTCCTGAACAAAGACCTCAAGAACCGGGGCTGAGATCCGGGGATACATATCTATTTGATTGGCGGCAGCTACCACTCCGCTGAGTCTCTCTTCAAGCGGCAGGGAGCCGAATCGTGCCTCAACTGCTTCAACGGCAGGAACGGTGCGTTCTCCGCCGTAATTTTCCACACCCTGCTGCTCATTTGATGAGCAAGCTGAGATGATGATTAAAACGGACAATGCAGCAAAATAAAGGGTAATATTTTTCATGGAATAATTGTTTGAATGATGTCGTAAACAAACGATATTCACACCCGATCATTCCCGCTTTAATGTTAAATAATATAAAACGCCCGAATAAGGGCACTCTTTTTGGGAAGACTGTGAACACTGATTGCCATCCGGTTGTTTACAATGCAGTTAATGAATCAGTTATTGGCGAGATCATATGGATACCATCACACAAATGACACTGGGTGCCGCCGTCGGTGAGGCGGTTCTGGGAAAAAAAATTGGAGGCAGGGCAATACTTTGGGGCGCTGTACTTGGTACTTTGCCCGATCTGGACGTCATTATCAACCCATTTGTAGACGGCGTTGTGGAGATGCGCAATCACAGGGGGTTTACACATTCTCTCTTCTTTTGTCTGCTTTTTTCACCGATCATCGGATCCGCATTCAACAGATGGTACGCAGAACGGGCTGTTGGGTGGCAGAGATGGTCCTGGATGGTCTTTTTAATATTTGGTACACACATTCTGATTGATACGATTACCACCTACGGAACGCAGGTGCTTTATCCTCTGTCGGATATACCTTTTACAACTGATTCGATGTTTATCATTGATCCGTTTTATACACTGCCTCTGCTGTCGGGACTGATCCTGTCACTGTTTATGAAAAGAGATTCAGGGTTCAGGCGACTGGCCAATGGAAGCGGTCTAGCACTCAGCACTCTGTATATTATCTGGGGACTTGGAATAAAATCGCATGTGCATACCGTTTTTTCTGAATCATTCGAGAATCGGTTTGGATACCACGAGATGCTTAAGACCACGCCAAATGGCCCGAACACTTTTTTATGGACCGGCTATGCCGTGAGAAATGATACGGTTTACAATGCAAACTACTCTTTGTTTGATACGTCGCAGGAACTGAATTTCCTGGCCATCCCGAGGAACAGCTACCTGATAGAACCGTATATCGATGACCGGGCCGTGGAAACACTTTTATGGTTCTCACGAGGATATTATACCGTTGAAAAAACCGACAGTTCGCTCTATTTCAATGATCTGAGGTTCGGCAGGGATGATCTGTGGCTGACCGATGAGGGTAATTTTGTGTGGAAAAACAGAATTTTATTTAATGAAGAGGGTGAAGCACACAGTTTCGAGCAGATTCTTCCCTCATTCGACACACGTTCACAAAATATTTCACTTTTTATGAACCGGATTCGGGGAAAATAAATCTTCGTATATTCAGTTCTGATAAAACAGGTATTCAGACGTTAACCTTAATTTTGTATCCATGAGCAGAAAAGCATTGATAGGAATTTTTATAGCGGCCTTTCTTGCTGTATTTGCATACTACTCCTTTATCCAGGTAATACCGAAAGAGATTGAAAATGAACCGGATTGGCAGCCCCTGAATTTGGCCATTGATCAGGCCTCAAACGGAGAAAAGTATATCCTGGTTGATATATTTGAAGTGGGATGCCAGTGGTGCAGAAAAATGAGCCGTGAGGTATATCCTTCCCCGACGATACGGGCAATTCTTGACAGGGATTTTGTATCAGTAAAAATTAACGGCAATTCCGAGTCGCTGATTACCTACAAGGGTGAAGAGATGATGGAAAAAGAGTTTGCGGCCCTGATGGGTGTGACTGCATTTCCTTTTACAGTGGTTCTTGACAATGAAGGCAACGTGGTTGACCGCCGCCGCGGGTATATGGATACCCAAAGCCTGTCCAGGTTTCTGAAAGATGCACTGGCTGAAGAGGTCTCACCATGAGCAGGCATAAAATTTGCCCGCTGATTTATCCCTGTGCATAGGCGCGTACATCAGCCATATCTACCATCAGGTCAAACAGTTCCGTATTGCGCGCAAATCCGGGAATTCGGTCGCTACCAGGTCCCCATGCGGAGAGCTCCACATAATCCGCTGTGTGATTTGTGCCGATAAAGTAGATGCCGTTGTAGTTTGCAAGCACCCCTGCAAGCACAGCACCCGTTCCCTGCCGGTTTCTGAATGGTGCGCTGAATTTACCCATCAGTGCCTGCTGAACCATGAGTGCCTCACTTCGGGTAATCTGTGTATTGGCGGCATATTCCACAATATCCATAATCCGCTTAACGGTAACTCCGCTTATCGACTCATCGGAGTAGCTGTAATCCAGCTGATCATAGATCCATTCAAAACTGTGACGGTAGTTTTGGAGAGTTGCCAGCATTCCGGGGGATTCTCTGTAACCGGATCCAAGCCCGCTCAGGCCCGGGTTTGCATTTCCATGGTCGGTAGTCAGAATCACAAGTGTGTCGTCTCGCCCGTCTGTAAAATCCATGACGGTTTTTACGGCATCATCAAATGCGATCTGATCATATATGAGTCCGGACGGACAGTTTCCGTGAGCCGCATGGTCCACTCTGCCCCCTTCAATTTGAAGAATAAATCCGTCGTCATTTCTGCTGAGCCGATCAAGCGCGGCATCGGTCATTTCAGCTAATGTTGGAACCGATTGCTGAAGCTCGGGCAGAGTTCTGTGGTCGACGGTGTAGGGTAGGTGTGAGTCATAAAAAACACCTAAAAGCTTGCTGTTACGGGTGGCCCGTGTAAGTTCACCCCTGGATTTAACAACCGTGTACCCCTGTTGCTCATAGTCGCTGTAGAGATCCCTGCCGTCCCGCCGCCTGGATGAATCAAAATGCCTTTTGCCTCCGCCCATCAAAACATCATACCCCCGCTCGAGATATTGCACGGCAATTTCGTCTTCCATACTTCTTGACTGTACATTGGCGCCAAACCCTGCGGGTGTTGCATGGGTGATTCTGGCCGTGCTGACCAGCCCGGTAGACTTGCCCGCATCCCTGAATATTTCACAAATGGTTTTGTGCTGCTCATTGGACGGGCCCCAGTTTACTCCACCGTTATTGATCCGTTTTCCGCTTCCCCAGGAGGAAGAGGCAGCTGCCGAATCGGTAACCACGGAATCGAGTGAGGCCATATCCATCAGCCCCCGGTGATACTCGCTATCCGACTCATACAGCTTGATCCAGTTTGTCTTGTCTCCGAATTGCTGCTGTTTTAAAAGATCTGCCAAAGAGAGGGTGCCGGAGCTCATTCCGTCACTTACCAAAAAAATCACATTTTTAGCGTCTCCGGGAGATGACGTGCTCTTAATAGCCTGCTTCTGTCTGCCTATAAGTCCGCTGCCTAGTGCGACGGTTGATATTGCTCCGGTTCGGAGGAATTCACGCCGGCTGAATCCGTTTTTACTCATAATAGTTGATCAATATTCGATGGGAGAAATTATTGGGACATGTACGTTCTGATAAAGAAACGAACAACTTGCCATAAAGTCGAATTAACTTATGGTAAAGGTCTTCCGGATGTTATACTCAGAAAACAGTCCCGACCGGGCAGAAAAAATTCACGTGCTGAATCGGGACATGGCGCGCTGCAACTTCTCCGGTGGCCTAACGGGCCGCTCATCGGTCATAAAAACCGCGGTAACCACACCGGTCAGCATAAGCTCGTTATCGGGTATCCGGTAAATATCCTGGTAAAAAATGAATCGCACGTTTCCTTTAGGACGTGCATTTATCCTGACCACAAAAGCATCATCACCCTTGAGCGGACGCTTATAGGTTAATTCAACTTTATGAACCACAGCATCAAGACCGTCCCGGTGAAATTCATTAAAATTGACTCCGATATATTTCAGGTATTCATGGCGTGCATGCTCAAGATAATTTTGATAGACGGAATTGTTTACCACACCCTGTGTATCCAATTCGTAGTCGCGAACAGCCATTTCCAGTTCGAATTGATATGAGCTCATAGTTATGAAGCTTTCAGCCTGATATCATTGCGGTGCAGCGTTCTGAATGACAGGGCCGTATGGTTATGGTTAGAGTTCGCGCACCCAGATATTTCTGAAGCTAACGTAATCATCATGATCCTGCAGGCCAATCGGAAGCATTGGGGCATGCGGTTCGTAATGGGAGAGGCCGATGTAAACGGTGGGCCCCTCAAGTTTTTCACGGTGATGAATCAATATGCCGTTATGCATCACGGTTATATATGCGGCCTTAATCAGTTCGCCGTCTTCATCAAAGCGGGGTGCTTCAAAAAAGATATCGTAGCTTTGCCACTCTCCCGGTGCCCGGCTGGCATTTACCGCCGGTGGTTTTTGTTTGTAGATTGCACCTGCCTGCCCGTTGGAATATGTTGGATTTTGCCAAGAGTCCAGAACCTGAATCTCATACAGCCCCATCAAAAATACGCCGCTGTTGCCGCGCCCCTGCCCGCTGCCTTCCACCTCCTCTGGTGTTCGCCATTCAATATGGAGGTGGATGTCGCCGAATGATTGTTTTGTTTTGATGTTTCCGGCGCCGGGTACGACGGTCATAATCCCGTTTTCCACATCCCATTCGGCATCTCCGTATTCATTACTCAGTGCATTCAGGTAGTCGCTGACGCCTCGGATACTTGGAAAATACCCGGGAGCTGACTCCCACTGCGAAAGGCCGGTTCCGTCAAAAAGAATGATGGCATCTGACGGAGGTTCCGCAAAATGACCGGTGGTGTAGACAGAATCTGAAACGGGTGTCCAGTCTTCGGTAAGCTCCGGCCTCCATTCCACCTGCCCTTGTCGGGCACAGGCTGTCTGAATGATGAGAAACAGAGCCAATGTAGATGTTATCCAAAAAGTAATCGGCCTCATAGTGGGGATCTGTTATTTATAATTTTCAACAAATGCTTTAGATATTCGTTATGGATATAGAATGTATGTATTTCACGAGGATGTTGCGAAGGTGAATTTGGTGCTTCGCAGGTAGCGGAGTTTGTTGAACAGTACATGAGAATAAAAATTGGGAGGAGAGATATGAGGTCCGTATTTAAATCTGCACTGGTGTCACTCTTCGGCCTGTGCGCCATCCTGATTATTCCTTATCAGGCTGAGGCACAAATTTCCGCCGAGTTTGACCTTGCCGGATACCACGTGACGGAACCGGTTGGGACGGCGGCTGTCGGTATGGCTGAGGCGACCGTAAGGAGGGATTCACTTATTATATCCGGACACTTTGAAGATCTGAAAGGCAGGTATTGGTCAGCATATATTCACTACGGCGCACCGGGTGAAAAAGGCAACCGTTTGCTTAAGCTGCATGCTGATGTGAGTGACGATCACAGGAGCGGGCGGTTTGACCCTCAAAAAAATGCCTTTAAAATGAGTGATGCAGTGCGTGAGGCGCTGAGTGAAGGCAATCTGTATCTGCTTGTTTCATCCGAACCCCATCGCCAGGGCGAAATCCGGGGTCAGCTTCCCGAATTGTAAACCATGTGCATGTCCAGGCGTGGAAGTTCGGCAGTTGCATGAGATCAGTATTCAAATTCAAACACCGTAACTTCGGGCACGCCGAGATCGGATTGGCTTACAACGTACGCCTTACCATTTCGTACGGCACTCAGGTTCTGATCGCTATCAAAAATTGCCCGATAGGCCGGATTGCCATTCGGGTCGAGGATCAGCCAGGTTCCATTGTTAGCCCCGGGCAGCTGAAGCTGAGCCCAGAGGCGCCCCGTTTCATCGGCCTGCAGCTCACTGAATGCCGGTTTGGTTTCGGGGAATGAGGATATGAGATCCTCTCGTGCAGATGCATTCCCCTCGAGAAGTGATTCGTAACCGGAAAGAATAGAATCTGCATCGGCCTGCGTAAAGGGAGTGTCGGGCAGTTTGATGTCTGCATGGAGTTCAAAAGAGTTGTTGTCAGGCGTCATTTTCATGATCGTTAATGAATCGCTCCAACCGTAGTAGATTGCGCCGTTATAATCATGTGCATACTGAGCCTGCCTGTGCATATCTGACTGAGAAAGAGACATCATCGCAGTGTCACCGTTTCGGATAGTGAAATTCTGATTGGAAGGAACGGTCAGGATGCTGTCGACCAATACATTCCCGGTACCGTCGATCTTGCTGATCACCGACATGTCGTTGCTGTTAGCGGAGATGCTGCCGGTAACAATATGAAATTCGTCCGAATTCAGCGGAAACAATCTTGACAGGAAACCGATTTTATCCTGATCGGCTATAAAATCTGAGTGAAATGTCCACCGACCCTCATTTTTCCGGTAAGAAATTACGCGGCGGCTTGACCAATCCATTACGTGAAGTGCATCGTCAGGTCCGATAGAGACGAGGCCGGGAAACTGGTACTCACCGGGCCCCGAACCGGTTGCGCCAATCTGCTGGATATAATTACCCTGCGGATCCACCGCATGAATGATACGCTGCCGGCCGTCAACCAGAATAATATTCCCTTCAGAGTCCGTATGCAGCTGCGTGATACTTCCCAGAAGCATATCCTCAGACTCTGAAAACCGAAGGGTTTCTTCGGCGGTGAGAACTGGCAGCGACTCAATGCTGAAATCATCTGACTCGCCTTGAGATGAACAACCGCAGAGGATAAAAAAGGATGCTATTAAAATAGAGATCGATTTAATTGCATCGATGGATATGCTTTTCATGTTTATTTTATGATTTCGTTGGCTTTAGATGGTAATTCAATATTAAAGACGAATGTATCGGTTATTTAGTTTTATGCCAATTCAGGAACAAAGGTAATCCGGCCCGGCCATGATCTTTCAAACCGTTGGCTCTGAACGGGATCAGGTGTGAGACTGTTTTTTTGAAAATGATAAATAAACAGAATTTACTATGGAAATTGCTATAGCGGGTGCTCATGGACAAGTTGCCATGCACGTACATCCCATTCTTTCAAAAAGGGGTCATCGGGTAAGAGGAATTATACGAGACCCCAAACAGGCAGATGATCTGAAAAAAGCCGGCGCTGAGCCGGTGATTGCCGACCTTGAGGAAGACGGAGCGGATCAGCTTTCTGAAGCGATTGATACAGCCGATGCAGTTGTATTTGCAGCCGGAGCAGGGCCGGGAAGCGGCAAGGAGCGCAAGTGGACGGTAGATCGCGACGGGGCCGTTAAGCTGATGGAAGCCGCAAAGAAATCTGGCGTGAATCATTTTATAATAATCAGCGCGATGGGGCTGGATACGCCCAGGGGAAGTGAGGTTTTTCAGGTTTATCAGAAAGCAAAAGCAGAAGCGGATGAAGCTCTGAGAAAAAGCGGACTGGATTATACGATCATAAAACCGGGCAGGCTGACCAATGATCCGGGAACGGGTAAAATAAAGGCAGGTAACCTGAAACGCGGTGAGATACCGAGAGAGGACGTGGCCCGCGTCATCGCTTACGTACTGGATCATCCCGACCTGACGAAGGGACTCGAATTTGATGTTCTGAGCGGTGAAAAGCCGGTGGATGAGGCTATAGCTGAGTTGAAAGAACAGTAGTTTAAATTGGTACCGGATAAAAAAATAGCCACGGAAACACAGAGATTTATTTTTTCTCCGTGCCTCTGTGGCTATTCATCTTAGACCTGCAAGATTAATATCAGTATCGGGCAGATTCCCCGTTGGTCGTGGATTCGCGAATAAATTCACGGATATGCTCGTTCGATGTGGCAAGATCTTCCTGACGGAGGTACATCATATGCCCGCTCCTGTATCCCTCAAACCTCAGGCGGTCCTGAACGCGTCCGCTACGGTCCATATTCCACAGTACGTACTTGGCCGAGAAATAATCGGTGGCCCCGTCATAATAGCCTGACTGAACCATTACATGCAGAAACGGATTTTCTCCCATCGCGCGACGCAGGTCAATGCCCGTGTTGTCGTTGCTGTTATCCCACGGACGCACCGGGCCGAAAATGTTGTACTGAAGATCGGTTTCGTATCCCAAAACCTCTCTCAGATAGTAGTTGATTGCAGGGGTAAACGCATGATTCCAGGCCGTCAATGCCGGATCGTGATCGTAGGAGGTGCCTGCATTCATTCGGTCTATTCCGCGATACCGTGAATCAAGCCGGCCTACCGTAAGACCCTCATCCCGTAAAAGCTCCTTCCAGTAAAACGATGTGGGAATGGTGAGGTTATAATCGAGAATGTGCTGCTTATCAATTCCTGAGTATCTGGAGACAGTTTCCGCAATCCGTTCACGCTCAGCACTGTTCAGCATGCCACCTTTTGCAACCGCGGGGAGATATTCATCGATGGTGAACTGCTCCACTTCAGGGAGAATGTCGTACAAATCACGCTGCTGCAGGTCATTTGAAAGTGCGTCATGATACCAGGCGGTAGCCGCATAGTAAGGGAGCTTCAAAATTTGAGACCGTGGTGTCATTGCGGGTGGTTCAAGGCCGAGTCCGGTTGGAGACACCAAGATCACACCGTTCACGAACATCCAGTGAGCGCTCTGAAGGCGCCGTGCAAGACCCGATACACGGGTGGTTCCGTAACTTTCGCCCTTAAGGTATTTGGGTGAGGTCCACCGGCCATGCCTCGTTACAAAATTATCTATCCATTCTGCCAGATATGCAATATCTGCATTCACACCGAAGAAGTCGTCCCGATCCGCATCCTCCGACAAGATGCGTGAAAAGCCCGTATTAACGGGATCGATGTACACAATATCGGCTACATCCAGAATAGAGTGGTTGTTTTCAACCACGCCGTACGGCTGCACCGGATTTCCCTCATCGTCAATTTTAAGAAACCTGGGACCCGTATATCCGATATGCATCCAGACGGAAGCAGATCCGGGGCCGCCGTTAAAAGAGAAAACCAGCGGACGGTTAGCCACATCGGATACATCGGTTTTGCGATAATAAACATAAAAAAGGGATGCAACGGGATTGCCATCCTCGCCCCATACCGGCTGCGTACCGGCAGTAGCTTCATATCGAACACGTTCGCCTTTGATCGTTACCTGGCCCTCGGTTGTTACGGCGCTTTCAGCTTCAAGCTGCCTGCTTTGAGCGATGAGCTCTTCAGATACCGGAAACCCGGTCAAAAACAGGATAAAAAGGCCAATCAGTGCGGAATAAGAGAATTTCATAAAAAGACTGTGTAAATGGTTATGGTTTGATATCGATTCGGTAAAGTGACGTAATATAACGTGAGTTTCCCAAGTAGATCCCTCACGGGAAACTCACGTTAATATAGATTCCACACTCAGCTATTGCAACGCTGTATCATGCGGATCAAAGTGCGGTTACACAATTTTACCGTGAATGCCGGGTTATTGATCTAACGATGAACAAATCCGGCCCTATGAAATACGCACTGTCTGCAGCTGCAATCATTGTACTCACCATTATCACTGGACTGGCTGATGACTCAGAAACGGATATTAACCACAGTAAAGAATCTGCAACTGAAGTACCGGATACGCTGACCGTTTCAGATTATAAGGAGCAGATTGCCGCAGTTCTTCCTGATACAACAGCAGTTCCGGATTCTCTGCTGTTCAAAAAGTTTACCGAAATCTGTAACGGCCTGGGTTATAACATGCCTGTTTTAATACCAGATGAGGAGCTTACCTCATCCATGCCGCAAATTAAGCCTGATAAGGTGGATCAGGGTATTTTTATACCGGGTTTTCAGGATTGCTTAAACGGGCTGAAGGAAGGAAAGAAGCGACCCTGAATAGCGTAAACAGATCTCCCTTTCTGTTTCTCGCCGATTTTACCGCATATTTGACCATTCTGCAGAAAGAGTTGTACAGCGTACATCTCTCGTTTTGAGCCTGATCAGAATTGGCTATTTTTAGGATTGGTCCGGTGCTGTCGAAATTTTCATTAAATGCTGTGAGAAAAAAGAGATATGGAAATATTTACTGAACCCGCCGAGTATGTTTTTGCGGGCAATGAGGTGTGGAGAATTGTTGTTCTGGTATCCGTTATTGCACTTTCGCTGCTTATAGGGAGAGTACTGAAATTTTTCCTGAACCGGGTGGAACCGAAGCTGGAGGAGAGCGGCAGAAAACTGGCTGCTGTAGCTGTTCATGCAGCGGGAATGTCGGTCACGTTTCTCTTTTTTGCTTTTGGACTCAAAGTTGCCATCTCTTTTCTGATTGTTCCGGAAGCATTTCAGGATCTACTGAATACAATACTTGAGCTTTTGGTCATACTGGCGATCGGTCATTTTGTCTACAGGCAGGTAGATGTGGTGGATATCTGGCTGAAGAGATTTTCATCGGACGATTCCGTAAATATTGACGATATGCTCATACCGATTGTGGGCAAATCAATACGGGTGGCGGTAGTTATCCTGGTGGTTCTACAGGCAGCGCAATCACTCAGTGATCAACCGATTACAAGTATTCTTGCCGGTATCGGTATCGGTGGCCTGGCCCTTGGTCTTGCAGCACAGGATACCATACGTAACTTCTTCGGGTCACTGATGATCTTTGCAGATAAACCGTTTAATGTGGGTGAGCTGATCGACCTGGAAGGAAAGCTGGGAAGCGTAGTGGAAGTGGGCGTACGAACCACACGTATTCAAACGCTCGACGGTCACCTTCTTTCTGTGCCAAACGGGAACCTGGCCAATATGACTATCCATAATATTGGTAAACGACCCTATATCCGAAGGGTGTTTGATGTAACCGTTACGTACGATACATCTGCAGATATGGTGGATCGGGCTGTTGAGCTGCTCCGGGAGATTCTGGATAATCATGAGGGTATGAATGAGGATTTTCCGCCGAGGGTCTATTTTGATAACATGAACGCCGACTCACTGAACATAAAGTGCTTTTACTGGTATCACCCTGCAGATTACTGGAAGTACATGGAGTTCACTCAAAAAGTGAACCGTGAAATTTTCCGGAGGTTTAATGAGGAAGGCATCGATTTTGCATTCCCCACACAAACCATCTATCTGGCCGGGGATAAAGACAGGCGGCTTGATATTGGCATCAGAGACCGGAATGGGGATGAAAACTGAAGCCAATAACTATTAAATAAGTATGTGATGCCCCAATCATTTGATCTTTCCGTTTCAGAAACGCTGCTCGAACTGTTAATCATAACAGGTATTCTGGTTCTGTTTCTTGTGATTATCCGGGCTCTTTCAGGAAGATACATCCGAAAGAATGTACACTCTGCTGAGCTCAGGCGCCGGTGGCTGGTCCAGTCGCGCAATGCATTGATACTCATTTTACTGTTGGGTCTTGTTCTGATCTGGGCTGATGAATTGCGAACACTTGCGCTGTCGATCGTTGCCATTGCAGTGGCGTTTGTAGTGGCCACAAAAGAGTTGATACTTTGTCTCACCGGGTCAATTCTGAAAACGGGTTCACGCTCTTTCAATATCGGAGATCGCATTCAGGTTAAGGATTTTCGGGGTGATGTTATCGACCAGAATTTACTGGCCACAACCATACTTGAAGTCGGTCCGGGCAAAATAACCCATCAGCGAACCGGGCGGATGACAACCATTCCGAATGCGCTGTTTCTGTCGGAACCGGTTATAAACGAAAGCTTCACACACGATTACGTACTGCACGTTTTTACGGTTCCATTCAAGATGCAGGATGACTGGAGGCTGGCCCAAAAAATGTTTCTGGAATCGGCAAACCGTCATTGCGGTTCTTATATTGAGGAAGTTCGCAGATATATGGAGGACGTGAGTGAAAATCGAGGGCTTGAGGTTCCTTCGGTTGATCCGCGTGTCACCATTCAGGTTCCGGCTGCAGGAGAGGTTCATTTAATCATTCGCATTCCCACGCGATCGGGACAGAGAAGCTTCATTGAACAGGCTATTCTGGCAGACGTGCTCACATCAAATAATTTCCAGGCAGGCACACATGTTGATGAACCACCGAAGAAAACGGATATGGAAGACGATGTGGAATCGTGATGCCGAAGACCTGAAAAGGGCCAATCGAACATGATATCATCGGTCTGTCACTGCTGCCAGCCAATCCATTCCATTAGCTCACGGTTGATATCCGGATTAATTGAGATCGCCAGAATGATGGATACCGCCAGGCCGATGGCTGCATACAAAATATCTCTTTTAATCAGGCGAAACGTTCGTTTATAGGGTTTACCGTGACCATGCTGATCCATGAAGCTCATGGCCAGCTCGCGCCCGGCAAGCAACCCGATAAAAACCCAGGTTGTGCTCATGGGTACATTGCTCAGCTCCTTGAAGAAAAAAAGTAAGATTGCATAAATAAAATCGATAATGGTTGCTGCCCGCACATCCGTTACGTGAGACTTTTCAGTGACAATTTCTTGAATTTTGTCACCCCGCAGATAAAACAGAACACCCAATCCGGCAAATATAAACCCGGCAAAACCCAGAAACTGAGCAGAGGAGAGGCTTCTGGGAAGATAAACAGCTACATTTGCAATGTCCTGCATTACCCATACAGACCAAAGCGTGCCTGAAGTAATCCATTGCAAAACCCTCCAATAGGGTTTTGCGGTGCCGGTAAAGTTTCTTGATATCCATCGGGAAATGAGGGTCCAAACGGTGATTCCGGCCACAAAAGCGGTGATGTATCCGCCCAGGCTTTTTGTCAGCATATCAAAAATACCGTTAAGGTCGGCTGAGAAGCAGCTCAGGATTAGAAACGTTGTGGAGACCGGCATCCGCAACCGGGTTATAATGAGCAGAAAAATGGGTGCCGCTATTTGCAGAAAGGTGAACCGGTCCGGTGCCTCGGCGAGTGCCGGTGTGGCCAGTCTCTGATAGCTTACATCCCCGCTGTAGGTAAACCAGCTATAGGTTACCGTAAAAAGAAAAATGCCTCCTATAAAGAACCAGAGCTGGTACCATGCACGATCGTGATTCGATGCCAGAAATGTGCCTATGGTCTGGATACTGTCGTTTGCGATTGCTGAGTAGGCAGCAAGCATAAACCCAATCCACATGGCATATTCAGGAAAAGGATGCCAATAGCCCGCAGCAAAAAAGCATATGCCAATGAGAATCAGAAAGATTCTCTCTTTTTTTATCAGTTCGATGAACTGATAATATGTGGTAAGAAGGGACCTTTTAACCTGTAAACCTTTCATGGCTACGCAAATACAGTATGGATGGCAGATCTGCATCTTTTGCCCTGCAGGGCTATGCAAGCCACGAACATACCATACAATTGCTAATGCATGATTAAGCCGCTGTTATGCTAAGATTATGTACCGCTTATCATGAGGTACCAAACGGGGAGGGGCTTATTTAAAAAAAGGAGTACATGATATGATCAGGAGATGTTACGCTGTAGCAGGCAACACACAAAACACAATCGGACCGAAGCGGGCAGGGTCAGGGTCACCGTCACCGTGAATACCAGAAAGCCGTATGTCAGAGCAACTGATTATCTGCCGACTTCGAGATCTGTGTGGGTCTTAAGTTTTTTCCCCGCCAGGGCTTCATTCACATTGAAAAGGTGATCCCCGATCTTTTCGAGCCTGGTCACAAAATCGAGGAAGAATACACCCGCTTTCGTACTGTAGGCTCCCTGTTCAAGCCGTGCATAGTGCGCATCTTTCATTGTATCGCGTGCAGCATTGATTTTGTTTTCCAGTTTTATTGCTTTGTCGAGATTAACCGGTTCACCATTCGAGGAGTCCATGTTCTTTCTCATCAGCTTGATTGCAGAACGCACCAGATCGAGGTAGTCGCTAACCTCATGCATGGCATCATCGGGCAATCGCACATTTTCTCTCTCCATTTGCTGAAAGGTTTTTGACATCTGGAAATAGAGATCACCGATACGTTCCAGGTCATTAATCATGCTGTGCATTGCACGGATTTTGCGCGTGGATGTATCGGTAAGGTTGGAGCTGGAGATCTTGGTTAGATATTCGGCAACCTCCAGTTCAATATTGTCCGTGATCTGTTCCCTCTTCTCGATTTTCTTGAGAAATTTTTCGTGTTTTTTCTGCTTTTTGAAAAAGAGTGCGGAGAAACTGAAGTGCATCTTCTCAATCAGTTTTCCAAAAAGTTCTATCTCCTTGTGAGCCTGTGCTATGGATAGCTCGGCAGACGACATCAGCCCGGTTGAAATATATTGCAGCCTGAAAGCTTCGTCCGATTTGTCCGTATCTTTTTGCATGCGTTCCACAAATTTGACAATCCGTGGCGTGAGGCCAACCAGCAAAATCACATTGAGGATGTTAAATGTAGTATGAAAGAGGGAAAGCCCGAGGGTTGCACTGGCACGGGCGGCTTCAGAATCCCCGAAGATGGAACCGGCTTCGGGAGTAAAGTACTGCATTACACTGTCTATCCCGTTCAGAAAGGGCCCAATGAGGGTGATCATCCAAATCACCCCGAACACATTGAATATAAAGTGAAAGCGTGCCGCCCGTTTGGCGTGAACATTCCCCACAATCGCAGCAAGGTTTGCCGTAACGGTCGTACCAACATTTTCTCCAAGTACCATGGCCGCGGCAATGGGGAAATCGATCCATCCCTGAAAAAGCATAACCAGTGTAATGGCGGTTGCCGCGGATGATGACTGCGTGAGGAGGGTAAGCAGTGTACCAATAAAGACAAAGAGGATAATCGACAGGAAACCGAATTCCGTGAGGCCATCCAGGGCTGCAAACATCTCCGGATTATCCTGAATATTGGGTACGCCGTTTTTGATAAACTCAAGGCCGATAAACAGAATACCAAACCCGATCATGGCCTCAGCCAGGTTCTGAAGCTTTTCGCGGCCGAAAAACATGAAAGGAAAAAAGATCCCAATCATGCTGATGGCTACCGGAGTGATTTGCATTTTGAATCCAAATACAGAAACCATCCAGGCTGTAACGGTAGTTCCGATATTTGCCCCCATTACCACACCGGTAGATTCCAAAAACGTGATTAGGCCTGCATTAACAAAACTGACCACCATAACGGTTGTGGTGGATGAAGACTGGGTAATTGTGGTTGCTGTGAAACCGGTGAGTATGCCGCGGAAGCGGCTCGTTGTCATTCCCTTTAAAATAGCCCTTAGCCTGTGACCGGCAACTTTTTGCAGCCCGTCACTGAATATTTTCATTCCGAATATGAAGATACCCAAAGCTCCTACCAGCTGGAGAAAATCAAAAAACGTATATGTCATTGAGTTGTATTATATCAGATCAGAGCAAAACCGAACCAAAATGAGCCCTGAATATGAGCATAAAGCAATGTAGTCTGCAAGTTAAATAATTATTTGAGAACCTTGAAAAAGCTTACATGGGTAATCGATGATATTTATGCAGTGACGTAAGTTCAACGTTTCACTAAACGACCGCTGTAACCTGAAGATCAGCAACAGGTTTTTATGAGTTCGTCAGAAAGTTCAGACAAAAGGAATTGGAGTTCACGGACTCCATCCGGATTGAGGCAGTAGCAGGTGCGGACCCCCTCTATCTCACCCTTTATCAGTCCGGCGCGCCTGAGTGCTTTCAGGTGCTGTGACACCGTGGATTGAGCCAGGGGAATCTGCTCGGTGATATCACCGCAAAAGCATGTGTTTCGGCTGGCCAGTATCCTGAGAATGGCGATTCGGGCCGGGTGCCCCAACGCCCTGGCCAGTTCGGCGGACCGCTTGTTGGAAGGATCATCAATCGATATAGTTGGGTGGTCTGGTTCATTCATAAGATCATCGCGATTTTACGATGAACTTATGAAGACCTGCACCGGGATCAAAGAACAGACGTTACATTAACGATTGGCGGCCTTCTTGATAATCACATCATACAGATCCGTGCGGCGATCTTTCATGGTTCGCACACTGCCCTGTTCGTGAAGCTCCTTGAGCAGGTCAAGATCCACATCCACAATCAGGATCATCTCCGTGTTTGGCGTGGCTTCCGCCTTGATGCCGTTTGTGGGAAATGAAAAATCGCAGGGCGTAAAAACCACCGATTGTGCAAACGAGATATCCATGTTGTGAACCTTGGGCAGGTTACCCACGCTGCCTGCAAGGGCTACATAGCATTCATTTTCAATGGACCGTGCAATGGCGCAGTTGCGCACCCTGGAATATCCATTCTGCGTATCGGTAAGAAAGGGAACAAAAAGGATGTCCATGCCCTGATTTGCAAGCAGACGGCTCAGTTCGGGGAACTCCACATCATAGCAGATAAGGATTCCTATCTTGCCGGCATCGGTATCGAAGGTCTTTATCTGGTTACCCCCGCTCATCCCCCAGACCTTCACTTCATCGGGAGTGGGATGAATTTTTTCGTATCTCTCAATCTCTCCGTTCCGTTTGCAGAGATAGCCGATATTTTTGAGTACATCATCCTTAAACTCCGGCATGCTGCCCGTAATAATGTTCACATTATAGGAGATGGCAAATTCTGCCAGGGTATCGCGCATGCGATCGGTATAACCGGCAAGCTGACGAATGGCATCAGCCTCGGAGAGGTGATTGTATTCAGCCATCAGCGGTGCATTTACATATTCCGGGAAGAGCAGAAAGTCTGCTCTGTATCCAGATACGGCATCCACAAAGTATTCGATCTGCTCGGTAAGATCGTCCCAGCCCTTGTATGGCCTCATGCCCCACTGCACCAGCCCAAGCCTCACCACGGATTTATCAGGTTTATACTTTTTTTCAGGTTTGGAGTAATAGATGTTGGCCCACTCCAGGATGGCGGCAAAAGATTCGGAAGCATCGTCTTCGGGAAGATAGTTTTTTACCACCCGCTTCACATGAAAGTCGTTTGACAGCTGAAAGTTGAGAACGGGATCATGAATCTCCTTGCTTTTCACCTTCCGGATGTACTGTTTGGCTGTAAGGTCGTCATACTTATGAAAACTGGGCAGCCTGCCGCCTATGATGATGCTCCGAAGGTTCAGTTCTTCGCAAAGCTCTTTCCGGTAATCGTACAGCCGCCTGCCAAGCCTCATCCCCCGAAACTCCGGATCTACCATCATATCAAGCCCGTAAAGTGTGTCACCATCAGGTGTATGGGTATTAAAGGAGTCGTTTCCGGTGACATCAAGATAGGTATGGTTATCATCAAACCGGGAGTAATCGATGATAATGGCCATCGCACAGGCAACCAGCCGTCCGTCAATCTTGATTACAACCTGACCTTCCGGAAAAATGGATGTAAGGGTTCGGATCTGTTCTTTGCTCCAGGCCGGATCATTAATTTTGGGATAACACGTATGCATCAGATCCTGCAGCTCCTTATAGTCACTGAATTTAAGGTACTCAAGGTCAATTTTTTCAATGTTTTTCATGGCAGAAAAGCGTGATGGTTACAACAGTGAAAATGAGATTAAAAGGTAAGAAAGGCAGCAGCGAAATAAGAATAATGTCAGAAGATACCTATAAAGAGATCAGAGAGCATCCGTCTTTTACCGGTTATGAATTGAAATAAATTTCTGTATAATGGCAATTCATCCAATTAAATATGTGATATGGCTTACGATGATCCAAAACTGAACCGGCTTATGGAGCGGTTGAGGGAGCTCGAAGAGAAACAGAACAGGTTCCTGGATGAGATCAGAGAGATCAGAACAGAGATAGACCGTTTATCCGGCGCTGAAAGCAGTGAGAACGTGTCGTTATCGGAACGCATTGCAGAGAAAGACCAGGATAAGAAAGAGGCTGAAGAGCCCGGCAGGCTTACCCGCCGGCTTGTAAAAGCCAGAGAAGGCAAAGAAACGTGGGTATCCAGGATAAAAGGGATCACCTCAGACGACATGGAGGCTTTTATCGGAGAGAACCTGATCAGCAAGATCGGCATCGTGATTACCATTATCGGTGTGGCCATTGGAGCGCGGTATGCGATCGATAACGATCTGATCAGTCCGCTAATGCGGATCGTTTTGGGATATGTTCTTGGTACTGCACTGCTGCTCACGTCTGCAAAACTGCAAAAGACCATGACCCGCTTCAGTGCGGTCCTGTTCAGCGGATCGATGGCCATATTTTATATCATCACATTTGCAGCCTACAGCTTTTACGACCTGATGCCCCAGGCAGCAGCCTTTATACTGATGGTATTGATCACCATTGCCGCAGTATCGGTATCTGTATACCTGAATATGCAGCCCGTAGCCCATATTGCACTGGTCGGTGCCTATGCGGTACCGTTTTTGGTAGGCGGGGAGGGCACACTCAGCTCTTTTTTCCTCTATATGGTGATTATCAATACCGGTGTTCTGATAACGGCCACGTATAAATACTGGAAAAAACTCACCTATACGGCTTTTCTGTTTACATGGTTAATCGTTGCCTCATGGTATTGGGGAGACTATGAGTCGGGGGCGGATTTTGGAATCACCATTACCTATACACTTATCTTTTTTCTCATTTTTTATGGTTCGGCACTTGCCTACAAATTGCTCCGTGTACAGGAGTTTGAGCGCGGCGACATCTGGATTATTCTGACCAATGCATTTCTGTTTTATGCATTTGGCTACGCTATGATGAACGGGGCTGATCTCACGGGCTCCTGGGCGGGATTCTTCACGACCGGAAACGCACTGATTCATGCGGCAGCAGCTGTGATTGTCTACCGGTCCGGTTTTTCCGACCGAAAACTTCTCTGGCTTATTTCAGGACTGGCCATCACATTTTTTACGCTTGCGATTCCGGTGGAACTGGAAGGGAGCTGGGTAACGCTGCTCTGGAGTGCTGAAGCCGCCCTTCTTTTCACCATCGGCCGGCAGTATAAAACAGGATTCTATGAGCGCATGTCACACCCGGTGCTCTTCCTGGCATTTTTCAGCCTCACGATTTCCTGGGAAAATGCATATTCGCTTTACAGGATTGAACAAATGGAAGATGCCTTTTTTCCGCTTCTCAATATTCACTTTTTTACATCTCTCTTTTTTATTGCCTGTACAGGCTGGATTGTGTGGAAAGATTCGGTTGGTCCGGAATCATTCAGCGGTCCCTATCAAAATTCCGCCTTTAACAGCCTGGTTAGCCAGCTGATTCGGCTGTTGTTCATCATTGCACTGTTTTTTGCTTTTCGCCTGGAAATCAGCGGCTATGTACACCAGCTGTATGCTGCATCAATGCCGCCGAATAATGAAGATCTGCTTCATTTTGGAACCCTCTGGGGGTACAACTATGCGATGCTCTTTATCGGTTTGCTGATTCTGGCAGTTGCCGACCGTGTCAGGCGCAATGATCTGTCGGTTCTGCTTTTTGCAGCCGCAACCGTTTGTGCCGCTCTCTTTCTTGTGAGGGGGCTGGAGGTGCTTGAACTGCTTGAGCTGAGTTACCTGAATGCGGAAGTTAATTTCGATTATGCTTCAGGCCCGTTTCATATCGGAATACGGTATGCCTGCTTTGCCTTTCTGGCATTCATGATAATCGTTACAGGTCGCATGAGCTATCGAAACTATGCACAAAAGAACCTGAACCGTGTATTTGAGGGACTGGCAGCGTTGGTGCTTTTGTGGGTGCTCAGCGATGAGCTGACGCTTTGGATGGATGTCAGCGAAGCGGCACAGCCCGACAAACTGGGGCTGAGCATTCTGTGGGGAGCCTATGCACTCGCCGTAATTGCCCTTGGAATCCGGAAAGAGAAGAAACACCTGCGAATCGGAGCGATTGCCCTGTTGGGAGTGACGCTGATAAAGCTCTTTTTCTACGACCTGGCGGATCTGGACGCGATTGCACGGACCGTGGTGTTTGTAATTCTTGGCTTATTGCTGCTGCTGGCGTCCTACCTGTATAATAAATACCGAAAAGAGCTTTAAATGGCTCCCGGCCCATATTGATTCCTTCGGGGCATAAACTTTCTGCACAGGTTTGCAGATTTACTCATTGGGGTGTGTATTCGAATTGCAAACTCAGTAAGACACGGGTTCTCAGTACAATATCCTTGAGCGGATGGTGTATTTAACGCCGCTGAGTTTTTCAATCAGCGCTTCGTCGTACTGTTTATCAATATCCAGCACTACGTAGCCAATCTCCTCATTGGTTTTAAGGTACTGCCCAAGGATGTTGATGTTCATGTCCGAAAGGATTCGGTTTATTTCGGAGAGCACACCCGGCTTGTTTTCATGAATATGGAGAATCCGGTGCGCATTTTTTTGTGTGGGCAGGTTCAGTTCAGGTACAGAGTGTGATCCTACGGTGGTGCCGTTATCTATCAGGTTGATAATTTTAGTGGAAACATCCACGCCGATATTGAACTGGGCTTCGAGGGTGGAGCCCCCGATATGTGGTGTGAGAATGACGTTGGGCAGATTCTGAAGCTCTGAATGAAAGCGTTCATTTTTGGACTCGGGTTCTTTGGGGTAGACATCAATTGCCGCTCCCGAAATATGGCCGGATTCAATGGATTCTTTAAGGGAATGGATGTCCACCACGGATCCTCTCGAAAGATTCAGCAGTATGCTCCCCTTTTTCATTTTTGAAAGCTGATCTGTACCTATCATCATATAGGTGTCGGGTGTGGCGGGGACGTGCAACGTAATAATGTCGCAGGTTTCAAACAGGTCATCCATGGATTCCACTCTTCGAGCATTTCCCATGGGCAGTTTTGGTAAAATATCGTAGTAGGATACTTTCAGTCCCATGCTTTCGGCAAGTACAGACACCTGTGAGCCAATATGGCCATACCCGATAATGCCGATACGCTTTCCCCGGATCTCGTAGCTTTCCTTTGCATCTTTTAGCCAGACACCCTCATGAGCCTTTTTGTCACGCAGCGGTATTTTTCGAAGCAGCATGATCGACTCGGCAATTACAAGCTCCGCTACGGATCGCGTGTTGGAATAGGGAGAGTTGAAAACCGTGATTCCCGCCCGCATGGCCGCCGTCAGATCCACTTGATTGGTGCCAATGCAGAAACAGCCGATGGCTTTGAGCTTGCCGGCTTTCTGTATTACTTCTTCGGTGATCTGCGTTTTGGAGCGTATGCCAATTACATGGACATCACCTATTTTTTCGAGCAGTTCTTTTTCGCTCCAGGCTACGTCGTGCCGTTCAACATTTGTAAAACCGTTTTTATTGAGGTTTCTGACGGCGGAGGGATGGATGCCTTCCAGAAGCAGAATTCTGATATTTTCTTTGGGATAGGAGAGGGTGTCGTTTACCTGCGTCATACCTGGGGTGAAGTCCGTAATTTTATTAATAGGGATCACGGAAATGTAAGTAACTAAAAGCAGAAAAGAATCCGGGAAGCGGTTTCATGCCGAAAGAATATGCATAAGCAAAAACATGGTATGTCTGATGGAATCCGCAAAAGGTGATTGCTCTAATCGACGTGAGGGATGGGAACGTTGGTCTGTGTTGAACAGACATACCATGTTAGGTACGAACTACTCCTCAAATACCAGTGCATCCGGATCAGCGCCCAGCTCTTTCAGGTAGCCCATCATAGCTTTATTAAACGGCTGGGGACCGCACACGTAAAAGGGCTGGCTGAAATCATCAATCTTGTCATCCAGAAACGGCTTGTCGATAAATCCATCAAGAAACAGGTGATCGTCGGTTGGCTCATCGGTAATTACGCTGATAAAATGATCACCCAGCATATCCTCAAACTCTTTTTCAAGGATCACGTCCTGATCTGTCTTATTGGAGAAAATGAGTCTGTTTTCACCCAGTTTCCCTTTTTTATCCAAATCCCTGAAGATGGCTATAAACGGCGTGACACCGGCTCCGCCTGCGATGAAAACTCCTTCGCCCTTGTATTCAATGGTTCCCCAGGGATCGTCGATAATCAATGCATCCCCTGTTTCCAGTCTGCCAATCTGTTCGGTAACGCCATTGTGATCCGGATAGGATTTGATCACAAATTCGAGATATGGATCCGAGTTGAGCGAGGTAAATGTGAAGGGCCGCTTTTCATCCCGCCAGCCGTCTTTGTCGATGGCCACCTCCGTAGCCTGTCCGGGCGTGAATGAGTAGCCTTCAGGTTTCTCAAAGCGATACCGTCGTACATCGTGGGTTACGTCCTGAATGTCTGTGATGGTGAGTGTGTGTGGCATGTCTGTAATTTTTTTAATGTATACTAAAACTACAAATCTCCGGGAATTTTCATTCATCCTGACATGTCAGAAACTGCTTCACTCCTCATACGCATCTTGCTGCAGCAGTACGTCGCCATAGGAGATCTCTTCCCCGGCCAGTACCATCAGGGTGGTGGGCAGTCCGCTCAGCCGTTTCTGGATGGATTCATAATAGGCGTCAAAGTTTTCGTCCGGCTCAGCCATGCCCATCATGATCAGGTCGGCCCCCGCAGATGATTCATGCAGCACCTCATTGAATGTACGGCTGCCGGAAACGATAATTTCTGCCTTTGCACCGGTACGCAGACGTTTGATCATCGCATTGAGGTTAGCACGAGCGTCCTCCGCAGCCTGCTCGTCAGACACCATCATTTTAATGGTTACCTCCGATCCCCACCAGCTTCGGCTGCTCTGCAGCAGGTAGGCGACAATCATCATCAGTCCGCCGTTGCCTTTGAGTCCGCCCCACCACAGGTCGATGCGCTTCCTCTCCCTGAAAACCATGCCCTCATCATTGTCGTGAAGAATGAGAACGTTACGGCCCATTCGGTTGAAGCCTGCCACCATCTTGCAGTAGTCGGACCGGATATCCGGATTTTCACTGTCGCCCAGAATAATCGTGTTGGGAACAAGCGGTCCCAGTCCGTACGACTGCACCAGCTCCCCCGCCCCGCTGAATGCGTTATCGGCATTGGTAACGCGAACGAGCCCCTGAATTCCGCGTTTGGAGAGAAAGTCGCGGATATTTTCCTGCATTTTTTCCCGTCGCTGCGTAGGGATGTTACTGCCTGTAAGAACGGTTGCAATGGTAAGAATACCGCGGTTGTGGGTGATAGAGTTGGCAAAATCGATCAAATGCCACCGTTTGGTGGGGGCGCCGGAGAGTACCAGGGGGTTCGGACGCCAGGTTTTGGCTTCCGACTCGTGGCTGATGCGCAGAAGCCCTGTCCGGATAAGTGCCATCCAAAGCCCTTTGCCGACATCGCCCCAGGCGGTTTTCATCTCCCGGCGCTGCAGCCACAGGAAGATGGCAATCACAAAGATAAAGGCCAGCGTCGTTGCAACGGCATTGATCAGAAACATAACGGCCAGGCAGCCCAGGGCTCCCAGAATGGAAAAGCTCCAGTGAACCCTGAATTCAGGACGAAATGAAGGGCTGTCGAGCAGTCGTTCGATACCGGCTGATGCATTAAGCACTCCGTATGTCGTAAGGAAAAACATGGTAAGAATCGGGGCAATGACGTTCAGATTGCCCAAAAACACGGCAACCAGTGCAATGATCATAGTAATAAATGTGCCGATGCGGGGGGAATCATCCTCACCGCTTCCGGTTCCAAGCCAGCGCAGCCACCGGGGCAGCACACCGTCACGTGCCAGGGCCTGAAGTACACGCGGAGCTCCTAAAACGCTTCCCACGGCGCTTGAGAGCGTAGCACCCCACACACCAATCAGAATGGCATCTCCCCAATAGGCCATTCTCCTCATAACGAGAGGGTCCTCAATTAGTGTTAGCGCATCGGCCCTTGTGGCCAGAATCACAGGCAGAATCATGTAAATCAGGTAACCGGTGCCGATGGCGTAAAAGGTGCCTTTGGGTATCGATTTTGCGGGGTTCTCGAGATCACCCGACATGTTTACGCCGGCCATGATTCCGGTAACGGCAGGGAAAAAGACGGCAAATACAACCCAGAAGCTTTCTGAATTCCGCTCCGAGGCCCCCCAAAGTTCAATGGTTGATTCTTCCACCGCTCCGCCAAAGAAGAGTGAAAGAAGCGAGAGCGCTATGCCGAACATGATGAAATACTGAGCGCGAATGGCAACTTTGGCTGAGATCATCGCCAGTACGGCCACAAACACAGTGGTTCCCATACCAACCAGTTTGAAATTGAGACCCGGAAAGACACTTACAATACTTTCCGCAAAACCAACGGTGTAAAGGGCAACTGAAAGGGCAAGTGCGATGTAAAGAGGGATGCCTATGGCCCCGCCTGTTTCAATGCCCAGCGACCGGCTGATCATGTAGTAGGCACCACCGATCCTTACTCTCTGGTCTGTGGCAATGGAAGCGACCGAAAGCGCCGTTAAAAAGGTGATGGATGTGGCCAGCGTAACGATGATCAGGGTTCCCAGCAAACCCACATTTCCAACAACCCAGCCGAAACGCAGGTACATGATTACCCCCAGAATGGTAAGAATGGAAGGGGTAAATACACCTCCGAATGTGCCAAGGCCGCCTTGTTTGGGGGCAGCCACTTTTTCAGGTCGCGGGAAAAGTTGTCTGATGGGGTTTTTCATAAAAAAGCTGCCGCAAACAGATTGCTGGGATGTTGTGACAGGCGTTGAAAGTACAGCTTTTTGATAAGAATTAAAGATGGATCATCTGAAACACACAGGATGAAAAATTCGCATATAGAAAATAAAAGCAGTTTGTACGCCCAATCTCTTCTTGTATATTCCTGAGAATCAGGAAGTACAGAGATTGTTCATAACGGTTTTAAACTAAATAAAAGGGATCGATTCTATGACTCTAACCATTATTCTCATCGTTCTGGTAGTTGTTGTGATTGCCTGGTCAGTAGGTATCTATAACAAACTTGTAGCTCTTCGCAACCGGTTTAAAAACGCTTTTGCACAGATCGACGTGCAACTGAAGCGGCGATACGATCTTATTCCCAACCTTGTGGAAGTGGCGAAATCGTATATGGAGCATGAGCGCGAAACGCTGGAGGCCGTGATTCAGGCTAGAAATCAGGCACAGCAGGCTGAAAAACAGGCCGCTCAAAATCCGGATGATCCGAACGCCATTCAGGATCTGATGGGTGCAGAGCAGGCTCTGACCGGTACCCTTGGCCGTCTATTTGCTCTTTCTGAGAATTACCCCGATCTCAAGGCCAATGAGAACATGATGCAGCTTTCTGAAGAGCTCTCCTCAACCGAAAACAAGATCGCTTTTGCGCGTCAGGCTTTTAACGATTCGGTGATGAATTATAACACCTACCGTGAAAAATTCCCGAACATGATTTTTGCAAATGCATTCGGATTCAATGCGGCACAGCAGCTTCTTATTGAAAATGCCGAAGAGCGTGAAGCTCCAAAGGTGGAGTTTTAATCGGCATTGATTGAGGCGGATCGCATAAGAGAATTGACGTGCTCAGCCATAAAGGTTTAAAGTTTAAGGGTTAAGGTTTGAGGTTCAATGTATGTTGATGCCTGCATAAGGTTGACGTTTTTACATCTGCATTGCCACGAACAACACACCACCAGCAACCATCTACCGACAACCAACAACCAAGATGGACTTTTTTGAAGCCCAGGACCGGGCAAAACGCAATACGGGGAAACTGGTGTTTCTCTACCTACTCGCAGTGATCGGTATCATTGTTTCGATTTATGTTATCAGCCTGCTTATTATCACCTGGCAGTTCGGCAGTTTTGGGAATGGCTTATGGAGTCCTGTTTGGCTTACGATTGTAACAATCGCCGTAATGTTTACCATCTTAATCGGTACGCTGATTCGCGTGAACCAGCTTCGGAAGGGAGGGTCGGCTGTCGCGGAACTTTTGGGGGGACGTCGTGTAGATCCATCAACAACAGATACGGACGAAAGGCGCCTCATGAATATCGTGGAGGAGATGTCTATCGCCTCCGGAATGTCGGTACCCGATGTATTTGTGCTTGATGATGAGAAGAATATCAACGCTTTTGCGGCCGGATTCCATACCACGGATGCTGCAATCGGGGTAACGCGAGGTGCCCTTGAGCAGCTTAACCGCGACGAGATGCAGGGAGTAATTGCTCACGAGTTCAGCCACATTTTCAACGGCGACATGAAATTTAACATTCGCCTGATCGGCGTACTCAACGGCATACTGTTAATCCACGTGATGGGAATGGTGATCATGCGCAGCATGGCCTACTCGGGGGGCGGCAGATCCAGAAAAAGCAGTAAAGACGGAGGCGGCAATGCTGCATTGGTTATTATTCTGGTTGGCCTTTCACTGGTTGTGGTAGGATATATAGGAATGCTGTTTGGACGAATGATTCAATCGGCAATCTCACGTCAGCGCGAATATCTTGCAGATGCCGCGGCTGTTCAGTACACCAGAAACCCGGACGGACTGGCCGGAGCGCTTGCCAAGATAGGGTCCAAAAAGAAGGGAGCTGAAATCAGGGATGGCCATGCCATGGAGATGAGCCACCTGTTTTTTGCGAGCAGCTACCACTCCTTTTTCGACCGGCTCTATTCCACGCATCCGCCGATAGAGAAGCGTATCAGGGCCATCAATCCATCCATGGATCTGGCTGACGAAAAACGGAAGCAGAAGATCCGTGATAAGTTTGCGAAAGATCACGTGGCGGGAGCCTCTACAGAAAAACCGGAAGCTTCGGTACCGGCACCGGGGATCGGTGGTCATGCGGCACTCACACCGGAGGTGATACTGGGCGCAATCGGCACACTTGGCCAGAACCATATCCGGCGCGCCGAAACCATGTTGGATGAAATTCCGCAGCCGCTGCGAACGGCAGCGCATGAAGCTCTGCCGGCAGAAGCCCTGATCTATGCCATGATCATAGTGTCGGGTGAGCAGACGGAGCTGCCGGCCTGGTTTGAGGATGAAGCAGGTAAAGGGCTACCGCGGGAAACGAAGCGGTTGATACCGATTCTGCAAAACGGAGATCGATCGTGGTTTCTGCCGCTGGCAGATATGGCTCATGGTTCGCTTCGGGGGATGACAAGGGATCAGTATTCAGGCTTCAGGAGCGTCATCAGGCGACTTGCACTTGAAAGTGAAACGGAAAACCTGTTTGCATTTGCCATTAACAAGATTGTAGAGCGAAAACTGGAAAATGTATTCTCGGCAAATAAATCACCCTCCATACGGCACCATAACCTGAAAACCCTGGGCAGGGAGATGTCCGTACTGATCTCAGCCCTGGCAAAGCTTTCGGGAGAGAAAAAGCACGCCGCCTGGGATGCAGGCATAGAGCCGATCAAAAAAGTCGCTCCGGATTCCTTAAAACTGCTTGATGACAGCGACTGCAGGTTAGACGATCTTGACAAAGCGCTGGATGAACTTGCGGCTACGGCCAACCCGGTTAAAAAGTTTATCCTGAGTTCGGTTATACACACCGTAATGGCCGACAAGGAGATTACCATCGAAGAAAAAGAGCTGATCCGAGCCATTTCGGAAGCTATAGACTGCCCTATCCCGATCAATGCAATGGCGGCTGCCTGAGTTGCGGCTGCAAGCATATTTTTCTTATTGAGAACATACCCCGGCGATAAAATCCCGGCCCGAAATCTGTGCAAACCTTTTCCGATTCCATTTTTAAACAGATTCGAATCAGCTTACATTCTTGTATGTGATCATTCATTAATGTTAACAAAATCGTTTTGAGTCTGCCATGCGTACACTTCTCACAATTCTGATTGCGCTTGTAACCTATTCCATCAGTCATGCAACCGACAACCCGCAATGGATACGCTACCAATCCATTTCACCCGATGGAAATACCATCGTTTTTACCTATAAAGGAGACCTATACAGGGTACCGTCAAGAGGTGGAGTGGCCCGGCAGCTTACGTTTCATGAAGCGCATGACTATATGCCTGTATGGAGCAGCGACGGCCGGCATATAGCTTTTGCTTCCGACCGTTACGGTAACTTCGATATCTTTTTAATGGAAGCGTATGGCGGACCTGCAACGCGACTCACCTACCATTCGAACGATGAGAGTCCCTTCAGCTTTAGCGCTGATGATGAAAACGTCATTTTTGGCGCCGTTAGACAGGATCGTGCTGAGCACCGGCAATTCCCGACAGGTTCCCAGCCCGAGCTTTACAGCGTGCCTGTGTCCGGCGGACGCATTGGCCAGATTTTCACCGTTCCAGCTGAATATGTGCAGGTAAACGGAGATGGAAACCGGATGATCTACCACGATAAAAAAGGCGGTGAAAATGAGTGGAGAAAACACCATACGTCATCCATAACCCGGGATATTTGGATGTATGATGCAGCAACGGATGAACATTCCATGCTGACATCATTTGAGGGAGAAGACCGGCAGCCTGTTTTTAGTCCGGACGAGCAATCATTCTACTATCTGAGTGAAGAGAGCGGAAGCTTCAATGTTCACAAAATGTCGATAAGCGCTGCACCACAAAATGAACAGCTTACCGACTTTGACCTTCATCCTGTCCGGTTTCTGAGCCACGGAAACGGAACGCTTGCATTTGGCTATGACGGCGAGCTTTACACCATGCGTGAGGGAGAAGAGCCTCAGAAAGTGAATGTTGTGATACGCACCCAGACGGCAAGCAATCCCGACAGCTACATTACCATTAACGGCGGGGTTCGGGAGATGGAAATTTCCCCTAACGGAAAGGAAATTGCCTTTGTGGCACGGGGAGAAGTATTTGTGACATCGGTTGACGGCAGTCTGACCAAACGAATCACCAACACACCCGAACAGGAACGATTTGTGACCTTTACACCCGACGGTAAAGGGGTCGTATATGCATCAGAACGGAACGGACGCTGGAGCATATTCAAGACAACCAAAGTGCGTGATGATGAACCTTTTTTCTATGCAAGTACCCTTCTAAGTGAGGAACCTGTAGTTATGAACGATGAGGATAACTACCTGCCGGCCTACTCGCCAGATGGAGAGAAGCTTGCTTACATTGCAGACAGGCGTACGCTCCGTATTCAGGATCTGGAATCGGGGGATACAACGGATCTGCTAACGCCGGATGATCTCTTTCACATGCGCGACGGTGATAAATACTTCAGGTGGAGCCCCGACAGCAAATGGCTGCTGGTCGACTGGTCGAAGAAACTTCACAACAGCGAAGTACTGCTGATGGCGGCTGACGGCAGCGAACGCATCAATCTCACCGAAAGCGGATACAACGACTCTTCACCGAAATGGATGAACGACGGCAAACAGATGATCTGGTTTACAAACCGTGACGGACTGCGCAGCTATGCTACAAGCGGACGCACCGAGCGGGATGTTTACGCCATGTTCTTTTCGCAGGAAGCGTGGGACATGTTCAACCTGTCTGAGGAGGACTATAAACTCTGGAAACAGATTCAGGAGGTATCCGATGCTGAAGATGATGAAAATGGTGACAGCGATGACGAAGAAAGTGAAGAGGATAATGCGGAGGAAATGGTCATCGATCGCAGAGGGATGAAAGACCGGACGGCGCGGCTGACGAATCACTCCAGCTCCCTGAGTGACGCTGTACTGTCAAAAGACGGCAGCAAGCTCTATTACCTGTCCAGTTTTGAGGATAACTACAATTTGTGGGAGACAGACCTCAGAACGAAGGATACAAAAATGCTGATTCGCCTGAACACCGGATTCGGAAGTTTACAGTGGGATCCGGACATGGAAAATCTCTACCTGCTAAGCCGCGGAAGCATATCCAAATTGAACCTCACAGGAGGGAGTTCAACTCCTGTCAGTATTCGCGGTGAAATGACCTACGACGCCGATGCTGAGCGCCTTGCGATGTTTGAACATGTTTACATACGAACCAAAAATATCTTCTACGAACCCACATTTCACGGTAACGACTGGGATATGCTCTATGAAGAGTACAGCAAGTATGTACCCCACATAGGGAACTCCTATGAGTTTGCCGAAATGCTGTCCGAAATGCTTGGTGAGCTGAATGTTTCGCATGCGGGGGCACGGTACAACCGCAGCATCGACAATGCGGACGCCACCGCATCCCTGGGTATTTTTATGGATTATGATTACGAAGGCGATGGAATCCGCATTGTCGAGGTACTGGATGGCGGTCCGCTCGACAAAGCTGCATTTGAGGTGGACTCCGGTATGATAATTCAGCGAATAGACGGTGAACAGATAACCTCCGATCGTGATGTGGCCTCCTACCTGAACCGCAAAGCGGGCGATTTTGTGCTTTTGGATGTTACCGACGGGGATGGAGACAATCTACAGCAAATTACGGTGAAACCGATCACGCTGGGCCAGGAGCGCAGCCTGCTTTACCAGCGCTATATCCGGATCAATGAAGAGGAAGTGGATGAGAAAAGCAACGGAACCCTGGGATATGTACATATTCCGGGAATGGGTGACGGTCCCTTCCGCTATGTGATTCAGGAAATGCTGGGCAAGTACCCAGAGCGCGATGCGGTAATTGTGGACACGCGCTTCAACGGGGGCGGTGACCTGGTGGCCGATCTGGCGATGTTTTTTACCGGTGTGGAGTTCAATACCTACGCAACGGCTGATATGGACGTAGGGGGAGAGCCCACCTCCCGGTGGACCAAGCCCACGCTCTCACTCTACAATGAGGCGATGTATTCCGACGGACACTGCTATGCCAGTGCCTACAGCGAGCTTGAGATCGGCCTTACGGTTGGTATGCCGGTTCCCGGAACGTGCAGCTTTGCAGGGTGGGAAGGCCTTCCGGACGGAACCCGCTGGGGTGTGGTGCCGGTCAGCGCAAGAAACATGTCGGGCGAGTGGATGGAAAATAATCAAACCGAACCGATGATCAGGGTAAAAAATGATCCGGAAGTGATCAGCGAAGGGCGCGACCAACAGCTTGAACGCGCAATCGAAGAGCTGATGAACCAGGTGTCCGGGGAGTGATCGGAGTAGTCTGATTGCCACAGAGGCACGGAAAAAGAAGTAACTCTGTGCCTCCGTGGCTAACCCTTTTTAGACCCGCTTGATTACTTTTTCAAGGGTATCACGCACTTCCGAGGCAATCGGAGTCAGCTTTTCATTGTCTACCGACTGCATGGAACTGACCGGATCAACGGCTGATACCTCCACGCTGCCGTTTTCATGCTCCTCGACGATGACGTTGCAGGGAAGCATGGCACCGATCTTGTCTTCTATGGTCAGGGCTTTGTGTGCAAAATTGGGATTGCACGCTCCGAGGATTTTGTACTTTTTAAAATCAACGTCCAGCTTCTTCTTAAGCGTCTCTTTCACGTCGATTTCCGTCAGTACTCCGAAACCCTCCTCCTTTAGCTCTTCCGTAACTTTTTGGATCGCGTCTTCAAAAGATCCTTTAAATGTTGTAGATATGTAGTAGCTCATGGTTCTAAACTTGTTTTTTTCCCCGGAGGCTCGCTGACTATTCTGCAGATTGACGCAGATTTTGATCCCCCGGGAATGGGTTAATTCGATTCTGTTATATGAAACAAGGTACAAATGAGTTCGGATCAAAATTGTAGGGATAACCCTGTTAGGGGTCTAATACAATGATAATCACAAACTGATTTCAGACCAGATATTCAGAAAGAAAACGTTAAAGATATACCCCCGCCGTTTTCATGAATAATGGGTACTGCATGAAAATTTCCTGCACCGGCAAGGTTAAGGTGTCGCCTGGAGAGCTTATAACCCCAGTAAGCGCCGATCAATGCACCTGCGGAGACATCGGATATCCAGTGCCTGCCTTTCGATACTCTAGCGAGAGCCGTTCCAACCGGCAGGGCAAGCATGCTGTAGGTAAGTACGTTCGGATAATATACAACCCAGGGTACAACCAGGGCGAAAGCATTTGAAGCGTGACCGGATGGAAAGGATGTTGCGTTCCTCTCAAAAAAATTGAAAACGTATGGATCCGTATTCTGCTCAGGCCGATCACGTGCAAATGCATATTTAGCAATAGTTACAGTGATTTTTGTGTATAGAACAGATTGTAATGAAGTAAAAGCCGCGTCCTGAAATTTATGATTATCCGTGAGCAGCGATGTTCCAAATAGAGCTGCAGAGAACGGAGCAACATAATTTAGATTTCCCAATTCATTTACTACTCCAAGAAAATCATTGTTTCCGAAAGTAGATCGGAAATAATCGGATGACCGGTAATCAAAGGCAGATATGCCCACAATACCTATACCTGCCACCAAAAGTGCTTCAAGATCCTGTCGGTCTGTGGCTTTGGCAATATCAATTGGATCTTTTACAGCCCAGCCTAAAAACCGGTCTTTTGAAGGTGAAGAGTCATTTTTTTGCCCCATTAGCTCATCACAATTGAACAGAAGGCAGAGCAAAACGAGGTAAAAAATAGCCTGCGTGTAATTCATTTGTGAACAATCATGATAGTGGATCGTAGTAGTTTGTTTACTAAGGACAAAACTACATAAACTATCTAAAGACTTATTCGGTAATCAGCCCCTCGTGGGTATTGTAAATGGCCATCTGGTCTTCCGTAAAGAGTACTGACTGGTAAGGCCGGTCGGAGGGGATGTCCATACCGGGTGAATTCGGGGGCATTCCGGGAACGGAAATTCCGATGGCATCAGGGCGTTCACCCAATAGTCTTCGAATGTCTTCGACGGGCACATGCCCCTCTATTACGTAGCCGTCGGCTACAGCGGTATGGCAGGACTGCAGCCGGCCGGGCACACCTTTCTCCTGTTTCACAACACCCAGGTCGGGAACCAGTTCACTGGTAACCTCAACTCCATTTCGCTCCAGGTATTCGCCCCATTTCACACAGCAGTTACAGCCTTCGGCATGATACATGGTAAGGGAAATCGGTCCATCATAAGGTTCAGCTGCAGCAGCCTCCTGCGTAGAAGGAGCCTGAAACATGTAGATCCAAAACCCTGTGCTGGCAGCGATAAGGATGGCAAATAGCGTGTAAAATGTTTTGTTCTTCATAAATGGTGAGTTCAAATTGTCTTAAATCGGTACGGGTAATGCAAAGGCATGTAACGGAATCAAACCGGTTTCATTATGGTGCAAAAATATAACGGATTGCGGGTTCATAACCGCTTCAATTTTGGATGCGTTCATATCTCTTTTATGTCGTAAAGCTCCGGAATGTCAGAATTCCATCCATATTCATCTTTTAGTTTTACCCGGAGCGAGTCGAGCGCGTGGGGCTCACCGTGGGTCAGAAACAGATGTGAGGGAGCCGCCTCTATGTCGGATATCCAGTCAAGAAGCCCGTTCCGGTCGGCATGAGCCGATAAACCTTCAAGCAGATCTACTCTTGCTTTTACGTTATGGTAGTTGCCAAAAAATTTAATCTCGTCTGCTCCCTCCAGCAGCTGCCGCCCGCGTGTGCCTTCAGCCTGGAAGCCGGCCAGAAGAATGGTCGTCTCTTCCTTTCCGATATATTTTTCCAGGTAGCTTAGCACTCGTCCGCCCCCAACCATACCGCTGCCGGCAATTATGATTTTTGATTCAGGGTTGTCGATCAGTTCAAGAGTTTCCGAATAGGACTGCACCGCAATGATGCGATCCGTCATACCCATACACTGTTCATCCGACAATTTGTGCCAGCCGGGGTGTTTTCTGAACACGGAAAGAGCAGAAATGGCCATTGGACTATCGAGTATAACGGGCAGGGAACGCGGAATCGACTCCTCCAGGTGGAGCAAATAGATCATGTACATCAGAAGCTGGGCACGTTCAACGGCAAAACTGGGTATGATCAGGGTTCCGTTTTGTTCTGTGGTGTCAAGGATTACCTGCCGCAGCTTTTTCAGGTTATCGCTGTGCGGGTGAATCCGGTCGCCATAAGTGGATTCAAGGAATAGAAAATCTGCCCTGTCGGGTTTTGCTGGATCCCTGAGAAGAAAGTCATCTTTTCGGCCTACGTCTCCCGAAAATACAATCCGATTTTCATCTGCATCCAACTCAATGAATGTAGCACCCAGAATGTGTCCGTTATATCTGAAACGCATGCGGATATTGTTGCCAAGCCGAATCCAATCATCCAGTGGTTTGGATTCGAAGAGCTTCAGGGTTTTTTCAACATCAAGGGTATTATAGAGTGGTTTGGCGGGGCTGTGCTTTGTGAATCCGTCCCGGTTGGCTCTTTCCGCATCCTCTTCCTGTATTTTGGCTGAGTCACGCAGAATGATTTCTGCAATATCAAGCGTCGGTGCAGTGCCCCATATTTCACCCTTAAATCCCATTTTAACCAACCGCGGTAAAAAACCGGTATGGTCAAGGTGACCATGAGTCAGAAGAACATAGTCGATATCCGATGCGCGTACTGGGAGCTGTTGCCAGTTGAGTTCACGAAGCTTCTTCAAACCCTGGAAGAGTCCGCAGTCTGTAAGAACGGTACAATCGGGAAACTCAAGCAGATACTTAGAACCGGTGACTGTACCTGATGCGCCTAGAAAGTGTATTTTCAAGGTCTTATTATTATCCATTTGCCAGCCCCCGGTTATTGTTGCAGATGGCCTCAGCTTCTTTGGCAATCCGGTTGAACTTACGTTTACTGACGGATGTCGTATTCATGATATTGGGATTCTCACAGATCTGTTTGCAAAATATAATATCGGCATCCAGGAGTGATGATTTCTCTTCATTTGTCAAAGATGAGAGACAGGTGACGGGGTGCAGATTCATGCGCCCGATCAGGTCTTTGATGGCGTTGTCTTTGGGATGATCCCAGCTCAGAAGCCGAAGGCCCACACAGTTGCCATATGTTTTGGCATCGTCTGTGAACCTTGTATTGGTCACTACCCATCCGTAATGATGTTTATTTCTATGATTCGGCTGGCTGGTCCAGTTCTTTTTTACATCCAGGAAGCGAGACTGAATGTAGAGCGGCACTTTCACATTGCAGTACTTTTGATTTCTGTTATGAAATTTGCATTCAACCAGTACATAATCATTTTCCTTGTTTGCAATCACATCAATTTCATGGCTAACGCAATCCCCTTCCACAACCACGCCTACCTTCGTTTCATAGCCGAGACGAGTAAGAAGTTCACCGATAAACTTTTCGAACGGATAGCCGGAAGGTCCCAGTTCGAAAAGGGCTTCCTTCAGTTTATATCTGCCGGCCGACCGTGCTGAAACATCACGCAGTTTTTTGAAGGCTTCATTATAAATTTTTTGTGTGGAGATGCCTTCATAGAGCATCTTTCTGATATGCGCCGCAATTTCATCAATTACCGCTTCGGCTGCACCGGCGCTCCTTAGGGATTTTCTTAGTTTCGATTCATCATACGTTTCGACATCGCCTGAATATTTTGTGACGTTTACGGCTGACATTTTATCTCTGGTTTAATGCGGTTTCGGATTCTTTCCGATTATCTGATTATTCAATGAGAAACTGGAAAATCATCATGGCAATCGCCGTTATTACGGTAATAAGGTAAACCGACCGGTTGCTGATCTCCTCCCTGGCTTCCGGAATCAGCTCTTTAAACACCATCCAGAACATTGCGCCGGCGGCGATACCGAGGCCAACGGGCAGAAATTCCTTAAACGTAAGTACAAAGAGAAAAGCCGGAACAGCCATTAAAGGCTGCGGAAGACTGCTGAAAATACTCCACCAGGCGGCTTTGCGGACACTGGTACCTCTTGGAATGAGGATTAGGCTAATTGCCAGGCCTTCCGGAATATTGTGAACGGCGATTGCGATGGAGATAAAAGCCCCGAATGTAGGGCTGTCCCCAAAAGAGACACCCACACCGATTCCCTCCGCAAATGAGTGTACGGTCATAATTCCCACGATCATCAGCATTTTAATGGCGTTAGCCCCCCGGATGTTGCCAATGGAATAGTCCTCATCCCGGTTATTTAAAAAACGATGTGAAAAAAAGACCAGAACTCCTCCAGCAACAATGCCGGAAATCATTTTTAAGATGGGATAACTGACCCCCTCCAGGGTGTAACCCTCAAAAACAAGTCCGATACTGGCACCCAGCATAAGCCCTGCAGCAATGGCATTGCCAACACCCAGCCATTTGTCCTCAAACGATTCCACAAACAGAAAGGGCAGTGCTCCGAAGCCTGTAGCAACAGCTGTGATGGATGCGGCAACAAATACATGAAACAGGGTAACGCTGCCGCCGGCCATATCCCTTACAACCCAAAAGGCAATCCCGATAACGGCAATGAACAGCAAAAATGCAGTTATGCTGTCATAGATAAGGTTCTTCTTTGTACGGTGACCGGTATTATTTTGATTCTGTTCCCCCATACCTGAAGATACCACATCTTCAATGACCGTTCATATCACTTCTTTGAATCGGCATGATTCAGGCATGAAGGCAAATCCTGAAGGATGAGAGGGGTTCTTTTTGGTTTGCACTCTTTTGGCAGCCCCCGAATAATCTGCAATAAAAGATCAGGATCTACAAATATTTGGAACGTTAGGTCATTGTCTCCCATTTATTTAATAGGGGCAGTTGTTGCGATTATTAATTTTAATGAATCCGTGCTCTATGAACATTTTAAACAAGTTTAACTTTTTAACTTTGTTTTGTGTTGTTCTGATGTTGCTACCCGAGCTGGTGAATGCTCAGTATTTTGGCAGGAACAAGGTTCAATATGAAGATTTTGACTTTGAAGTACTGCACTCTCCTAATTTCAATATATACTACTATCCCCGCAGTGAGAAAGCGGTAACTCAGCTTGCCACTCTTTCCGAACGCTGGTATGGTCGGCATGCACAGGTGTTCGGTTATACATTTGCCGACGATAACCCTCTGGTTCTGTATGCAAATCATGCTGATTTTCAGCAGAACGATATCGTACCCAATGTAGGTGTTGGAACCGGCGGTGTTACTGAAGGCCTTAGAAAGAGGGTGATTATGCCCCTTGCTGAATCTAACAGCAGTACCAATCATGTACTTGGCCATGAGCTCGTTCATGTATTTCAATACAGGTTGGCAAGCAATCTGGGCGGTATCAGAGCTACTGCGAATATTCCGCTATGGTTTATCGAAGGCATGGCAGAATATCTATCAATTGGCACTGAAGACACCCAGACAGAGATGTGGATGCGAGATGCTGTACTGTATGATAACCTTCCGAGCGTTAATGACCTCAGAAACAGCAGGGAGTATTTTCCCTATCGTTATGGTCATGCATTATGGACGTTCATGACCGGAACATGGGGTGATCAAATTGTTTTTCCGCTCTACAGCGCAGTTGCACAGAAAGGCGTTAATAACGCGCTGCAGGATACACTGAATATTTCAGCCGATTCATTGTCAGGACTCTGGCATGATGCACTTGTTTCAACCTATGGTGAAGAGGTCGAGCAGGCTACACCGCCCGACGAGATCGGGGAGCCGGTGTTCGATGATGATGACGACATCCTCAGAACAGCCCCATCCATCAGTCCGGACGGAGAGTATGTTGTATATGTTTCGAATGAAAAGCTTTTTTCACTGGAGTGGTACCTGGCCGATGTTGAAACCGGGGAAGTGATCCGAAGTTTGACCAATACCCTTACCGACCCGCACCTGAATGCTCTGCGCTTTATTGAGTCGTCCGGCAGCTGGTCGCCCGAGGGGGAACGGTTTGCCACCGTCGTATTTAAGAAAGGCGATAATCAACTGATCATCATTGACCCGGATAATGGAAATATTACACAGGAATTCCGTTTTGATGAAGCTGAAGCAATGACCAACCCGGCATGGTCGCCCGATGGCAACCGAATCGTTTTTTCCGGCTCCAGGGATGGGTTCAGCGATCTCTGGATGTACGATCTGAAACAGGATTCTCTTCAGCAATTAACAGAAGACGCCTATTCAGACCTGCACCCGGCATGGTCGCCTGATGGCGGGACGATTGCCTTTATTTCGGAACGCGGACCGGATACGGATCTGGAAAATCTGGATTTTGGCGAGATGGTCATAACGCTCATGGACGTTGAATCACGTGAAATAACCGTTTTACCGCCATTTCAAGGTGCAAAGCATATCAATCCGATTTTCAGTCCTGATGGTAATTCACTCTATTTCATTTCAGACCGCGGGGGTGTCAACAATATCTTTCGTTATGATTTCCAGGACGAAGATTATTATCAGGTTACGGACGTCAGTACCGGGGTAAGCGGTATCAGCAGTTATTCTCCTGCATTAACAATGGGGCGTGATTCGGGAAGGATGATATTTACCACATTCAGCCAATCCAGCTATCTGTTTCGAACACTTCAGGTTGATGATGCAGACGGAGTGCCTGTGGACCGTGCCGGACCCGTGGCTGAAGCAGGAAAATTACCACCTGCGAATCGCAGGGGCCAGCAGGCAGTTTCAGAATTACTGGCTGAAGGAAGGCAGGAGGTGCTTCCCGACACTGCCATTACAAGAACGGACTACCGCCCCAAACTGGGATTGGAGTTTATCACGGGAGGAGGGGGTGTCGGAGTATCAAATCAGCTTGGCGTGGCAGCTGCAGGCGGATTATTTATGCAATTCAGCGACATGTTGAACCAGCATCAGTTGATGACATCATTGCGACTGCAGGGATCCTATAAAGATATAGGCGGTCAGGTAGCGTATCTTAACCAGGATAACCGGTTTATATGGGGCGCATCTGTGTCGCATATACCCTTCCGTACAAGCCGTGCTTTTTTTACGCAGGATACAACCACCATAGATGGTACAGAGGTGGTTGCAAATGCACTGAATCAGGTGAACAGGCGAATATACAACGACCGTATTTCACTGTTGGGCTTTTATCCCTTTTCCACCACGCAGCGACTTGAAAGCAGTATAGGTTTTACACATATATGGTCAGATATAGAAGTGGTAACCACACTATTCGACCGGGTTGGAAATGCTTTCGATCGTGATGTAGAAGAGTTGGAAACACCCTCACCGCTCAACTTATTCAATGTATCATTGGCGTACGTTCAGGATAGCTCCGTGCCGGCCCTTACGGGACCGGTTGCTGGTCAGCGGTTTCGTCTGGAGGTGACTCCCACCCGCGGAACATTGAATTACGTCAGTACAATAACAGATTACAGGCGATACGTCTTTTTTAACCCTCTTACGCTCGCATTCAGGGGGCTTCACATCGGGCGTTACGGAGAAGATGCCAATGATGACAGGTTAAGCCCTAATTTTCTCGGATTTGAAAGCATCATGCGCGGATATAATTTCGCTTCGTTTGAACCGGGCGAGTGTACCCGGCTTCCTGACGGGAATAATGGCTGTGCTGAGTTTAACAGGCTGCTTGGAAGCAGTATGGCTGTGGCAAATCTGGAATTAAGGTACCCCCTGCTTGGGCCGGATGAGTTTGCACTGTTCAGCACCCGGACCATTCCTACCACACTTACCACATTCTTTGACGGTGGCGTGAGCTGGACCCCGAATGATCTGCCTGAATTGAAATGGGAAACACGTTCAACGGAGCGTATTCCGGTATTCAGTGCCGGTGTAAGTGTACGCGTCAATATACTGGGTTACCTCATTACAGAACTTTATTATGCCGTACCGTTTCAGCGGCCCGAAAAAGGGGGATATGTCGGCTTTCATATCTCTCCGGGATGGTGATCATCAGAAAGATGATAACTTCCATACTTTGATCGGGCCTTCTTTTTTGGTTTTTTAGTGTAACAGAAAACCATTCCGTTGTGCAGTAAAGCCTTCGGAGAAAACAGAGCAAGCCTTATCAATCGATTCCGACAACCAAATCACAGATAGAATGTCCGACTTCAAAAACCATCCGCATCCGGGTAACAGCCATTCCTCACTATCCGACAGGTATTACCTGAAGCTTCCCCTCCTGGCTTTTTTTGTATCGCTGCTGATAACGGGCTGCGGTGCACCTGCTGGCGATGAGAGCCAGATGCAAACAGCTGCGGAAATTGTTTGTGATGAAGATAATGGCGGCATCACGCTGCCGGACGGATTTTGTGCAAGCGTAGTGATTGACAGTCTTGGACCCGCACGTCACATTGCCGTCGCACCCAATGGTGATATCTACGTGAAAACACGAAGCGAAGAGGGAGGTATTGCCGCTTTGCGTGATACCACGGGCGATTTCAAAGCCGATGTCATCGAGTTATTCAGTGATATGACCCCGATGGGCAGCGGAATACTCTGGGAGACGGGCATGGCCGTACACAATGGATACATATGGGCATCAAACACAGAGGCCGTCTATCGCTGGCCGATGCCTGAAAACGGTGCACTTGTTCCGGGAGGAAATCCTGAGATTGTTGCCACCGGATTTCCGGAACAGGAGTCGCACGACTCCAAATCCTTTACATTCGATGACAGCGGTTATCTTTATGTGAATGTTGGAGCCCCCTCGAATGCCTGCCAGGAAAGTTCGCGCACACCCGGCTCGCCGGGGCTTGACCCGTGCCCCCAGCTGGAGCGTCAGGCTGGAATCTGGCGATTCCATGCTGATTCACTTAACCAGACCCAGCAGCAGGATGGGTTACGATATGCCATGGGAATCCGGAATGTCGTGGGTCTGGACTGGAATTCCGAAAACGGCTCACTTTATGTTGCACAACACGGCCGGGATCAGCTCAATACACTCTGGCCGGAACTTTTCACGACCGAAGATAATGCCGAATTGCCCGCTGAAGAGATCTTACGCCTGAATGAGGGCGCGAACGCGGGCTGGCCATACTGCTATTACGACGGCCGGCAGCAAAGAAAAGTGCTCGCTCCTGAATATGGCGGCGATGGTGAGGAGGTGGGACGCTGTTCTGAGTACCTGGATCCTGTAACGGCTTTTCCGGGTCACTGGGCACCCAACGACCTGCGCTTCTATACCGGAACACATTTTCCAGAACGGTACCGGGGAGGCGCTTTTGTCGCCTTTCACGGATCCTGGAACCGTGCGCCCCTGCCACAGGGAGGATACAACGTTGCATTTATTCCTTTTCAGAACGGTGATTTAACCGCTGATTATGAAATATTCGCGGACGGTTTTGTAGGTGCCGAAGAGATCATCAATCCCGGAAACGCCGAATTCCGTCCCATGGGCCTGGCGGTAGCGCCCGACGGAGCTCTCTATATCTCTGACTCCACAAAAGGACGCATCTGGCGGGTGGTGTATACCGGTGAAATGGAATAGGACACTTTGGTGCGTGAGAAAAATTAGTTCATTTTTTAACGGTCCACGGTCCACGGTCCACGGTCCACGGTCCACGGTCCACGGTCCACGGTCCACGGTCCACGGTCCGGACCCATGCGTGCAGTAATCAGGCATCCATCTTCAAAAACCGCGCATTCACCGCCACGATCACCGTACTCAGCGACATCAGGATGGCACCCACGGCAGGGCTTAACACAATTCCCCACGCGAAGAGGGCTCCTGCGGCCAGCGGGATGGCCACCACGTTGTAACCGGTAGCCCAGAACAGGTTCTGCACCATTTTGCTGTAGGTGGATTTGGAAAGTTTAACCAATGCAGTAACATCTTCGGGGTTGTCTCTGACCAGCACAATATCTCCCGTCTCCACGGCTACATCCGAACCGGCACCGATAGCGATTCCCACATCGGACTGGGCCAGCGCCGGGGCGTCATTCACCCCATCACCTGTCATCGCGACAAGTTTCCCCTGGTTCTGCACCTCTTTCACCTTGTCTGCTTTTTCATCGGGCAGCACTTCGGCAAAAACCTGATCGATGCCCAGTTCACTGGCTACAAAATCGGCTGTTTGTTGATTATCGCCCGTTAGCATGATGCACTCAATGTCCATTTCATGCAGCGCTTTAATGGCATTCCTTGATGACTCCCGGATCTCATCACCCAGTGCAATGGCTCCGGCAAGGTTGTTTTCAACAACCACAAATACAACGGTTTTACCCTGGGATGAGATTTCGTCCACATCGTCTTCCGGATACTCCATGTTATTCTCGCGGATGTACCCGGGGCTGACCACTTTCACGGATTTCCCGTTTACTTTGCCCTGAATACCTTTGCCGGTGATGGAATCAAACTCATCCACTTCAAATGTTTCATCGGCTTTTTCAAGGATCCCCCTTGCCAGAGGGTGCTCTGAATTTTTCTCCAGGGATGCGGCATATTTCAGAATTTCTTCTTCCGAAAATTCATCCCCGAAACTCATGATGTCCGTAACCGTGAAAGTGCCTTGGGTAAGAGTACCCGTTTTATCGAAGATGACGGCATCCAGGTTTCGTGCCTGTTCAAATGCAGCGCGATCGCGGATCAGGAACCCGTTGGTTGCAGCGATGCTGGTTGACATGGATACAACAAGCGGTATCGCGAGGCCCAATGCGTGCGGGCAGGTGATCACCATCACGGCTACGGTCCTGTTCATGGCAAAACCGAACTCTTGTCCCGTAAAAGAGATCCATGAAAAAAACGTGATCAGGCCGGCGGTAATGGCGATAATTGTGAGCCAGAACGCTGCGCGGTTGGCGAGATCCTGCGTACGTGATTTGCTTTGCTGGGCTTCCTCCACCAGATTCATGACCTGTGATAGAAAGGAATCATCACCCGTCTTGGTGATTTCGATTGTGAGCGAGCCTTTTTCATTTACAGATCCGCCGATCACCTCATCTCCCTCAGCTTTATTTACAGGCTTGGATTCACCGGTGAGCATCGCTTCGTTTACGCTCGACTCGCCTTTTACCACCTTTCCGTCTGCGGGAATTTTCTCACCCGGTTTAATAAGCACCTTATCGCTCTTATGGAGTTCATCCACCGGAATATCTTCGGTTGAACCGTCCTCCTTTACGCGATGAGCCTCGCCCGGTAAAAGTTCAGCAAGTTCTTCCAGGGCAGCCGAGGCACTCAGAACAGATCGCATCTCTACCCAATGGCCCAGCAGCATAATCGCAACCAGCGTGGAAAGCTCCCAATAGAGCAGGTCGCCCTCAAATCCGAACACAACGGCCGTACTGTAAAAATAAGCGATTGAAATGGCGAGTCCGATGAGTGTCATCATGCCGGGCTGTTTCTCCCTCAGTTCATCCACCAGACCGGTGAGAAACGGCCATCCGCCAAAGAAGAAAACGATGGTGGAAAGGCCCGCAAGAATCCACTCATCACCCGTGAATCGCCAATCGACACCCATAAACTGCTGAATCATCGGGGAGAGCGCCAAAATGGGAAGGGTCAGGCCAAGCACCCACCAGAATCTCCATTTAAAATCCTGCACCATCTGCTTGTGGTGTTCGCGGTGGGAGTGGCCATTGTGATCGTGATCGCTGTTGTGGTTATGATCACCTTCAGCTGAATGATCATTTTGGCTGTGTGAGTGTTCTTCAGGATCGTCTTTCATTCAGGTGTGTTTACAGTTCAATAGTTTGGTTTGCGCTGCCTTCTGCCGCAACGCTTTATTTATCATTCACAATGACATCAGAAATAGTTTAACACAAATCCCCTGATGCTTATTTCTGCCGGTGACCTTAAGTCATAAGATATACCCCGTGCCATTACGCACTGCACTCGAAAAAAAGACAAATAAAGTGATTTTTAAGGGGCTCTTACTGTGCCCGCTGCTTATCCAACCACTTTTCCGCATCCGGTTCAGTCATTTCTCCCTCCTCTTTAAGCTTGTCCTGAAGAAGAGGCTCCAGATTGCGTGCTTCTTCTTTATCCGAAATATCGCGGCTTTCTGCATACCCGTTTAGAAACGTAAGCACCTTATCTCCTTCATCAGATCTTAATACCTCTGGTCTGGACACATTTTCTGTGGTTGCACTGGATCGCGGCTTTTTAGCCGGTTCCGTTGACCATATGTAATCGTATTTTAAATCGCTTCTATCTAATAATGGCATAATGTGTACCTTTCTTTATTTTTATAAAAATTATTGCCTCCTATAGGTTTAACAATATGCTTCGGATCAGAGTTTCTTTTTAATCCGTATCAGCCATGCAGATTGAAGAGGGGATTTTTATTCAATTCTCTCAATCACCTCACCGCATCGCGGCATGGTCTCCGGGAAATATGGATTTTGAATCTGCTGATTGCTGCTTAGCCAGCTTGCGCCCTCATTGCCAAAAGCCATGGGACAGTACTGATGATACACCACTCCATCTATGCCAAACATCTTCACCGCGCGGATCAGCTCTTCTGAGAGACTCCTGAAAGAGTTTGCCCTGGCTTCCCGATCATCAGCCGAGAGCATGCCCGAGGCATGGGTCACCAGAGCCTCATAGCTCTCCATCCAGGCTACATGTCCGTCGCCCGAAAGCCCATGAACACCAATTTCTTCCAGGCTGGAAATGAAGCTTTCGTAAGCGGATTGAGCAGAGCTCAGGTCGGACTCCAACAGCGCATCCTTTCCTTCAATGTAATACGAAACAGCTTTGGTAAATAGCTCACGAAAGTCGTTGGGAACATCGTTGAACTGTTCGGCAGCGGGAACGGAGGCTGCTTCATTCTGATAATTAATCTGATCTGCATCGTCGATTCCGTTTCGTGCCATATCCATTCCGCCATGCTGATGCCCGGCCTGAGCGGCTCCCGAACCCGGGGTGCGGTTCATCATGCTGAATCGGTCGGCCAGCTGAAATTCACTGTCGATACGGAAAGTACCGTTGAAGACTACGTCTTCACCCTCATCAATTCCGTTTTCGATGATATAGTGATCTCCCGCCCTTACGCCCAGGTCCACTTCACGGGCTTCAAACCGCGGAATTTCTGCGGATGCATCTTTTACATAAACAATTGATCTGGGCCCGGTCCATAACACGGCGGAAGCGGGCACAAGGATCTTTTCACCATCCATTTTCGCGTGAACGGTTCCGTGCACCAGCATATTCGGTTTTAGAGAGTGGTTCCCGTTTTCCACGTCGGCTCTCAGCCGAATGGTGCGTTTCTCATTATTAAAAGCCGGATCAATAAAATCAATCGACGCACTGTAATTCTGATCCGGGTTTGAGCGGGTCTGAAACAGCACGTCGTCACCCTCTGAAATCCAGGGTAGGTCCTGCTCATAGGCATCCAGGGTAACCCATAATTGATCCAGATTGGCTACCTCATAGATAACGGTTCCTTCCATCACGTGCTGCTCATCCACCACGTTGCGTTTCATCACAAAACCGTTAACAGGCGAAAGGATTTCCATATAGGTTTGGACAGTCCCGCGGTCTATGATAGCCTGAATCTGTTCATCGGTAAACTCCCAGAGGCTGAATTTCCGTACAGCAGCGTTGTAGAGTTCAGGATTGCGCTCGCGGGTTTCTACAGCCTGCAGCAGCTCCCGTTGTGCACTCACAAGCTCCGGTGAGTAGATGGTGGCCATTACATCGCCTTTGCGAATGGGCGCCCCGGTAAAGTCAATTTTCACATCACGGATGCGTCCTTCAAAGTGAGCGGTAACGTAACTGACACGCCGTTCATCAACTTCAACCCGGCCCGGCAGGTAAATCTCGCGAACCGGTTGTCTGCGCACGGCGGGCGCTGTCTGAATATTGGCCAGCTGGATGGAAGCTTCGGTCATCACCATGCTGTAGTCGTCCACACGTTCATCGGTTGAGACGGGAATCAGATCCATTCCGCATATCGGGCAGGAGCCTGGGCCATCCTCCCGAACGGATGGATGCATGGAGCAGGTCCAGACCTGTTCACCCGATTCATTGACAACCTGTTCGTGGCTGTGGTCGTCATGTCCGTTTTGAGTGGTTTCTGACCCCCCAAAAAAGAGCCAGCCGAGGATGACGCCCGCTATCAATACAGATGCGTATGTGAGATATTGGCTTTTTGTGATGTTCATTCTGGTATTGGTTTGTTTATTAAATTTCATTTCGGCTCTCCCCTCCTTTCCAAGGAGGGGTTGGGGGTGGTTGGTTATAGGAGGTGTCTGCAATCAGGATTCGGTCTCCTGACATAAACACACCCCTGATGATTTTGCTGGACTCTTCATCATCTGTCCCCTCTCAAGAGGGAACTCCCTCCAATCAATCGCTCTATTCTTGCCATGGCCTTATTCTGATTCACAATCGCTTCAACCCGTTCAAATTCGAGGTCGAGCAGTTCGCGCTGAATTTGAAGCAGTTCATCAAAAGCGGTATTGCCGGCCGTGTACTCTTCACTGAGAATATCGAGCACCTGACGTGCACGCGGAATCAATTCTACATTTAAAAGCTCAATGGACCTGTTCGAAGACCGCAAAGTTTCAAGGGCCTGTTCCAGTTCAGACGAAATTCTGTTTTCAGTTTGCTGTCGCTGCATCTCAACGGATTGCAGCATGCTTGATATTTGCTGCTTCTGTGAACTTGTTTTGGCGCGATAAATCGGCAGCCTGATTGTAGCCATTCCGATAAAACTCTCGGTGGCGTTTGGATTCATGGACATCGGGCCAAAATCACGACCCATAACCTCAAGACCCAGCCCAACGGACGGCCGCCCGCTGAGCACGGCGGCCCGTTCCTGTTGTTCAAGTGCAGACTCACGCAGGCGCAGCGTTTCAAAAACCGGATTTTGATCCCTTGCCAGTCCCGCGATCTCTTCAGCCGGATAAGCAGGGCCTGGCAGCTGCTGCGGTTCGGACGTATTCACCTCTTCATCTCTCTCCCTGTTCAGGAGTTCATTAAATGAGGCCAACAGGGGCGCAAGCCTGTCTTCGAGGTTCCTGATTCTGTTTTGAATTCTCTGCTTCTCCATCTGAATACGAAGAATATCAGCCTGGCTGGTCCGGGCGGTTTCGTATCGGATCTCTACCAGCTGCTCAAGGTCTCCCACAAGCTGAAGCGTCTGATCTGCAATTCTCATGTGCTGTGTCACTTCCGCGATATCGAGCCAGGTGATCCGAATATCCCGAAGTATTTCCAGCTGTCTGCTATCAATCAATGATCGCTGTACTTCCGCTGTATGAATCTGAGCCTGCTTACGGGCATCAAGCGTCCCGATCCATGGAAACATCTGCATTGCCGACAGCGAAAACCGGCCCAGTTGAGATTCGGGCATCATCGGATTGAAATCGTACCGGATGTTCAGCTCCGGATCGGGCAGAATACCGGTTTCCCGGGCTTTTTCTCTCTCGGCTTCATAGAGATAGCGAAGAGATCGCAGCTCCGGGTTCTGGTCAACCGCAATCCGGAGATACTCTTCGAGCTGGGGATATGTTTCCTGGAATTGAGCGGAAGCAGCTTGAGTGAATGTCGTTATCATGCCAATTACAAGAATCAGGACGGGCGCCAGGAGTCTCCTCTTGCGTTCACGTCCCGACCCACCGGGCAGAGGGGATATTGGGGTATGTATTGCCGGGGTTTTGTGTTGTGAACAAATTGAATCGTTAAACATCATCCCGCCAACACACCCCTGATTGCTGCGCTGAACACTCAGCAAGCTGTTGACTCTGAGGAGGAGACCCGGACTCTCCCCCCCTTTTTCAATAGGGATCCCTACGGAAGAGGGGGTCTTCTGCCTTTTGCCTTTTGCCTTTTCACTATTCATACCTCATCCTCCAATTTATTCACAGTTTGTAAACCAGACTCCTTCCACATCGCATACAGCAGCGGAACCAGCAGCAGGCTTAATACCTGGACCAGCATTCCTCCAAAAATGGGGATCGCCATGGGAATCATGATTTCAGATCCTTTTCCGGCAGATGTAAGTATGGGTAGCAGTGCCAGAAGTGTGGTGCCCGTAGTCATGAGGCAGGGACGAACCCTGCGCATGCCCGCTTCTACAGCTGTGGCATAGATGTTTTCGCGATTTTGTGGGTTTTTTCGCTCAAATAACTGATTGAGATAGGTTGCCATCACCACTCCGTTATCCACGGCGATACCGAAAAGAGCCAAAAAACCGACCCATACCGCTACGCTCATGTTGATGGTGCCCATGTGGAAAAATTCGCGCAGCTCAGTTCCAAATAGCGAAAAATTGAAAAACCAGTCCTGCCCGTAAAGCCAAAGCAGTATAAATCCGCCGGCCCACACAAGTACTATTCCTGAAAAGACAATGAGTGTAACCGGAGTTGACCTGAACTGGAACCAGATGATCAAAAATATGATCATCAGCGTAATCGGAAGGACAACGGATAAACGGTCGGCCGCTCTCTGTTGATTTTTGAATTCACCTTCGAACGTGTAGCTGATTCCATCGGGAATGGCTAAGGACCCCTCACTGATTCGCTCATCCAGATCTCTGCGAACTCGATTTACAACATCCACAGATGATAATCCTGTCTGGCTGTCGAACGTGACGTAGGCGCTTAAAAATGTGTTTTCACTCCGAATAGTCACCGGACCGGTTTCGAACCGTATATCGGCAAGCTGCCCCAGCGGAATCTGGCTGCCGTTTGGTGAGGGCACAAGTATCCGATTCATCATTTCCGGTGTATTGCGGTACTCCCGTGCATACCTGACACGTATCGGATAACGTTCCCGCCCTTCGACAGTCATTCCAAGCGCCTGCCCTCCAATGGCTGTAGTGATGACCTGCTGGACGTCGGCAATGGTCATTCCATATCGCGCAATATCATCGCGGTTGATGTCAATCTCTAAATAGGGTTTTCCTGCGATGCGTTCTGCGAAGACTGATGCAGGGCGGACTCCATCCACCTCCCTGACGATGCGTTCCAGGTCTGTGGCAAACCCGTCAATAACATCAAGGCCTGGCCCGCTTATTCGTATTCCCATATTGGCCCGCATACCGGTTTGCAGCATGATCAGGCGCGTTTCAATCGGCTGAAGCTGTGGTGCAGAGGTGACTCCCGGTATGTCGGAAGCTGTCACAATTTCCGCCCAGATATCATCCGGCGATTTGATTTGATCGCGCCATTGGCGGTAGTATCGCCCGTTACGGTCCGGTATCAGGTTACCGCATTCATCCCGGACAAAGTCACCGTTTTCAGTTTTAAACCGAATCCGGCGTCCACGATCATCCGTCTTGTACTCACTTTTGTACTGGATAATATTTTCGAACATGGAAATTGGCGCTGGGTCGAGGGCCGATTCCACCCGCCCGACTTTTCCTGTCACGGTTTCCACTTCCGGAATAGACGCGATTCGCATATCCATTTCCTGCATCATCTGCAGTGACTCCTCCAACCCTGCATGAGGCATGGTGGTGGGCATCAGCAGGAAAGAACCCTCATCCAGTGTGGGCATGAACTCCTGACCCAGTCCGGGAAAACGTTGCTCCAATGCGGTCCATGCTGAGGTATCATCAATTTCGATCCCAATTGTATCGAATCCTTCGGCCACATAGCGAAAAGTGGTGTCAAACCCCCTCCATCCCATGAGGCCAACGATCAGAATGAGAACAGGAAGCAACAAAAACACCCTTTTTTTCCTTAGGGCACGGGTAAGAATCTGCTCGTAATATTTCATGAAGAGCCACAGGAGGCCGAAAATCACACCGATTATCAAGATGATAAATATCATACTGAGGGAGATCGGGTTTTCAGGACCGAGCGGCAGCCACTGACCGGCAAGAAGCCAGACGACCCCCAGAAGGATAATGCCGGTATTGACCCGCGGTGACAGCGGCCTGTACTCTTCACGATAAATCCCGATAAGATTATTGGTGCCAAGTGCGATCAGTATCAGTCCGCCCCAGCCGTAAACGGTGAGTGCAACTATCAATCCGCCGGTAATCATCACACCGTTCCAGAAGATCTTCCAGCGCCTTTTATCAATCGTTAGTGAAAAAAGCCGGTGAGAGAATGCGGGGATCAGGGTGATAACGATCACCAGTGCAGCAATTAGGATAAATGTTTTGGTCCAGGCCAATGGTCCGAATAGTCGCCCTTCCTGCGCTTCCAGCATAAATACGGGCAGGAAACTGACAATAGTGGTTAACAGCGCTGTGATCACAGCGGGACTTACTTCTGTTGTTGCACGATAGATGGTCTCAAGAAGCGGTTCTTCCCGGTCTTTTTCCTCCATGTGGCGGAGCATGTTTTCAGTGAGTATAATGCCCATATCCACAACGGTACCGATGGATATTGCAATACCGGCCAAAGCCACCACATTGGCATCCACACCGAAATACTTCATCATGATAAAACTCATCAGAACGGCAAGAGGCAGCAGTGCAGAGATCACGATAGATGTTCTAAGATGCATCACCATGACGATGATCACGATGATGGTGATCAGAATCTGCAGGGTAAGGGCTTCCTCCAGGGTGCCAAGAGTTTCGTAAATGAGTCCTGTACGGTCGTAAAACGGTACTATGGTTACTTGTGAGACTGTCCCGTCTGACAACTCTTTGGATGGGAGTCCGGATTTAATCCTCTCGATTTCGGCTTTTACATTATTGATCACCTCAAGCGGGTTCTCACCATATCGCGCTACGATAACGCCGCCCACAGCTTCAGCACCGGCTTTGTCGAGCGCACCCCTGCGTTGTGCAGGACCCATTTGTACGCGGGCTACATCGCTGATCTTTATAGGAGTGTTGCCGTTAACGGCTACAACGCTCCCCTCCAGGTCTTCCAGAGACTCGATGTAACCGAGCCCCCGAACGAGGTACTCTGCGCGGTTCATCTCAATGGTTCGGGCTCCCACATCCAGATTGCTCTTTCGTACGGCCTCTGCAATTTGAAGCACCGTGACGTCCGCTTCACGCATTGCAGCCGGGTCGATCTCTACCTGATACTCCTTTACATACCCTCCGATGCTGGCCACTTCAGCCACACCTTCAACCGATGAAAGGGCATATTTTACCTGAAAATCCTGCACAGACCGAAGTTCCTGAGGGTCCCAGCCCCCGGCGGGATTCCCTTCAGAATCGTACCCCTCAAGGGTATACCAGAAGATTTGCCCCAGTGCGGTTGCATCCGGCCCCAGTGTGGGCTGTACACCCTCTGGCAATGTGCCGCCGGGGAGGGAGTTCAGTTTCTCAAGTATGCGGGTTCTGCTCCAGTAAAACTCTGCATCATCTTCAAATATGACATTGATGGATGAAAAGCCGAACATGGAATTACTCCGAACGGTTTTAACGCCGGGTAGTCCCAATAGCTGTGTGGTAAGCGGGTAGGTAATCTGATCCTCAATATCCTGCGGGGAACGTCCGGGCCACTCCGTGAATACAATTTGCTGATTATCTCCAATATCGGGTATGGCATCGACCGGCACCGGATTACGGGGAAGGAATCCGATATCCCAGTCGAACGGAGCCGTGGATAGTCCCCACCCTGCCAGCGTCAGAAATAACAGCACGGCGATCAGTTTGTTCTCGAGAAAAAAGCGTATAAGTTTATTCGTCATTTCGGGACTCACTCTTCCCATAGGGTTCCCTATGGGGCTGTCTCCCTCTCTGCGCGCAAAGGGGGAGGACTCTTTAAAGAGTTTAAAAGTTTTGTATTGAGTGGGTGTTTCAGGTTGGGAAAGGAGCTTTAATATCCCCTCTGGAGAGGGGAAAGCGAATTGAAAAAAGCGAAGCTGATTTTCATAAGCGAGGGGTGTGTTCGCGGGGATTCAACACCTTAAAAAGGCTTCTCGCTGAATCAACGCTCCATCATCACACACACCTATACAGATTCGCAGTTCACTCCTCTGTCTGTCCTCGCCATTAAGCGGGATTCTCCTTCCAATATGCAGAATGAGCTACAGCAAATAGGTGTCGTAAAGAAGCCAGAGAGGCGGAGCATGCCCGTTAATGGGGCCGCTTAGAGCCGGAGAAATGTTTTTGGAAAGAGTAACAGGTTGCAGCCGGAAATCCGGATCAGCCGGGAGCATGGCCGCAGAAACAGTTGAGGGGATCAGCAGGTTTTCATCAATGCGCGGAGCTTCGTCTGAGGAGCAAGCACAAAAAGCGAGCGAACCGCAGTGCTGTTCTTCATCCGGAGCGGGTGCATGGTGGTTGTTATCGGATCCTTTATGACTGCTGTCCTGAGCAGAATCATTCATTGAATGATGTGCTGCCATGTCGGTAGAGCAGAATTCTGCAAGCTCATGAGCATGCAGACATGTGGGCATCAGCAGAGCCGCTAAAAGAAGGAATGCAGCCGGCTTTGAAACCGATCGATATGTTACACCAAAAATTTTCACAGCGTAAGAATACATGATTTGAGTTGCTTTATGCAACAATCCAAAAATATTACACAACTTGATTGATATTTAAAACCGGCATCGTTAAAAAAAGCGGTGAGGCTGCCATTTTGCAGGACTCAATCTGGCTTGCTGTCCGGGTTTGGAACAAGCTCTTCAGCCGTTCTTTTCATGTACTCTTTTTTTGGAAAGTATCATAGCAGGCTACAAAGACTTCTTTGACTCAAATTACAGAATTAAGCAGGATCAATGGTATATTGAGCCAAATCGAACTAAAAAAGAATGTTAAAGACGAACATGGAGAATACTCCTAAACTGGCGGTATTAATAGACGCTGATAATGCACAGGCCGCCATTATTGACGGACTGCTGGCCGAAATCGCAAAATATGGAACCGCAAATGCAAAACGTATCTACGGCGACTGGACACAGCCGCAGCTGCGAAGCTGGAAGGAGATCCTTCTTCAGCACTCCATTCAGCCCATTCAGCAGTTCGGCTATACCCGCGGAAAGAATTCGACCGACAGCGCCCTGATTATTGACGCCATGGATCTTCTCTACACCGGAAAGTTCGATGGCTTTTGCCTGGTATCAAGCGACAGCGACTTTACCAAGCTGGCCGCCAGGATTCGTGAAGCGGGGCTCGTGGTGTATGGTTTCGGTGAGAAAAAGACTCCTGAACCTTTCGTGGCCGCCTGCGACAAGTTCATCTTTACGGAGGTTCTGCAGGTAGAGGATGAAAAGGATGAGAAAACAACTGCCAGACGCAAGAAATCCACAAATCAGCTGAAGCAGGATACCAAGCTGATCAACCTGATCCGCAATGCTGTGGATGCTGCGTCGGATGAGAGCGGGTGGGCCCACTTGGCCCCGGTTGGAAGCTATATGTCGAAAGCTTCCGCCGAATTTGATCCCAGGAACTACGGGTACAACAAACTGGGCGAGCTGATCTCAGCTACCAAGCTGTTTGATATGGAGGAGCGAAAAATCGGAGACGGACAGTCGAAAGCCATTTACGTCCGGGATAAACGTAAATAGTGATTGCAACCTCCAAATAGCACTTTCTGGTGATAAATTCTCACGGGGTTTTCACATACCCATCAAACCAGTCAATCACCCTGTTCATAAAATCGAGCTGGTGCGCACGTTCGGTGAGTCCGTGCGGTTCTCTCGGATAGAGTACCAGGCCGGTCGGAATATCCCTCATTTTCAGAAACTGATGCAGCTGAATTGACTGCTCGGGATGTACGCGGTCGTCTGCCAGGCCGTGAGCTACCAGCATGGGCGTATCGGATTGCAATAACCAGGCTACCGGTGAGCGTTCCCAGTTCTGCCCCGGATTGTCGAACCAGTAGAGATCCCAGTGAACCACGCTCATTTCATGCGGAATATCGGTGGTTCCCGTAAAAGAGATCCAGTTGGAGAGGCCCGCAAAGGTGATACCCGCCGCAAAGCGGTCGCTGTAGCGTGTGGCTGCCCAGGCTGAAAAATAGCCTCCATAGGATGTGCCTGAAATACCCACGCGATCCGGATCGATCATGCCCATGGCGCCAAGATGATCAATGCCGAGCAGAACGTCATCAAATTCCTTGCCGCCCAGATCGCGGTGGTTGGCAGAAGCAAAATCGGTTCCGCGCCCGCCGCTGCCCCGATAGTTTGGTTCCAGTACCATGTAGCCCCGGCCGGCAAGTAGCTGAACCGGGTAGAGCGCACGCGTAGTCCATCCGTTCAGGCTGATGCCTTCCGGCCCGCCGTGTGGAAGAATGAGAAGCGGATACCTCACCCCTTCCTCGTACCCGGTCGGTTTGGTAAGAACACCTTCGATTTCAAGCCCGTCTGCACCCGGCCAGGTAATGGATTGCTGCTCTCCCATCGATCGATCCGAAAGCCACTCGTTATGGTTGGTCAGCCGCCGGAGTTCTCCCCTTCTTACGTCTCCAACGTACACCTCACCGGGGTGTTCTGCGGTATTCACTGAAGCCGCAAATGAGCGGTTCCGCAGGTCCGGGCTTACACTCCTGAAAATCTCTGCCCCGCCGCCCGATATTCGCGTTGGTGTTTCACGGTCGGTACGAAGCGTATAGAGTACGGTAGAGGATCGCTCCACTGCGCTGAACATCACGGTTGAATTGTCCATCCACCCTACCCATTCGGGGGTGCCTTCCCAGTTCGGCGGTGTGATATCCCTGGATGCACCGCTTTCGCGGTCGATTACCCAGATCCGCTGCGGCAGCGGATCGCTGTAGGATCGTCCTGCAAGCAGCGCCAGCCTGGATCCGTCGGGCGACCAGCTCATGCCGGCCTTTTTCTTTGGCTCATCGAGGAGTGTTCGCATGCCGGTGCCGTCATGATTGATTTCAATAATGCTGGAATACATCTGGTCATTGTCAGCACCGGGTTCGTCGGTCACACGAAGTGCAATCCTGGATCCGTCGGGCGTCCAGCTGAAACCGACCACATGAAGGTCACCGGGTGATACAGAACGGGCAGACCCGTCCGCCGATTGAACATAGAGACGGGTATAGCGCAGATTTTCTCCGGCTACGATCATGTCAAACCCTCGTGATACGGCGTCCTGTCTCTCCTGAGACACAGGGTCCGTTACCGTGAAAGCCAGTCGGCTTCCATCGTCACTCCACTGGAATGCACCCACCCCATATTCTGAATCCGTATGACGCTGCAGATCATCACCTGCCCGGTTTACCGAATAAACCTGGGTTGAGGCATGGTGCTCTGTCAGCCGTGTAGTGAAGTAGAGGCGTCCGTCCGCACCCCATTCGGGTGAGCCGGCGCTGTTCGGTTTTTCAATGACGGGAATTGGGTCGCCGCCGGATGCCGGTATAAGATAGAGCTCTGAATAGTTGCGGCCGATGGCATCCTCATCGGTTCGCGGAACGCTTAGCGTAAAAGCGATACGGCTGCCGTCGCGGCTCATTTCGGCAGAAGAAACCGTTTCGAGTTTGACGATGTCTTCTGGAGTGAGGCTTTGGGCAGAAGAAATTACCGGCAGGGCAGCTGTTTGAAGAAGGAAGGCCAGAAAGAAAATGGAAAGAGTTATGCTTCTCATCATTTTGCAAATATGTTGGTTAGGATTATCGTGAAATTGCTGCAAAAGCAGTATTGTGCAAAACCAAAACACTCCAATGAGTTAAAGAACCAATCACGGCCGAATTACCTGCATTAGACCGGTGCTGTGCAGTGCATCGGCTGCCAGCCTGAAGACGCAGATTATACCAAACAACACTGCAGCTTGCGTACATTGCCGTCATTAAGTATCATGGCGGACGTCATGAACAGTTAACCTTTTATATAGATAATGAAAGATTCTGGAAATTCCGACGGGACTAGTCAATACAGCCACTCCTTTTTTGGCCATCCCCGGGGGCTGGCTACGCTCTTTTTTACGGAAATGTGGGAAAGATTCAGCTACTACGGTATGCGGGCTATACTGGTACTGTTTATGGTTGATGCAATCAATCGTGGCGGTCTCGGTCTTGATGATCGTACTGCAACAGCAATCTACGGCCTCTATACGATGTTTGTATATCTGCTGGCACTTCCCGGAGGATGGCTTGCAGATAAATTTTTCGGGTTGAGGAACGCTATATGGTACGGCGGTATCATCATTACGCTGGGCCACTTCAGTATGGCCATACCCGGCAATACCACATTTTATCTGGGCCTGATTCTCATTGTAATCGGCACGGGGCTGCTGAAACCTAACATCAGCAGTATTGTAGGCGGCCTGTATGCTGATGACGAACAAGCCAGAAGGGATGCAGGGTTTTCCATCTTCTATATGGGCATCAATATTGGCGCGTTTATAGCGCCTCTGGTTACAGGCTATCTGGGAGAAGGAATTAACTGGCACTACGGATTCGGTGCAGCTGGTGTGGGTATGCTGCTGGGCCTTATTCAGTACAAAGCCACTGAAAAATATCTGGGCGATGTGGGAGCCGCTCCCGAAGTGACAGACTCTCCTGAGAATCGTGATAAACTGTTCCGAAAGATTAAAATTGGTCTCTGGGCAACCGGCGTACTGTTTGTGATGTTGTTTGCAGCCGTTAGCGGCGGATATATTACCATCAACCCGGTTGCCATCGCAGATGCGTCCGGACTGGTTATCTTTATTTTGGTGCTTGCCTATTTTGCCTATATCTATATCGCAGAAGAGCTGACAGGTGATGAAAAGAAGAAAATCGGTGTGATTGCCGCGCTGTTTGTTTTTTCAGCAATTTTTTGGTCAGGGTTTGAACAGGCCGGATCATCTCTGAATCTTTTTGCGGAGCGCTATACAGATCGTGAAATTTTTGGCTGGCTGATGCCGGCCAGCTGGCTGCAATCCGTGAATCCCATTTTTATCATAACGCTTGCGCCTGTTTTTGGATGGCTCTGGGTCTGGTTGGCCAAAAAGAACCTGGAACCCTCCACGCCGGCAAAATTTGCACTCGGACTGATATTTCTTGGCTTTGGTTTTTTGGTTATGATGTTTGCATCATACTACGTAGTTGGCGGAAACCAGGTGCTTCCCACATGGCTGATCATGACCTACCTGCTTCACACTACAGGCGAACTTTGCCTGAGCCCTGTGGGACTGAGCGCCGTTACAAAACTTGCTCCCAAAAAGCTGGTTGGACAGATGATGGGAATTTGGTTTATGTCTATTGCTTTCGGAAATCTGATTGCAGGGCGAATTGCGGGACAGTTTGACGACCAGGCAATTCAGGCCGACCCCACACTGCTGCCCGACCTGTTCTGGATCATCGTGATGACAACGGTTGGGGGTGGAATCATTTTACTACTGTTCAGTAAGCCGATAAGAAAGCTTATGGGCAACATTCACTAACTTTTATCCGGGATCCTCTCTATTCTGCACCAGCCATAAGGGGAACCTGGAAACCGGCTACATTTTCTGCACTCAGAGAGAAATTAAAATGGTCTGCCGGTCCGATGCCGGCAGTTCAAAAAGATGGCTTCTCACCGGAGTAAGGCCTGTCCGCCCCTTCGTACCCTAAGACTATTACAGGATGCCCCAATCGGGAATAACCCTATACAATGTTCCGGGCATTTTACGGATACTGTCGGGTGACCGGTTCTTCCGGATAACTTTTTTAACGTAAAGATTTTGAATTAACAGGAAAATATTATGCAGACTGTGAAAGATGAGAAGGTAGTATTTACATTTGGTGGCGGCGGAGCTGAAGGCGATCGCAGCATGAAGCAATTACTGGGAGGAAAGGGAGCGAACCTGGCTGAGATGTCATCGATTGGCTTGCCCGTACCCGCCGGTTTCACCATATCAACGGAAGCCTGTCACTACTATTCAAGCCATGGGGGCATCTGGCCGCGCAACCTCAAACAAAGTGTAAAGGATGGAATCCACTTTATTGAAGAGAAAATGGGCACCCGGTTTGGAGATTCCGAACATCCCCTGCTGATATCGGTTCGTTCGGGAGCTGCCGTATCCATGCCGGGAATGATGGATACAGTGCTGAATCTTGGTTTGAATGACTATACGGTTGAAGCGCTGATGCGCCATACCAACAATGAGCGATTTGCCTACGACAGCTACAGGCGGTTCATTGATATGTTTGGGTGTGTTGTTATGGGGATCTCACATGAGAAGTTTGAGCATGCCCTCGAAGATCTTAAGGAAACCCAGGGTGTGGAGCACGATACGGAACTGGATACGGAAAGCCTGAAAGAGCTTGTTGACCGGTACAAGGCGGTTTATCGCAAAGCTACGGGGTATATGTTCCCCGACGATCCGTACGAGCAGCTGGAAAAAGCAGTTAATGCTGTATTTGAATCCTGGGACAGTGACAGGGCCGTGAAGTACAGACGAATTAACCACATTACAGGCCTCCTGGGTACCGGGGTTAATGTGCAGGCCATGGTATATGGAAATATGGGAGATGATTGTGCCACGGGTGTATGTTTTACACGCAACCCGTCAACAGGTGAGAATCGCTTTTACGGAGAGTTTCTGCTTAACGCACAGGGTGAAGATGTGGTTGCCGGTATCCGTACTCCACAGGATATCAAAGCGCTCCAGAATGTTATGCCCGACCCGTACAGGGAACTGGTTGGAATCGGAAAAAAACTGGAGAAGCATTATGGCAATATGCAGGATATTGAATTCACCATTCAGAAGGGCACTCTCTATATACTGCAAACCAGAAACGGTAAGCGTACGGGGCATGCAGCTATTCGTATAGCATCCGACATGGTTGCAGAGGGACTGGTCGAGAAACGTCACGCAGTCAAAAGTCTGGTTGAACCCGGTCACCTTGACCAGTTGCTTCACCCGCAGATCGACCAGAAAAACAGTAATGGAAATGCCGTGATCGGTCAGGGCCTGCCCGCCTCTCCCGGAGCGGCTGTAGGCAAGGTGGTTTTTACTTCTGAAGAAGCCGAACAGGCGGTTATTGACGGTACTCCTGTAATTCTGGTTCGTATAGAAACCAGCCCGGAAGATGTGGGCGGGATGTCGGCGGCCGAAGGTATCCTAACCTCGCGGGGAGGAATGACCAGCCACGCTGCTGTTGTGGCCCGGGGCTGGGGCAAGCCGTGTGTTGCAGGCTGTGGTGACATCATTATAAATTATGAGAACAATACCTTTACCAATGGTGAAATTACCATACACGAGGGTGAGTGGATCTCCATCGATGGAGCCCGGGGAACCGTGTACCAGGGCAAAAAGGATGTCGTAAAGCCCGAGCTTGACGAAGACTATCACACCTTCATGACCTGGGTGGATGAGATCAGAAAAATGAGGGTTCGAACCAACGCCGATACACCTGAAGATTCCAAACGAGCGCTTGAATTCGGTGCCGAGGGAATAGGCTTATGCAGAACGGAGCATATGTTTTTCGGTGAAGAACGAATCAAAGCGATCCGTAAAATGATTGTTTCCAATTCGCTGGAGGAGAGAAAAGAAGCTCTTGAAAAGCTGCTCCCTTATCAGAAAAAGGATTTCACGGAGATTTTCCGTGTTATGAAGGGGTTCCCGGTCACGATCAGGTTGCTGGATCCGCCGCTTCATGAATTCCTGCCTGATGAGCCCGAGGAGATCAAAAAGGTAGCTGGAGAGTTGGGCATCAGACACTCGGAGTTTGCAGAAAAAGTTCGTCTGCTCAGAGAGTTTAATCCTATGCTGGGTCATCGCGGCTGCAGGCTTGGAATCAGTTATCCTGAAATTACGGAGATGCAGACCCGGGCCATTCTTGGCGCTGCAATTGAACTGAAAAAGGAAAAAATCAAAGTGATTCCGGAAATAATGGTTCCGCTGATCGGAACACCTCAGGAGTTCAGAAGCCAGAAGCTGGTGATCAACAATACGGCCGCCGATCTGTTTGAAGAGACCGGTGAGTCTGTAGAGTACAAGGTAGGAACCATGATTGAAATACCGCGTGCGGCTCTTGTGGCCGATCAGATTGCCAGGGATGCTGAATTTTTCTCATTCGGAACAAATGACCTTACGCAAATGACGTTCGGGTACAGCCGGGATGACGCCGCCAAATTCCTTGGGGAGTATATCAAGGAAGGGATTCTGCAGCAGGATCCATTTCAGGTGCTGGATACGGAAGGTGTCGGCCAGCTTATTGAGATGGGTACAAGGCTTGGACGTGAAACCAAACCAGAGCTTAAAGTGGGTATTTGCGGAGAGCATGGCGGTGAGCCGTCCAGTGTATCGTTCTGTTACGAGCACGGCCTGGACTATGTATCCTGTTCACCATTCAGGGTTCCGGTAGCCAGGCTTGCAGCAGCACAGGCTACGCTGAAATAAACAAATCAAACCTCAGCATAATACGTTCCTCTCTTCTCCCTGTGAGTCGTCATATGGGAGGGGAGATGGAACTTTTTTATTGGTTACTGATTCGGTATCGAATGATCTCCTCTAGGGGTAGATCTTCTCCGCGCTCTGCCTGAAGCTGGCTGATTAGTTCGGGCGAAACGCCAATCCTCTGCATGCGGATGAGCTGATCGAAGGTTACATCCCGATAGCCCAGATCATGGATATTACTGGTATAAAATGCCGTAACATCCGCCCGGCGCAGGTTGATCAGATCTTCAACCGTGGGTTCATAACCCAGCTCCTGAAGCATAGCCGTGAACGTGGATGATACGTCGGCCTGTGAAAGCCGCACCGCGTCCTCAAGTGTCAGGTCTTCATATCCCAACGACCGGATATTTGATATATAGGTGGCTGTTACACCCTGACTCCGCAATTCGGTGAGCTGTTCGTTGGTGAGATCCGTGTAGCCCATTTCAATCATCAGTGCATTCATTCTGTTTAGAAGATCTTCACTGGGCTGTGGGTTTGTAATGGACTCAATTACATCGGGAATGGGTGAGATAGAAAAATTTTGTACACCGCGAATCACGAATACACCTGCCAGGGCGATAATGAAAATAACTGCAAAATTTCTAAGGTTGGAGTTCCCTGAACGCCTTCCTTCGTGTTCTTTTCGTATGGCCCTTCGCTCCGCTTTGTCCAGGTAGTCATCCAGCGGATCCCGTGAATCGTATGAGTCGTAATCTGACCCTCTGTATTTTATACTCATCTCTTACCTCCGCTTATGTCATTTATCGGAATTGAATATCCTCATGTTCACTATGAAATGTATTGGTCAGCTTATAGCTTTACGGAAAACCACCACCATGGTTACAAAGCCTTTGAATCGGGGTTAGAATTCGATCTTGACCTCCGTATATTGTCAAAGACCGAAAATCTCATTCAATTTTCAAACCATGTTCAAAATAAGCAAAATGTTGACACGCCTAACGGTTTTTCTGTTCGTCATCGCAATCAGTATCGGTTTACCTGCTTGTTCACCGGATGCAGATCAAACAATCGACGTACCCGAGCGCGTGGATGAAGAGCAGCTTATCAGTGATTTGAAATTTTTGTCATCAGATGAATTGGAAGGCAGATTGACCGGAACCGAAGGTAACCGGATTGCGCGTGAATTTATCGAACAGCGCTATGATTCTCTTAATCTGTCCATGTTTGGAGACAGCTATCAGCACCTGTTTAACCACGTAAATCCCGGGTCGGGCGATGAATTTATTGATGCAGTGAATCTTATCGGCTATGCTGAAGGATCCGCTAATCCCGATCGGTATATTGTTGTTACCGCTCACTACGATCACCTGGGTATGGTTGATCAGGAGATTTATAACGGAGCTGATGACAATGCTTCCGGAACGGCCGCATTGCTAGCAGCCGCACGGTATTTTTCGCAAAACCAGCCTCAAAACAGCATCATTTTTCTGGCTCTGGATGCTGAGGAGCAGGGACTTGGCGGGGCAAGATGGTTTGTTGAAAATCCGGTTGTGCCTCTCGACAGCGTAGTGATGAACGTGAACATGGATATGATAAGCGCCAATTTCGAAAATGAGATTTTTGCTGCTGGTACGTCCCATTATCCATTTCTGAAACCGATCATCGAGGGAGTCGCAGTAAACTCTGAAGTGAATGTAGAATTCGGTTATGATTCAGAAGACTGGCCCCAGGACTGGACCATGTCAAGTGATCATGGCCCGTTTCATGAAAAGGGAGTTCCCTTTATCTATTTCGGCGTTGTAGACCATCCGAATTATCACCAGCCCACCGACACGTTTGAGAATACCAATCCCGATTTCTTTGTGGATGCATCAGAAATGATCGTCCGGGTTGTTGAAGCACTCGACCTGAACCTGGATACGGTGGCTGAAGAATCGGGCCGGTTTTAACGAACTCACGTTAAAATACATAAAATTCCGGTGTGTGATCCTCTCACGGGGTTCTGTATTACATGTCGCGAATCGGCAGCGTAACTGTGAAGATTGCACCTCCATGGAGTGAGTTTTTTGCCGTGATGGACCCACCGTGTTTTTCCACGATCTCCTTGCAGATGGACAAACCAAGGCCCAGTCCGAATTTGACATCTCTTTTTTTTGTGGTGAACGAAGATTCAAAAATCTTATCCAGGTACTCCTCCTTTATTCCGGGCCCCGAATCCTCAATGGTGACCCAGATGTGTTCTTCGTCATTGTCGCATCGAATTTTCAGTGATCCGTTCTTTCCCATAGCGTCGGCCGCGTTCAGGATGATGTTGGTCCATACCTGGTTCAGGGCAGCTGGATTTGCACGGGTGTTCGGAATTTCCTGAAGGTCAATTTCAATATCGTAGTACTTGATCCGGTTGCTTGTGAGCTGCAGTGTGTCGTGTATCCCCTCCCGGATATCCACCATTTCCCACTCTTGTTCGGTGTCGCTGCGGCTGTAGCTTTTCAGGCTCTGCACCATCCCTGAAATCCTGTTTCCCGCCGATTCGATATTTTGAAGCATCTTGCCCATCTCAAAATAGTTGAGATAGAAATTGAGGGCTTCGTCATTCTCAGGCTGCAGGTTTTCAAGAAGACGTACAAGGTCATCGGGAAACTGTGCCAGAAGCCGAAGCTGTGACTTGCGTCCCATACTGAACCTTTTTTCCAGTTCTTTCGACTTTTCGCGGATGGTATGTGTATCCGGATAAACGGTTTTTTTCCCCGCTTCGTAGCACTTTCGTGCTGCGGCCATTCGTTCTGATCCGTCATCCTGCCACTCCATGAATCCGTTCAGGCGCCGTTCGAGCGTTTCTGTAGATCGTAAAAGAGAGGTTGCGGGATTATTCACCTCATGAGCAAATCCTGCGACAAGCATACCCAGCGTTGACATTTTCTCCTGGTAGATCAGCTGGTCCTGCATTGTCTTTAATTCATCATATGCCTTTTTGAGGTCGTTGCGTTCGTTTTGAAGCCGCTGATTCAGCGAATCCAGTTTTATCTGCAGAATAATCGTCTCCCGGAAGCGCTCAAGAAGGTTTGCCAGGATCAATTCGTCGATAAATTCGCCAACCTTTTCACTGCCGGCCAGCAACTCCCGGATCTCCTCCTCAGGAATTTTGAGCAGCGTAGATGATTCCGTGGCAACCGCTTTGGTAAGAGAGGGCTGTCCGGTTGTATAGGCAACAATTCCTATAATGGCGCCCGGCGTAACTTCCAGGACGGGAAAGTCAATCCCGGTTTGTGGTTTTCGTTTATAAAGCGTTACACCGCCTTCCAGGAGGATATAAACATCATTCAGCTCTTCGCCTTCCTGAAAGATCTCATGGCCCTTTTTTACCCGCATCATCAGGTGCTGATCGCTTCCTGATTCAGTGATGGCCCGCTGAATCATCTGGGTAACGTAGGTACGGTTTTCGAGCCATTTAGACCCAAGCTTGAATTTCATAAGAGCTATGAATCCGTGATTCCTTTTCCTTTTCTGATTTCATCTGCGATGCGCTCACTGTCCAGCACCTGCATGTAGGCCATTGGGTTCTCTCCGTTATCGAGCACATAATCGGTAAGGAGTTTTTTTGTAATACTGACCAGTTCCTCTTTTTTCCAGGGTTTGGCTATGTAGTGCTCCAGGTCTGCTTCATTTACGGCTCGCACCGTTTCATCGAGCCCGGCCTGACCCGTAATCAGCACTTTTCTTGTTTTTCGGGTACGGGGATCTTTCTGCATATCAACCAGAAGCTCCACCCCGTTCTGTCCGGGAAGCACATGATCACACAGAATCAGGCCAATTTCACTGCCCGCATCCAAAAGCTCAGTCATGAGATCCCTTGCCTCCTCAGCGGTATCAGCCATTTCAACCGGGAACACATCCTCAAAGCCGGAAATATCGCGCACAATGGCGTCCAGCACCTCCGGTTCATCCTCAACTACAAATATATAGATCTTTTTAGCCATGATGTTCTCCTGTTAAATAATAAAAGGCCAGTAAACAGCCGCAAGCACCAGTACAAACAGCAAACCGATTAGGCCGATGATGAAGCCGGACACAATCATATCTTTTGTTTTAATAATTCCCGTACTCACCGCAATGGCATTTGGGGGCGTGGAGATCGGCAGCACCATAGCAAAACTGGCAGAAAGTGCAATAACCAGGCCTATCATCAGCATGCCGAATACACCATCCAGCACACCTGATGTGGCCAGCGACAAGGCAAGCGGTATAAGCAGGGAAGCGGTAACGGTATTGGAAAGGAAGTTGGACATAACCAGTGCCACCACGCCAAATACAACCAGTACCATGATGTATGATAGCTGATCCCAGGAAATACTGCCCACCATCCATTCCGCGAGTCCCGTCTCTTTCATGGAGATGCCGAGTGCGATACCGCCCGCAATAAGCCAGAGCACTTCCCATGGCAGCTTTCGGATGTCCTGCTTGCTGATAACCGATGTTAGAGTGAGGAGTGTAACGGGCAGGAGCGCCACAACGCTGCTCCTGATTCCATGTATGCCTTCCGTTACCCATAAAAGAACGGTTACCCCGAATGTGATATAGAGAATCCAGGCTTGTACAGACTGTTTCATTCGCGTGTCGAGCGTCATGGAAACGGTATCGGTTTGCGGCGGGTAGAGCCATAACAGCACGCGCCATGCGATAAACAGCATAACAAGCGCGAGAGGCAGTGCGTAAAGCATCCAGCTGCTGAATGCCACAGCAACCCCCTGCTGGTTAAGTGCCCCGATTACAACAGCATTCGGAGGAGTACCGATGGGTGTAGAAATTCCGCCGATATTGGCCGCAAAAGGAACGGATAGCGCAATGCCAATTCGAGCGGGGTCAGCCGGATCCATTTTTGCAATAATCGGTATTATCACGGTGACCATCATGGCTGTGGTAGCCGTATTGCTCATAAAGGCTGATAAAGCTGCTGTAACCGCCATCAGGCCGAACATGATATTCACCGTGCGAATGCCAAAGGGGCGAAGAAGAATACGGGTCAGGTTTTTGTCAAAATCGTATTTCACGGCGGCATCAGCCAAAACGAACCCTCCCAAAAATAAAATGATGATGGGATCGGCCAGTGTGGCAATAAAGCGGGTGTAGGATGCCGGTTCGTAGCCCGCGATACCGCTGTAATCAATCACGCCCTCTGTGCTCAGTAAAATAACCTGTGAAAAGATGACAAGAATGGAAGTGGAATAAATGGGTATCGCTTCAAACATCCAGAAAACGGCGGCCATCAGGAAAATACTCATGGCATAGTGCCCCGCAAGCGAGAGCCCGGGAAAATCAAGAACCAGCGGTATGAGGAACCCCAATAGCCCCAGGAAGATGCCGGTTAGTTTTGTTTTCGTCATTGCAGAACCTGCGCGTCTTTTTGAAAGATCCCTGAAAACTACTCAGATTCTGTCAATATCAGAAAAATCTATGAGTTATTGATGAAGGTCGCCCTCGTGAACGAAATAAAATCGAATTCTGCATTTGGGTAGGGATTGGTTAATTTTCAGTGAATTATTTACCTGCGTACATGACGTCTGAAATTTCCCATCAACCGCCCGTTGCCGCTATTGCCACACCCATTGGTGAGGGAGGCATTGCTGTAATCCGTGCATCGGGGAGGGGAGTGATTGAAAAGGTTCAGAACTGCTTCAGGGGGAAAGACCTTACCAAAGTGGAGAGCCATACGGTACATTTCGGAAAAATCGTACATAAAGACGGGCGCGTTGTGGACGAGGTGCTTGTTACCGTTTTGCGTTCTCCGAAATCATATACCGGCGAAGATACGGTAGAAGTTTCCTGCCACGGCGGGGTGCTGGTTACTCAGTCGGTGCTGGAAACCATACTGGATCAGGGAATCCGTGCTGCAAAACCTGGCGAATTCACTCAGCGGGCCTTTTTGAACGGGAAGCTGGACCTGGAGCAGGCGGAAGCGGTGGCCGATCTCATACATGCGAAAAGCATTAAAGCTGTTGATGCTGCCCACCAGCAGCTGGAGGGAAGGCTCGGTGAGCATATAAATAAATTCCGGCAGCAGATTATTGACGCCACAGCGATGGTGGAACTTGAACTCGATTTTATTGAAGAGGATGTCGAATTCGCCAACAAGGAGCAGCTGAGGAAGCTTCTCACCGATCTGGACAGGGAAATAGGTACACTTCTGGATACCTATGAAACCGGCCGGCTGGTCCGCGATGGAGTCAAAACGGTCTTTATCGGGCGGCCCAATGCGGGTAAGTCCACACTTCTGAACACACTGATCGGCACAGAACGCGCCATTGTGACGGATATCGCCGGTACCACCCGCGATACCATCGATGCCGACTGGAGCTACGACGGCCTGCTGTTCAAATTGATTGATACGGCGGGCCTTCGTGAAACGAAAGATATCATTGAAGCTGAGGGGGTACGGCGCTCACAAAAAGCGTTTGAGCAGGCAGATCTTATTGTTTACCTGAAAGACCTCTCACAGCCGCTGCATACAAGTGAGAGAGAAGAGATCGCAGGGTTTCAGAAAAGAGCCGGGGAAACCCCCTTTCTGTTGGTAGGCACCAAACTGGATCTGGCTGCCGGTCGGGATGATAAGGATGAGCGCATCCATTTTGATTTGAAAATATCGGCCATCAAGGAAGAGAATATTGACACCCTAAAAAAGCTGATGAAGCAGCGGGCCCTTGAAAACAAGGATTATGATACATCCAGCCTGCTTGTAACCTCCTCGCGTCACCGCGATGCGCTTCAGAAGGCGCGGGAGCATATCAGGAGAGCCGTTGAAGCCCTCGATAGCGGCATGACCGGTGATTTTCTTTCCATTGACCTGCGCTCATCACTCAGGCAGCTGGGAGAAATAACGGGCGAAATTACCAATGAGGACGTTTTGGACAGCATTTTCTCACGGTTTTGCATTGGAAAATAACCCGTTTGACCATAACGACATGTAAATTTTGATTGTTGTCGTGACCGTTGTGGGTTAAACGGGCTCAAATGAATTAAGTAAACCTGATTTCGATACAAGGGCTCATGTTTTGCGGCTTTAAGAGTGCAAACAGAGAGATGTACCAGAGCGGGATCAATGAAATTGGAAAATAGAGACCCTGCTCAAAAGGCATTTTTTCCGATTGATTAATTGAAAGGCATTTAGTTTCATGATGGTGAACCTTAATCATCTGAATTAAACATGCCTGATCGCCGATCTTTTCTCAGAAGCTCCATGCTTGCAGCTGCTTCTGCTGCATTTCCTTTTGCCGCAACAATAAGTAAGTCTGATAAACCGGAAATCCGGATGAAGATTATTGGCGATCCGGTTTTGTTATCCACCTGGAACCACGGCATACCCGCAAATGAGAAAGCGTGGCAGGTTTTGAATGAAACCGGGTCGATTGTTGATGCAGTGGAACAGGGAGTAAGGGTTATCGAAAATGATCCCGATAATCTGTCCGTTGGCCTGCAGGGACTTCCCGACCGGGACGGAATCGTGACGCTTGATGCTTCCATTATGAAAGGAGACGGATCGTGCGGGTCTGTGGCATTCGTGCGGCAGGTGAAGCACCCGATATCCCTGGCTCGCCTGGTAATGGATGAAACCCCCCATGTGATGATTGCAGGTGAGGGGGCCCGGAAGCTGGCGGCTGAAAACGGATTTGAACTGCAAGAGGAGGAGTTGAGCCCCAGGGCAGAAGAGGCTTATGAAAAATGGCTGGAACAGTCGGAGTACAAGCCGGTCATAAATATTGAAAATCATGATACCATTGGTATGATCGGCATCGATGGAAACGGGAAGATGGCGGGAAGCTGCACCACCAGCGGACTCGCCTACAAGATGCACGGCCGCGTTGGCGACAGCCCCATCATAGGAGCCGGGCTTTATGTGGATGATGAAGTGGGTGCCGCAACGGCTACCGGACTGGGGGAGTCAATTATCCGTATCTGCGGAAGCTTTTTAATCGTGGAACTGATGCGTCAGGGAAGAACACCGCAGGAAGCCTGTGAAGAAGCTGTTCGGCGACTCATATCAAAACATGATAATGTGGATGACATTCAGGCCGGATTCCTGGCCCTGAATAAAGATGGTGAAGCGGGAGCCTATGCCGTTCAGCCGGGCTTTAATTACGCCCTGCATAACCGGGCCGGAAATGAGCTGGTCGATTCGGGCAGTATGCGAAGCTGAAACGGATTAAAACCGTATCTCAGTGATAATTTCAACGGTTGAAATGTGGTCGGAGAACGTGATATCCTGCAGCCAGACCTGGTCAAGGCTCAGGATGATTTTGGATCGGTTGGGAAATACCCACGATACACCGGCGATCAGCTCATGGACGAACCACTGTTTGTTTTCACGGTCAACAAGCTCATCGTACCTTAGAGTCAGACTTACAGGAAAGCTGAAGGGCTTGAGTTCCTGAAATATGCTCCAGCCCATTGTGGCTAAAGCTTCACCTGCTTCATTTAAATAGCGGGCATCCCCATCACCTACTCCGATAAATCCCTCCCCAACGACAGCCCATTTTTTGGACTCAAAAGACAGTGCACCTCCCGCCATCCGGAAGTCAGGACTCTGAACGTGGTTGCCTTTCCCGTAGTCGCCAAAAACAGTGGTCTGAAGCCCGGGTAGCCGATCGGGAAATAATCTTAGCGATAAGCGTGCTTCCAGCAGCTTGTTGTTATTCTGTTCAAGCCGGGAGTACCCGCCACCGTTATAAATGCCGATGCTGAAACTGCCATATCGACCCGGAGGTGAACGCAATCCATCCTGGTATTCACCCGGGAGCTCTTCCCCTAAATGCGCAAAATAGGTAAATCCGTAATCGGCAGAACTAAGATAGTTATTACTGTCCAGAAACATGGGATTTTGGCTGCGAAAATCGTTGATATCCTGCTCAAAATCGATCCATGGACGATGAACAACGCCAAATTCGATATGCTGATTTTTCAGAAATCCGAAGTCACTGAATTGAACGTCTACCAAAGCATATTTCAGCCTCAGCTCAATGTCTCCTGCACCGTCACCCTCCTGATCAACGGAGACGTCTTGTGTAAAGCGGATTCCTACCCGTTCAGTGATATCCTTTCGGAACGTGATATACCCCCTTTTGAAGAAAAACTCATTATTGACATTCTCGGTGCCGGTTGTATGCTCAGTGCTGAAAAAAAACTGCCCGCTAAAGTCAACGTCACGTATTAGTGACTGACCCATTATAGTTGTGCAGGGCAGAAGAATAGCTATCAGGAATACGCCGAAAGAGATTCGGATATTCATCTGTAAATTTTAAGTTTTCGAAATAACGGCTTTCAATCAATATAAGAAAAAGAGCCGTGGAAAAGCGGACCTGACAATAATTGAACCGGCAAAAGTGCTGGGGCGCAGTCAGAAACCGGTATCATAATGATTTGCCGTTTTGTGTTTCCGGTACTCAACACAGTTATTCGTATCTCAGAGATTCCACCGGATCCACCCTGGATGCCTTGATAGCGGGAAAGATACCTGCCAGAAGCCCTATCAATGCCAGAACGGAAATGGTCACAATTACAGCAATCTGAGAAATCTGGGGCTGGCCAAGAAAATCGGCTGCTCCGCCGGATAGCTGCATGGAATTTACGCCATAAACGATTGCAGAGGATATGGCGATTCCGAGAGCACCCCCCATAAAGGAGATGAACAGGGATTCAAAGATAAACTGGGTGATAATGTGAACCTTTCGTGCACCTACGGCAAGCTTCACGCCGATTTCACGGGTTCTCTCCTTTACAATCACGAACATGATATTGGCCACACCGACACCTGCAATCATGAGGGTAAAAAATCCAACCGTGAAGAGAAAGATCTCAAATCCGGTTGCAATTTTGTAAGTCATCTCCTCCTGCTCAATAAAATCCCATACCGGCATAGCCTGCTCATCGACAGGATCAAATTTATATTTTGAGGATAGCAGATTCGTGATTCCGGCTTTGATCTCCTCCTGCATGTTGGGATCTTCAGGACGGATGAGGATGGATCCCACGTTCCGGTTGCCGTACATATTTTTGAACGTGGTATAGGGAATAATGGCACGGTTGGCGTCGGGGCCGTTATTCATGGACGTTTGCATTTTGGGCTTCATCACTCCAACAACTGTAAAGGGGGTTCCGTCCAGAAACAGCTGCTGCCCGATGGGATTTTCGTCCTGAAAAAGACGTACCGCAATTTCATCACCCAAAAACAACACGCGCCTCTTTTGGTCTACATCCGTTTCATTGATAAAACGTCCGCCGGCTGCCGGGTACATGGTTCTCATGATTTCAAAGTCAGGATTCACGCCCTCCATGTAGGTGGTTGTAATCACGTCACCGCGCTCCAGGCTGGCTCCCCAACGGCCATACTGGGGACTGGAATAGGAGATGCCGGGTACTGCATCGGTAATCATGTCAACATCTTCTTCCGAGAACCGGATCGGCCGTCCCTCACCGAGTCCTTCATAATTGATGCTTGTCTGTCCACCGTAAATAACCATCACCTGGTTCCCTGCACCCAGCATGCCTTTGATCAAACCGTTGCCCAGTCCGCGTCCAAACGCAAGAAGCAGAATAACTGACAGCGTACCCCAGGCTATCGCAATAAGAGTCAGGGTTGACCTCAGTTTTTGTTTACGAAGGTCCGAGAAAAATTCTATGAATAATGAGTTCCACATAAAAGCAATGATGAAGATTCTCTGTTAATTCCGCAGGCATTCCACAATATCGAGCCGTGACGCCCTCCAGGCCGGCAGAAATCCTGCCGCAAGTCCTACAATAGCAAGTACCAGAAATGCCAGCATGCCTACTTCCGGAGCAAAGAACGGGGCACCAACAAATTCCTTGATGGGCAGGTTTTGAGTGGCCATCACCAGAAGCCATCCGATTCCGTATCCCGCTGCGGCACCGATGCCGATAATCATAAATGTTTCAACAAAAAACTGACCCATGATGTGATGACGGCGGGCTCCGACCGATCTGCGAATCCCGATCTCTTTCATACGCTCCTGCACAACCACAAACATGATGTTGGCCACACCGATACCACCTACCGCCAGGGTGAAGAATCCGATCAGTCCAAGGAAGCCGTTGATTCCCAGAAACATGACGTCAATAAAAGACCAGAACTCATTAGTGTCCCAAAGCCCGATAGCATCCGTGTCGGATGGGTCAAAACGATGTATCTTGCCCATCACCTCGTAAACCTGGTCCCGCACCGCAGGCGCGATTTCTGCGCTTACAGGCACATAAAGAATATTGTTTATCAGGTCGGTACCCGCCATTACCGAAAATGTAGAGGCAGGAATGAATGCGCGGTCCTCGTCGCGCTGGTTGTAGGAGCTGTTTTGCAGTTTTTCCTGCATTACACCGATCACTGTGAAAGGCGTATCATCTACCAGCACCCGTTTTCCGACCGGATCTTCGTCGGCAAAAAGGTTTTCCGCCAATTTATTGCCGATAAAAATAACCCGTCGCCGATCCTGAATGTCATTCTCATTTAGCCATCGACCGCCAGGCTGTTCAAAGATATTTCTCAAATTGCTGTACACGGGCATGACTCCCCCAACCGATGAGCTCCGGCGGCTTTGACCGTTGGATATAGTCATATTTCTTGAATATTCGGGGGTAGCTACACCAATGTCGGAGATCTGTTCCTCAAGCATTTGTGCATCAGCTTCCCTGAATCGAACCGGCCGGCCGACTCCATAGCCTTCAAAGGCTTTGGTTGTCTGGCCCGGAAACATGATGGCAAGCTGGTCTCCCATGCCTCTCATATTCAGGACGGTCTGGTCGCGAAATCCGAACCCAAAAGCAAGAAGCAGAATAAGGGTAGCGGTTCCCCACATAATCCCAAAGATGGTGAGAAAGCTTCGAAGCTTCTGCTGTCTAAGGTTTTTGAAAAGTTCAGAGATATGGTTTAAGAGTGTCATAAATCAAATGTCTATAGTAACTGCGGTAGACCCAGACCAAACCAACGGCTGAACCGGTAGCTGGCAATCAATCGGCCTTGTTATCGGATGGCAAGCTCTCGTACGGGTTTCTCAAGAACTTTGTCGCCCTCTTCGAGGCCTTCAACCACAGCCGTGGTAATCGCATCACTCAAACCGGTCTCAATCATAATCTCTTCCCGGGTGCCAGGCTGAACTCCAGGAATTTCCACATAGCTTTGGCCGTCCCGCAGTATGATGACCCGTTCAGGTATGGTTACAACATCAACCATCTGTTCAATGATAATGTCTGCGTTGGCAGAGTAGCCGGCGCGCAGAACCACGTCATTTGGATCGGTGATTGTAATTTCAACCGGAAATACGGTTGCGTTGTCTTCAGTAGTTGCCTTGAGGGAAATTCTGGATACTTCGCCATAAACCACGGAGCCCGGAACAGCGCCAATCTTGATTTCAGCTTTCATCCCTTCCGTCATTTTGCCTACATCAATTTCATCAACCGTGCCTTTGAACAGAAGCTGGTCCATACCGGCAATGCTCATCAATGCCGTACCTGCCTGGTACGAGGTAAGGGGCACAACGGGCTCACCAACATCCACCATTTTTTCAAGAATATATCCGTCGATGGGCGCGCGAATAATTGATTCGATCATGGTGTCTCCCATTGTAATTCTGCCTGTTTCAAGCAGTTGAAGCCTTTCCTGATTGATCTGAAGGCGAATCTGAACATCCTTGAACCGCTGCTCGAGTTCCTCAAATTCAGCATCGGATGCAAGATTGCTTTCCCGGAGTACCCGCATTCTTTCCATCTCCCTTGAGAGATTCTCTTTCTCAATTTCGGTTCGTTCTACATTCCGTTTGGCTTCAGCCAGCTCAAGCGGGGTGGGGTCCGGCCGCACTTCAATAAGTGGATCGCCTTCTTCCACGTAGTCGCCCGGTTCGGCATAAATTTTATTGACCACGCCCGAAATTTTTGACTTTACTTCAATTTCATTGTCAGGCTCAATTGTGCCCACCGCGAGTGCTTTTTCAATTACGGTGCCTACCTCGGCGACCACATGCGGATCTTCCTGAACTTCATCATCAGAAGACTGACTGTAGATCAGAAAAAATGCACCTCCGCCCAGAATAATTACAGTTGTCAGTGTGATCCAGATTCGTTTTCGAGTGCGTCGATTTCCCATCATATATCAAAATTTGTTGTTGATTCGTTATCTTCGTCACTCTACGAAAGCGTGTTCAAAATGTTACTGATGTGAAAAATTTTTTATCGGGCTCCCGGGAGCATAGGCATGCAGTGCAATCGTTTAAAAGGTTCATTTTACATTACTTTCGGGCAGCTAGGAGAGTGAGATCAGTGTAAAGGGTGAACGAAATATTCCGCAATTTCTTTGTTATTAAACAACCATTAACCCATTGATTGAAAATCTATGAAACGTACAGCGAAAGCAGTTTGGAAAGGAGCCGGCACCAGCGGAAAAGGAATGCTAACCACGCAAAGCGGTGCATTCGACGAGCAGCCGTACTCCGTAAAATTACGCTTTGAAAATGAAGATGGTAAACTTGGGACCAATCCGGAAGAGCTGATTGCAGCCGCCCATTCAGGATGCTATGCCATGGCTCTCAGTGTTGCCCTGGAGAAAGAGGGATATACGGCAGATACACTCAGCGTGGATGCAGAACTCTCGCTTGATAAGCAGAATGGCGGTTGGGCCATTACCAAAATTGCCCTGAAACTGGATGCCAAAGTTCCGGGAATTGAAAACGACAAGTTCGACGAGCTTGCAGAAGGCGCGAAAAAGGGATGCCCCGTGTCCAAAGTGCTCAATGCCGATATTACGCTCGATTATACGCTGAATGGGTGAGTGCGGGTTTGTCCCAAGTCCCCCGGACAGCCTGTCCGGGGTGTCTTATACCTTAAATGGTTGAAGGAGGAACTTCCTTAGTCCAGCGGGCAGCTTGCCCGCTTAACCTGCTTGCAGGGTTGCTCTTGAGGAGTTCTGCCGTAGGGCTTTGATGTGTTACTTCTTCTGCACGGTCAGGCTGACCGGAGGGGCACTACTTTATGTTGGAACATGTACCCCGGACAGCTTGTCCAAAGATTGTTTATTGAGCAAATTAAAAACTCTCCGAAAACTCGGGTTTACAGTAATTATATGGCCAATCCCACCAATCTGTTACAAGATTTATTTTGACGGGATTGTTTAATGTATACCTGATGGTGTTTTCCAGCTCTGTTTCACTTCGGATCATTCGGTCGTAGCTCTCTTCATGCCAGAAAGCACCGGTTCTGTTTAATTTCCTGTTGGCCATTAACGCGGTGTAGGACTTCAGGCTGTGCATGATTTTTGTTACCGGAAATGCTTTCTCCTTTTCTTTTTCGGGTATCGGGTTCAATTGATATGGAGAGAGATCTTTGAATACGATGTGCACGTGATTGCTCATAATGCAATAGGCATATAGATCGTATTCTTTACGATCGCGAAAATGAAGTGCTTCCATCACGATAGCAGCAATAGATTTTTTCTTCAGCCAATGAGGTCCTGTGCTCTGACTGTCCAATAATGACTCGTATTTTTTGAAAAACAATTCGTCAATCCTGCGTTTTCTGAGCTGATAATCGACGTCCTTGCAAAAATCTTTTTCCAAAAAATGCCTGGATTCCTTGAGTTGCAGAATCACTTCTTTAGGAAGAGAACCCGCTAATCGAAAGGTTACAAAGTACTCAGCCCCCGGCTCTTGCAAGTGCGGAAGATTTCTCCTGTAGAAAGGCATGGATGTAGGATTATATTCTCTCCGTTCAATTCAGGGAAATATTTGATTATTTAGAATAACATTCAACGGGTTTGTCCCAAGTTCCCTGGACATCCAGTCCGGGGTGTCTTATACCTTGAACGGTTGAAGGAGGGACTTCCTTAGTCCAGCGGGCAGCTTGCCCGCTTAACCTACTTGCAGGGTTGCTCTTGAGGAGTTCTGCCGTAGGGCTTTGATGTGTTACTTCTTCTGCACGGTCAGGCTGATCGTGAGACGGATAGTACCCTCCATCGATCATGCCCCCCGGTCAAGCTGACCGGGAGACAGGGTCAGATTATCCGAAGACTCCGTTAAAGGAACAAATAAAAAGCCGCTGACCTGTATCGGGTCAGCGGCTTTTTTCTGAGGTTTCACGGGTCAGGTTATCTACGCCTGATTTCTTCAATTTCCGGCTCAGCGCCCCGCTGCAGATCGCCTTTGATTATGCGGATTTGCGTGCGTTCTGGCAGCGACGGGTTCCGTCCTTCCCAGTGCAGGGTAATCACCAGCAGCTGATCCTCCTCAAGACTGGCCAGCGTTCCGGAATAATCTCGCATGGTTTGTATTAGCTCGTCCATCATCAGTTCGGCATCGCCTGACAGATCAACGCTGTCTCTCTCTGCAATCCGAAGTTCAAAACGCTGCCGCATCTGTTCGGCTTGCTGACGGGCCTGCTCAGCGTGCTGCCTGAGCTGCGCCGTATCGATCCGGATGCCCTCTGCATAAACCTTCATAGAATCGGCCATTCTCTGTATAGAAATGTCCATGCTGTCGAGATCAAACTCGAATCTGTTCTGATCCACATCAATGTCACCCAGATCGATCTCTATATCAAAATCCTCAAGATCCGCCTCGTCAAGATCTACGGCGATGTCTTCCAGAATTCCGAATGAAAACGAAGATCCTGTACCGACGCGTACGTGATAATGAACCCCGTAACCCGGCAGGTATTCGTAGGTGGGTTCACGCCGAACACGAAGATGTTCGGTTTCGGCGCTGTTCATGGCGGTTTCCAGGACAGAGGCAAAAATGTTAAGATCCCTCCTTTCATCCTGTTCACTTATATCCTGTATCGTCAGACGTTCGCGAAACTGACGTTCAGACAAATTTCCGGATGCATACGCTTTGATGTCGGACATGGATGCCCAGGCGGTGATTGTTTCAGGACTTTCATATGAAATCTCCTGTCGACGCCCAATTATGAAAACACTCCGGTTTATGGTATCGGAACCGTACGTGATTCGCACCTGCTCCCTGTCGGGCACGCTTCGCAGCTGCGCCGCATATCCGTTGTAGTACTCCAGCATTCTTTCCTCTACCCATTCTTTGGTTACAACACTACCGGATATTGTTTTGCTGCTGTCTCTGTCCATGTAAAACCTGGATTGGCTGATGTCAATTTTGAAGTGCACCCCTATGCCGGGTATGTATTCACCTTGTACCAATTTTTGCCCCCCCGGAAAAAAATTACGCGCATTGGAATCCGGGCTTTTAAATATCTCTTCCAGAATACTTTCGGCGATTCGGATCTGGGAGTCAATCTGATTATTGGCATTCTGAGCTTGTAACTGTTGTTCACCGAGCAGTATGGCAATGATAATCAGGATCAGTTTGATAAGTGTCTTCATAATATAAATGTTTAATCTTTATGGGTTGCTCAGTGCGTAGATAAGGTTGCCCAGTGTTTCATCTGTCTGCCGGAAGCGGGAGTAGGTGTCTCTCTCCAGCTGGTTGAAACCCTCTGAAATAAGCATCAGGTCCTGCTGACGGCGATCCTCATAGTAAGTCGTTAGAATGTTGATGGCCTCCTCAAGCTGCTCATTCTGTTGTGCCTGAGCCTGATCGAGCATGGCCGCCATCATGATGGCGTTCTCCTCGCGCATCTGGGTCACCACATTCAGCACATCTTCCTCGCTGAGTCCGGATTGTGATACGGCAGGAGGCTCACCGATTGTGAGATAGAACCCGCTCTCCGTTTTGCCAAACTCGATGCCGGCAAAAGCGGTAATAAATACACCGATCAGTAAGATGGCTGCCGCTGCAAGTCCGCGCCCGAACAGTGAGTAAATGGATGCTCCGCGGGCAGTGCGCTGTTCCGCATCAGGCAGCGACTCCCTGTCCGGTTCAGATGATTTATCATTCACCTGGAAGAGCAAACCGGATGGGGCTTCATACGGTATGTTCGAAAAAAGCGATCGCGCAGACTTCAGTTCATTCAGTTCATTCTGAAGCTCCTTATCGGCTGAAAGCTGCTTCTCAAATGCGGCTCTTTCCTCGCTTTCCATCTCATCGTAGAGATAGTCCATCAGACGGTTTCTGGTTTCTTCTTTATTCATGGTTCAGGTACTCCTTGGGTATGTTCCACTTTGTTAATGTGTTTCTGAGGGTTTTTAGCCCGTAATACATTCTTGATTTGATTGTATTTTCGGGCTCCTCAAGGATGTCGGCAATTTCCCGAAACTTCATCCCTTCATATTCTTTCAAAACAATAACAATTCGCTGTTCGTCAGGCAGCAGGACCAATGCATCCTGAATAATTTCGCCCAGCTCCCTGTTTTCCAGCTGTCCTGCGGGAGTGCGGCTGGGCGAATCGGCGATCAGTGTCTCTTCTCCGTTCAGAGGGGTTGACCTCCTGCGTCCTGCGCGCTTCAGTTCATCCAGGCAAAGGTTGTTGGCTATGCGGTAGATCCAGGACGAAAAACGGGCCGGATCATCCAGGTCCTGAACCTTTCTGTATACGCGAATCAATGTTTTTTGCGTAATCTCTCCGGCATCGTCTGCATTTCCAAAGAACCCGTATACAAACCGGTGAATTTTTCCCTGCCAGCGCTGTGCAAGCTCATTGAATGCGTTGGCATCCCCGTTTTGGGCCAGTCGTATCAGCGAAATGTCGTCCATTTCGTTCAATTTGACGCTGTTGTTATTGGTTTGTGGGTTTATGTTTAAGACGACAGGGGATTCAAAAAAGTTTTAGAGGAGCGAAAAAAATCGGCGAAGATTAATTATGTGTTAACATTCTGAGGTACTCATTCCTCACTTCCTGGCCCGAATCCCTGAAATAGAGAAAGGGTGCATGCCGGCCTGTCAGCGTGGTGTCTGCCTCTATGCCCCAGAGCGGGGTTATGGAAGTTGGCAGCATAGAGAACCTGGCGTCACCGATTACATCAGGGCGTTCAGGATGGCGCACCAGGTATCCATCGCTGAGTGCTTCAAAACGGAGCAGGTCACGATAGAGCGTGGTGCCTTCAATGTTTTTATATTCCGACTGCGGATTTACTTCATCACTGCTTTCGCCCTCATAAATTCGGATTCCTGAAAAAATACCGGTCCGGATGGCGTCTGTATAAATTTTGCCGCCCTGCTTGTAGTTAACCCGCCACAGAATCTGATTACCAAGCGTGGGCTTTACAACCCACTCTGTTGGAGAATGGGAACGGCTGTCCGCCAGGCGCTCCGCCGCCGATTCAGCACGCTGCTGCTGCAATAGACCATAAAGCAGAAACAGAGTCAGCCAGCCCAGGGACATGTATGCAAATCGTTTTTTCTTCTTTATCAGGGCCGGAACAACAAACAGAATCAGTCCGGCCGTAACGAGCGGATCAAAAATAGAAATAACGCTCCAGGCAATTCGGGTATCTGCAAATGGCCAGAGAAGCTGGGTACCGTAGCTGGTACAGGCGTCCAGTAGCCCTGCCGTTGAAAATCCCGCAAATGAGTAGATGTAAAGCTGGCGGAAATTCAACCGCTTTTTCAAAAAAAGATAGAGAACAACGGATACAAGCAGGGCGCCTGCGGGAATAAAAAGAAGCGAATGCGTAAACTGGCGGTGCATTTCAATGTTGAGCAGCGGATCGCTCGGGCTTGCAATAAAAATATCCAGGTCTGCCGCCATGGCGGAAAGAGCCCCTGTGAGCGCTGCAGGCCGGGCCTTCTCGCTGTCGGAGAACAGAAAGGCTGCCGAAGCTCCTACAAGGCCTTGGGTTACGGGATCCATGCTGATGCGGTGTGTATTCTGTTTTTACATTTCTTGTGATGCCGGGGTTCCGTTGGGATCATTGACAGCGATATCTACTTTGTGGTTTTCCCTGCGGCCAGCCTGAATGGCAGTTCAAGTTGTTCTCCAAAAGAACCGCCTTCTGTAAGGTTGAGGGATGATACGGAAATTCCCAGTAGCCTGACCTCCCTTATTCCAGCCTCCGTCTCAGCCAGCAGGGTTTTTGCCGTTGCTGCAAGCTCCTCAGCGCTATGGGTATAGTGGTGGAGAGTTGCACTTCTGGTTACGGTTTCAAAATTGCGGTAACGAACCTTTAGCGTTATGGTCTTGCCGGAAGCATCCAGTTTTTTCATCGATTGCGAGATTTTACCGGACAGCTCGTCCAGGAACTCATGAATCCATTCCAGGTCCGACACATCCTCAGAAAATGTGCGCTCTTTTCCGATCGACTTTCGAATTCGGTCCGGTTTAACGGTTCGGTTGTCAATGCCTCGTGCAATCCGGTAATAGTGGTGGCCCGACTTGCCGAACTGTTTAACCAGATCCACCTCACTCCATTTTTTCAGGTCCTTGCCTGTGCGGATGCCCAGCTTTTCCATTTTCTGTTGTGTTGCCTTTCCCACTCCGTAAAAGTCGCCGATGGGCAGCTGCTCGATAAATGCTTCGGCTTCATCGGGAGTGATGATGCTCAATCCGTTCGGCTTGTCAAGGTCGGAAGCGATTTTGGCCAGAAACTTATTTCCTGCAACACCTGCCGAAGCGGTCAGTTCCGTTGCATTGCGAATCCTTTTTTTAATCTCCCGTGCAATGAGGGTGGCAGAGGGGTTGTTTTTGCGGTTCACCGTAACGTCCAGGTAGGCTTCATCCAGGGAGAGAGGTTCCACAAGGTCAGTATATTCAAAAAAGATCTCGCGTATTTGACCCGATACCTCTTTGTAAACGTCAAACCGCGGTTTTAAAAAAACGGCATTCGGACAGAGCTGAACGGCACGCGATGCCGGCATGGCAGAATGTATACCGAATTTGCGTGCCTCATAGCTTGCTGCGGCTACCACTCCTCTTCCCTGAGGTGAGCCCCCAACAACTACGGGTTTGCCGCGATATTCCGGCTTGTCACGCTGCTCAACAGAGGCGTAAAAAGCATCCATATCCACATGAATGATTTTCCGGGGCTCAGCTGCTCTGCTATTCATGGGTAAATTTCGTCTGTGAATGAGGCAAAGAAACTTCTAAATTAGTACCTTTCTTGCTTTATGGAAAGAAACACAAATTTTAGGAATGATTGAATGGAAGAGTTAAACGGGGCCACTATTTACTGGCTGATATCCATCGGAATGCTTGTCGGTTATCTTACAGATCTGCTGATGATTAAAAGAGGCATCGGAACAATCGGTAATGTTGTGTGGGGCGCAGTCGGATCCCTGATAATTGGTGTAATCTGCATCATATTGGGCCTTTTCGGGCCATTGGTTTATGCTGCGTTGGGCTCTATTGCATTTTTGTTTTTAATAAATGTATTCAGTTTCCACTCTGACTCCGTAGCTGACGCCTCAGCAAGCGAACCTTATTAGACTCAGGCCCTTCATACATACAAGCATGTATGAAGGGGATGATTCGAAATCCGAAACTATTCTGCTTTGGATAAACTAAAGGAGACCACAGGTTACTCATACTGGTTGCTGCCGGATGAGTATGCTGCTCAAAATCTGTCCTCCCTTATAAATCAAATGGCTCTCCGCCTTTCTTCGCCGCCGTTCATACCCCATATCACGCTTTCGTCTGTACCCGAATCTGCTGCATATGAGCGGCTTGCAGATATTCTGGACTCATTTTCATCCCGAAACAGAACGTTAAATGTATATACAAAAGATTTGATTTGCGGAGACCCTCCCTTTCAGCGATTCTATATTTCGGTAAATAAGCCGGAAGAGCTCCTGGAATATTCTGAATCAATGGATTTACTTCTTGGGGGAAAATATGGCCGGAAAGAAAATTTTCATGCATCGATCTACTATGGATTTAACTCATGCAGTAAAATCAAAGACCAATTCAGTAAGCTTGAGATGGGGATTCCTGAAAAATTGCATATACAATCAATAGCTCTCGCGGAAATTAACGGTCTTCCCGACAGGTGGAAAATCGTACATAAAAAAAATCTGCTAAGCTAAAGGTTCAGAATGATTTGGATGTGAAAATCAGAATTACGACAATGCAATACGATTCATACTACCATAACTTACAACCCGATAAATAATGAAAGGATACAAGTTTTTCGAACAGGTTAACAAAGCCTTTGATAAGGCGGCAGCGTTTACAAATCACAGCAAGGGACTGCTCGAACAGATGAAGGCGTGCAATGACGTTTTGCACATTACCTTCCCTCTCGAAAGACAAGACGGGAGCATTGAGGTAATTCACGCATGGCGGGTCGAGCACAGCCATCACAAAATGCCGACCAAAGGCGGAATTCGTTACAGCATGACCGTGAATGAGGATGAGACGATGGCGCTTGCTGCACTGATGACCTATAAGTGCGCTGTAGTGGATGTACCGTTCGGCGGCGCCAAGGGTGGTATCATGATCGATCGGTCAAAATATTCAGAAGAGGAATTGGAAAAAATCACCCGGCGATATGCATTTGAGCTTTATAAAAAGAACTTTATAGGCCCGGGTAATGACGTGCCGGCTCCCGACTACGGTACCAGTTCAAAAGAGATGGCATGGATATTTGACACTTACAGGCAGATCAGTTCCGACATCAATGCGGAAGGCTGTGTAACCGGAAAACCTGTGGGACAGGGAGGAATTCGCGGCCGTACAGAGGCGACCGGACGAGGAGTCTTTTTTGGCATTAAGGAAGCCTGCGACAATGAGGAAGATATGAAAGCCATTGGGCTGGAGCGCGGCCTTGAAGGAAAAACATTTATTGTCCAGGGGCTGGGTAATGTTGGATACCATTCTGCCAAGTATATGATTGAGGGTGGAGCCCGGTTAATCGGCGTTGCTGAGATAGACGGCTCAATATATAGCGATAAGGGGATAGACCTGGAAAAACTGATGGCATACCGGGAGGAGTCCGGAGGCATTATCGGTTTTGAGGGCACCAAAACATTACGTTCGAGCAAGTCGGTACTTGAGAAAGAGTGTGATATACTGATACCGGCGGCATTGGAAAATCAGCTGAATGCGGATAATGCGGGTAAAATAAAGGCTAAAATCATTGGCGAGGCTGCCAACGGACCTACAACCGATGAAGCGCACGAAATTATTAAAAAACGTGGCGCACTGATCATTCCCGATAATTACCTGAACGCAGGCGGTGTAACGGTATCCTACTTTGAGTGGCTCAAAAATATTCAGCACGTCCGGTTCGGAAGAATGGGCAAGCGCTTTGAAGAGAATAGTTACAAGAAAATTCTGTCAGTGATTGAAACCATCTCAGACCGAAAGTTTACCGAAAAAGAGCTTGAATTTCTGGCCCAGGGAGGTGGTGAAAGGGAGCTAGTTGATTCCGGACTCGAAGAGACAATGGTGAATGCCTACCGGGAAATTAATGAGATCAGAAAGTCGAAGGGCGTAGACCTCAGAACGGCCGCTTTTATAAGTGCAATAGATAAAGTGGCGTTTATGTACGGCGGTATGGGAATATTTCCCTGATTAAAGCAGGCCTCAAAAAAAAAGAACCCGGCACTTTTCAGGGTGCCGGGCCTATGAACTATTTGATAGTCATTTCATTAACCAAAACATCATATCATAACTACGGGTATAGGCGCAGTTTGTTACAACAATTGCTCATAAATTTTTTCAGCAGGGGTAAATTTTTGTAAATAAAGGAGATTTTAGATGGTTTCATTTTATCTGATTATGTTTGTTTTGCCTCTACTGATTATCGCAGCAGCCTATTTCCTGTCACGCAGGCGGATAAACGATGAATGAAACCGAGTCACTATCAGTATCCCTTGACCTGTATGCTGCGGGTGCTTTTGCCGGTTATCTGGCACTTATTATAGGAATTGGCATATACGCTTCCAGGTTTTCTTCCCGCGGTATCAGTGAATATTTTATCGGCGGCAGGAAAATGAATCGCGTGGTGGTTGCTCTTTCTGCGGTAGTTTCAGGCAGAAGCGCATGGCTCTTGCTTGGGGTTACGGGTATGGCTTATGCCCAGGGTCCCTCAGCAATTTGGGCAGCCGTAGGCTATATCATTGTTGAACTGTTTCTTTTCCTCTATTACGCCCGCCGGTTACGGAACTTCACTGAACGATACGACTGCATCACCATTCCTGATTTCTTTGCAGAACGATTCGGTGATGATAATGGCCGGCTGAGATCAACCCTTGTTCTCATTTTCCTCATATTTATGATCGGCTATGTATCAGCACAGTTTGTAGCCGGAGGAAAAGCATTTTCATCGGGTTTCGGTTTCGAAATGCATACGGGAATCCTCCTCACAGCGGGTATCGTTCTTGTATATACACTTGTGGGCGGATTTCTTGCTGTCAGCCTGAGTGATATGATACAGGCAGTATTTATGATTTTTTCGCTGGTTCTGCTGCCCGTTATTGCCATCATCGATTTCGGAGGGCTTCCAGCTCTTCTTCAACAAATTTCGGCTCAGGATGTAATGTTTGTGGATCCGTTTTCGCTTTCGGCTGGTGCAGCCATTGGCTTTCTGGGCATTGGCCTGGGTTCACCGGGAAATCCGCATATCCTGGCCAGATACATGTCGATTGACGACTCAAAACAATTAAAAGCTGCTGCATTGATAGGTACCGGCTGGAATGTGATTATGGCCTGGGGGGCGGTTTTCATCGGGTTGGCGGGCAGAGCCTATTTTCCCGATGTTTCCATGCTTCCGGCCGGTGATACGGAGAATCTGTTTCCGGTGCTCGCCCAACAGCATCTTCACCCTGTACTATTCGGTATTGTGCTGGCGTCTATATTTGCAGCTATCATGTCCACGGCCGATTCACAGCTGCTGGTTGCCGCTTCAAGCGTAGTTCGCGACATCTATGAGAAGATTCTGAAAAAGGGTGAACATGTATCACAGAATAAGCTTGTCTTTTTGAGCCGCATGGTTGTTCTGTTCATCGTCATTATCTCACTGTTATTCGGCTTTCTGGCTGAGGATCTGGTTTTTTGGCTGGTGCTTTTTGCATGGGCAGGATTGGGAGCGGCCATTGGCCCCACATCCATTCTTGCCCTTTACTGGAGAAAGACTACCCGTGCCGGGATTTTTGCAGGCCTTTTTTCCGGAACGGCTGTCACCATAGTATGGTACTATATTCCATTATTGTCAGAGCTCATGTATGAACTTATTCCGGGATTTTTTGCATCCCTTTTGGCTACCTGGCTTGTAAGCCTATATACACAGGCTCCGGACGATACAGATCAAACGTTTAAAGCGATGCTGGATTAATCAACCGGATTCATGCAGCTTAAAGATCAGAGTGTATTCAACAGCGGCAGTCTGTCCTGAAAGAGAGTACGCCTTATGGCGGGGAGGGTGTTATGCAGGTGGAATCAGAAGTAAAATTAATGCTCAGCCCCATAGGAATCCCAGCGGGAAAGGGGGCATTTTAAATTAAACTTCTTATCTCGAACAGACGTGATTTATGAAAAGAGTTTCTTGAAGAAGCCGGCAAGGCCTTTTTCCTCTTTCTCCTCTTTTTTCTTCTTACCGCTTCTTCCGCCCTCAAGCTGATCGAATGTTGGCCTGGGTAGAGCGTCAAGGTTAACACCCTGCTTTTTCTTTGATCCCCGCTGGGGCCTTTTCTTGCCCCGGCCTCCCTTTTTGCCGCGTCCGCCGGATTTTTTTGAAGTTGTCTTTTTAGGTTTTTGCTTTCCCTTGGATCCATTCTCCTTCACCTCTTCGGGAAGGGGCACTTCTTCCGGCGCGTAACCAAGCGATCCGCAGATCGTCTGTATATCGCTTCTGTCTTGTTTGGAAACAAGGGATAGTATTCTGCTGGCTTTTCCATCGCCAACCAAATCAGCCCGCAGCCGGTACTCGTCCACCTCTTCGGGTACATCATAATTAATAACTTGCGTGGCGTATTCAAGCGGTATATCGGCGGCAGAAAGCTCACCTACTATAATATGCTGAACATTCCCGGAGGTAAAACGGCCCAATCGTTCATCAAAGGTATTCTTGTCTATCTGGTCATGAATACTAACGGCTCTCTTGTTGCTCTTTCTGAATATCTTGTAGAGTCTGTCTGCTGTGCGGCGGGAAGCTGTAAAGATGATTACCGTATCGGCCTGATGGCGTTTAAGATGCGCCATGAGGGTCGAGATTTTAGAGCGCGGCGGAACATTGATATAGTACTGCGTTAGGTCTTTGGTAATGGCAGGTTTTTCAGTCGTGCTCTCTTTTTCTTTTTTCTCCTTCTTAGCAACCGTTACCAGTTCAGGATCTGTGAGCAGGGATTTTTCAGCTTCGCGAAGCTGTTTGCTATCGCTGGAGGCTGTAAAGATACGCTGGCACGTACTTATAATCCTTTTGGAGATAGAGTCTACATCCTTCCAGGCTGAAATGTTTTCAGCCTGATCCACAATCATCTGCTCCACTTCCCGAAATATGGTGCGGCTCTCTTCGAGCAGGCTTGCAAGTCGGTGCGGGGTAGCAACGATAACAACCGGGCCGGCAGACAATGCTTTTTTCTGATCTTCAGGATCTCCATCTTCTGTAATACATGCACTCTCTATGGAAGCATGATAACCAATGGCCCATATCCATTCATCGAGTTGTTTAGCCCTCTCTTTGTCACCGGACAGAATAATGGCGCGGGTGCCCTGTCGCCGGTCTGTCTGAGCAATCTGATTCAGCAGGGAAATAAGATAACCTACCTCCGGCTGTTCATCGATTGTAGTATTAATGACCAGGTCATTCCCGGTTTGAACGGCTTTAAAGATTTTTTTCTGTAGAGAATTAGGGCTTTCAATTTTAGTGTCCTTCAGGCCCTTTAAAATATCTGAGCGTAGTCGAAACTGATTAAACGACAATGTTATACCTCATTTAATTCAATAATTCAATTTACAAGTAGCCGCGGCCATAAAAAGGACCCGGCTCAGCGTATTGATCCTGCCGGTGCTGCATGCTTACCGGACTATCAACCTCTATGTACAAAACGGCTGAGATAGACTCTATTGCATATGAGTAACATCATCAACCCGATCAATCCGGCGGCGCCCGCTTCGGGGCCAAATTGCCCGCCGGTAAAAACTTCCGGTCCGGTTACATCAACAGTCATCAAAATATGTTCGAATGTAGTACCACTGACCGGTAAGCCAAAAACTGCTCCCTGGAAAAAATTCCAGGAGAGGTGCATGCCAATTGGAATGGCAATGCTATTGGTTACAATATAAGGATAAGCGAACACCAATCCAGCAATCGAAATGTTCAAAGTTGATGCCCAGTCGGCATTTGGGTTCCAGGAGTGCATGAGCCCAAAAAAAACGGATGAAATCAGGACGGCAAGCAGCACGGCACCGCGGTTTCCCCAGGATCTTAAATAGAGCCCCTCTTTCAGATTTGTAATAAGAAAGCCTCGGAAATAAATTTCCTCCCATACACTTACGGCCGTCATCAGCAGCAGCAGATAGAGCAGCCCGCTAATGAATTGTATATCGAAATGAAATTGAAATGCATCGATCCTGACCCAGTCCATTGTCAGGCTTATCAAAAACAGGAACGTCATGGAGGCGGCTGCCATGATATTTCCGGCTGCAAAGTCGCGAACCCACGATCCGGATAGTGATAACCCGTAATTTCGGATGGACCGTTTATCCAGCTTTTTTGCAGCGAACCAAATCAATGGCACGATGAAGAGCGCCATAAAAATGGAAAAAGCGGAGCTGCCACTCGTTAAAACAGAAAAGAGAAGCATACCGCTCAACAGGAGTACAGAAAATATGAGAATCCTCCACGCTGCGCGAAGCCTGTTTTCATGATTGTTATAAAAGAGGATTTTCATTTTTGAACGCTGTAAAAAATAATTCATTTTTAAGGTAGTGTTATCTGGTAAGCAAAGCATTCAATATTAATCAGGCTATTTAAACTATGTCGAAGAGACTTGCCTTTTTTGTTTCAAAAGAAGAGGTGGAAAACCGGCTTGGCATTTCCACGATCAGGGATAATCTGTTTGAACCGGATTACAACATTACTCCGGGCAAGCATATCCCGGTGATTTACCGCGAGGATGAGGAAATTATTTTTAAAAGATTGAGATGGGGTCCGGAATCGGGCGGTAATGCGTTTATCAGGGTGGCTGATGCTGATAAAGAGCTGCAAAGCGGCAACACGTTTCGCTGTTCCGTATTGGCAAGCGGCTTTTTTATCTGGAAAGGTGACACAGAAAAGGGATATCCGTTCTTTGTACGCTTGCTTAACCACTCATTGCTTACCATGGCGGGAATTGTGTATGGGGGGCATACCGAACCAACTCATTTCAAAATCATTGAAGATGAATCGAATGTGCTGGTGCAGCCCATGTCGGAGTTTATGCCGGTTTTGCTGAATTCGGAGTATGTTGATAAATGGCTTCAAGGGAAAGGGAACCAGGCAGCACCCCTTCTCAGGGAGGCCCGTGATCAGATTCAGCTTACGGACATGTCGGTTTTGCGTGTAAGTAAAAAAGTGAATGATCCACAAAATAATGCACCTGAGCTGATACAGCCCATTCCCAAATAAAATAATGTGATGCAAGCAGTTCAGATTGTACGAAAATTGTTTTTCTCTGTCTGTCCTTCGTTCTCATATTTCATCAGAAGAGGGATATAATAAATTGGAGATGGATCGTTAAGTAAATAGAGGCTTTGTTAAGTCTGCGAAGACCCGTATTTTAAATGTTCTTTACATCCACCGAATTATATCATTAGTATCATGCTTTACGGAATAATTATCAGTTTAATTACCCTGATCTGCTTTTTGCTGATTATCGTTGTGCTTCTTCAGCCCGGGCAGCGTGAGGGTTTATCGGGAGGACTGGCAGCGGGTATGGCCGGAGGTTCCGCAATGGGCGCCCGCAGAACGGCCGATCTGCTCTCCAAAACAACAGCGATTCTTGCAGCTCTTTTTCTGTCGCTGAGCGTACTCGCAAATTTTGCAATCGATCGGGGATCTGCAAATCAAAGCACCATCCAGCAGCAGGGAATGGAGAATGTAAATCCATCAGATTTCACAATTCCATCTGAGTCTCAGCCTGCTGTTCCCCCTCAGCAGCAATCACAGGAGCAAACACAGGAAGAAGGGTCTGACCAGTAATAAGTAGTACGTAACGGTTTTGAAGAAAACTAAAAACCCTGCATGGTTACCATCATGCAGGTTTTTTTTATGGCCTTATAAGATTTGTTCGGCAGATGTAATTCAGTCCCGGTACTAATTTTCAAGCAACTCTCGTACATAATCATTTTCAGGATCCATTTTTAAAGCCTGCTCATAGTATGTTTTGGCTTTGTCATTATGGCCTCCTTTCTGCATAAGATCACCCATTAGAATCCAGTTTTCCACATCTCTGGGCTCTGCCCGGATCCGGTCAAGAAGATAACTTATCGCTTCCTGAGCTTTTCCTGACATAATTTTATAGAGAACCAGGTTCCGGTGGGCGGTAGAGAGGTTGTCAAGTGCAATTGAGCGTTCAAAATCTTCACGGGCTTTTTCCAAATCATCCGAGTTGAGATAGGAGTAACCTCTGAGGTTATAGAGGCGTCCGTTGTCTTCGTCGCGTTCAATGGCTTCGTTGAATGATTTGATACTGGGCTCCCACTGGTTCAGTTTTTGCATCACTTCACCTTCAAGAGTATAGCCTTCCGGGGCGTCAGGATTTAATCGTTGAAGATCCCTTGCTGCATCCAGGCTTTTATCAAGATCTTTTTCGTGCAGCAATTCATAACCTTGCTTATGCTTTTCTTCGAAACTCATGGTTCGTTACCTTTCTTCTCTTTGTGGGTTATATCTTCAAATTCAGCTTCCTCGATATGGTCGAGGTTTTTTCTTCGCCGTTTCTGTTCCGATCCGTTGCTGCCAAAAAAGGAGTTCGGTTTTTGATTTTTATTTCTGGCTCTTTGTCCGGTAATCAGCTTGTAAAGAATGTAGATAAAGAGTGCTATCAGAAGCCAGCGAATCATGAATCAGGAATAATGTGAATATGTGTGTTTCCTCTGATCGGTTGATCAAAAATCTGTTCTTCAATATACGACAGATGGGTTGGATTATTAACAAAATCGATTTCCGCAGCGTTGATGATCATTAATGGTGCTTTGTCGAAGTGATAGAAAAATTTGTTATAGGCATCGCTGAGCTCTTGCAGGTAGTCGCCGGTGATGTGTTTTTCATATGCGCGACCTCGTTTTTCAATATTTTTCATGAGCCTTTCTACCGTGCTTTGCAGATATATAACCAGATCGGGTTTCGCTGAAATTCCGGTCATAATGCCGAAAATGTTGTCGTAAAGCCCCATCTCATCTTCATCAAGGTTCAGACGCGCAAAAATACGGTCTTTCTCAAAAATATAATCGGAGATGATGAAATCATCGAACAGCTCGCGGCCGGTTACACGTTGCTGCTGTTTAAAACGGCTCGCTAAAAAGGCGAGCTGGGTTTGAAAAGCGAAACGTTTCCGGTTTTCGTAAAATTTGGGCAAAAATGGGTTTTCTTCAAACTGCTCGAGCACCAGCCGCGCACCATTGCGCTCCGCAAGGATTTGTGCGAGCGACGTTTTACCTGCGCCAATCACGCCTTCTATAGCAATAAAATCGAACTTATTGGGCATCTCGCTAACCGGCAAGCCACAGCTTACCAGCGTAGGTCTGTTTTTTTGATTTCGATTTCAGGAGCCTTACCGACTATCTCCCTGAGTCCCTTCTGATTTCTGGGATCTGTCCATTCGGGAATAATTTCCATCATGGGGCATAGCACAAACAGGCGCCGGTGATACTCCGGATGTGGAATAATAAGGGTCTCCCGATCAATCACCAAGTCCCCAAACCCAATGATGTCAAGGTCGAGTACCCGCGGCCCCCACCGTTGCGGATCTTTTTCACGGCCGCATTTCCGCTCAAAGTCTTTTAAGAGATTCAGGAGCTCATCCGGTTTACGGGTTGTTTCAATTAAAATTGCACTGTTGAGAAAGGTATATTTAGCGTCACCCACCGGTTCCGATTCCCATATGGAGGATTTTTTTACGATACCTTCGCTTAATTCGGACAAAAATTTCCCCGCTTTCTTCAGATAATCGTGACGATCACCCAGGTTGGATCCCGCTGCGATGATTACCGTGTCCATTCCATGGTTATTTCTGCGTAAAGTGCGTCTGTTTGAAGGGGAGGATTGAGTTTGCGAACGGATACCTGAAGGGTTTCAACGATAGAATAACGATTGAAGAGGGCCTCCCCAATTTCAGCGCAAAGAGTTTCAATCAGATATTCGGACCTTCCATTCATGATGGAGCGTACGGCCTTTTCTGCCTGCTCATAATCGAACGTTTTCGAAAGCTCTTCGCCGCCTGCCGACTTCCTGAAATGGCCTTTTGCTACAAGGTCTACCTCAAACTGATTGCCGTGTACTCTTTCCTCTTCATAAAACCCGTGTTTTGCATGGTAAGAAAGAGATTTAAGTGTAATGGTGTCCAAAGTAATTGAGGCAGATTGATTGCTGGATCAGATGAGCTATAAGTTGAAGCAGGTCGGGTTTACAGCGTTGCCACCTCGATCTTCTGCTCCAGTTCGCTCAGCATCCGCTTGTGTTTGGGGCTTGTTGACAACCTCTCTTCAACCGTTGATATCGCATGGATTACGGTGGAGTGATCGCGGCCGCCAAACTGTAGCCCAATCGTTTTAAGACTCGATTTGGTGAATTTTTTGGAGAGATACATTGCAATTTGCCGGGCCTCAACAATCTCCTGTTTGCGGGTTTTTTCGCGCACCTTGTTGGTGTCGATTCCGAAATACTCGCAAACGTAATTTTGTATGGATTCGATCGAAACCTGCGTGTGTGAGCTTTTAACCATGTCCTTGAGCACCGACTTAGCCATATTCAGGTCGATCTCATCCACGTGTTTCAGGGATGCTGTGGCAAGAAGCTTAATTACGGCACCTTCAAGATCGCGTACGTTCGATTTGAAATTATGCGCTATGAACTCAATAATGTTCGAGTCGATATTGATGCCGTTGTCGTTTGCCTTGCGTTCAAGTATGGCGTAGCGAGTTTCATACTCCGGAATCTGCAAATCAGCGCTGAGGCCCCAGCTGAAGCGTGAAATGAGGCGGTCTTCTATATCGGGAATGTCTTTGGGAGCCCTGTCGCTGCTCAGAATAATCTGTTTTCCGTCCTGATGCAGGGCATTGAAAATATGAAAAAATTCTTCCTGGGTTTTTTCCTTGCCGCTGAAGAACTGAATGTCATCAACGATGAGAACATCAATATTTCGGTAAAAGGTAGTGAATTCACTGGCGCGGTTGTTCCGGATCGCCTGTACAAATTCGTTGGTGAAGGTTTCGGAGGAGACATACAAGACAGAATATTCATCTCCGAAATCGTGTTTTATCTTATTCCCTATACTCTGTACCAGGTGTGTCTTTCCAAGCCCGGTACCTCCATACACAAAAAGGGGATTGAAAGAATTGTTGCCCGGGTTCTCAGCAATGGCCATGGCGGCAGATCGTGCAAGGCGGTTGCAGTCGCCTTCAATAAACCGGTCGAACACATAGCTTATATTCAGGTTCGAATCGATATTGGTTTTTCTGATTCCCGGTATGACAAACGGATTTTCGATCTTGCCCGGATGGTAATCGGTAAACGTATTCATTTCCTGTGGCTTTGACGGACCCATAGGCCGTTGCGGCAGGCGAATGGATCGGTTGTCCTCCAGGCGGTCCGATTTTTCAACCAGGACAGAATACTCAAGCTTCCCGTTCTTACCCAGAACCTTTGCTATTGTAGAGCGGAGCATATTATAGTAATGCTCCTCCAGCCACTCATACCAGAATTGACTTGGAACCTGAATGGTGAGTGTATCATCAGCCAGTTTAACCGGCTTGATCGGCTCGAACCATGATTTATATTTTTGGTAACTGATGTTGTCCTGGATAATCTCCAAACACTCTTTCCAGGCACCCTCAGCAGTTAGCATTTTCAACGTATAGCCTCCTAAAAAAAGTCAAAAAAAATTTGCAATTGTCCCTTAAGTTATCCACACATAAAAACAGGAGCTGAATCATTGTCTGACAGGAAAATGTGAATTTCCGGACGTCAAATCAAAATTTAGTTTTCAAAAAAGAGCAAAGTTATCCACATTTTTATAAATACCATAATACCAAGGGAGGCAATCAATTAAGGTTTTAAGCCCAAAGTTGCAAAAAAGCACTTGACACCCCCTAACAATTACGTAACGCGTATTTAACAAAAAAGTGAACCCGCGTTGTTGCTCTCAAAAAACTTTTCCACAAGTTGTCCACATTAATTTTCAGCGAGTATCGACCGCATGAGAGAAGTTATGGATCTTAGCAAAAACCGGTTGTCCGTAAATTACTTAGGAGAGTCTGAAGCAGCAATAAACCGGTCCTTCATATCAAGGTCAGGGATCAGTTCTGCCTGTGAATAGTATCTGGCCACAATATCCAGGATTTCTGCAGCGAACTTATGATTGCACTCAAGATAAAGTACTGCATGCCGGGACGATGCATAATTTGCAACAGAATCGTAAATCTGAAGCGGACTGTCGTGAAACAGTGCCCCGGAAGGTTCGTAATTTATGACCTGCGGATCCAGTTCGTCAGCTTCTTCATGGGTTATGTATGGTGGATTAGATATAATAATATCGGGCTGAAGAGAACTGATGGCATCCGAACCGTGAAGGTTGAAAAGGTCCCCTTTTAGAAATAGGACTTCCGTGTTGTTCAGTTCTGCATTAGAACGAGCCGTTCGAAGGGCTTCCTCGGAAATATCTATACCCACACACATCCATTCAGGTGCATGCTTTTTGATTGCAATAGGAATACACCCGCTTCCCGTGCCGATATCCAGAACAGTTAGTGAAGTCTCTTTCTGACTGGCATGTCGTTCAAGAATGATTTCCGTCAGCTGCTCCGTCTCCTGACGGGGTATCAAAACAGATGGATTGACCTGGATTGTACACCCCAGAAATTCTGTGCTACCCGTTATGTACTGGAGAGGTTCATGCAGCGCCCTTTTTTTGACAAGCGGTCTTAAGGTCTCGAGATCTTCCGGTGATAGAGGCCTGTCGAACTGGAGATAAATATCAAGACGGCGAACGTCAAGAACATATGCGAGCAGCCACTCCATGCTAAGCCTGGCTGAGTCCACGCCTTTTTTTTTCAGGTAACCCGTACCCCATTCAAGCATAGACAGTACAGTCCATACCTGATCGGAATTGGTGCTCATAGGAGGGGAGGATTTTACTTATTCTTCCTCTGCCGGAGGAGATTCTACTTCTTCCTGAAGAGACAGGCCAAAACGCTTGGAATAATCCATAATGAAATCAACCACGTCGGATTCAATATTTTTATCTTCTGAGAGCGAGCTTCCGCGAAATCCCATTCGCCCGCCCGCTTTCTTCAGCTCAATACGTGTTTGAGATGCTGTGCACTCAATAACGCACGTGAGCGTGATCGTGGCATTTATTTGTTTTTCGAATTGTTCATATACAGCAACGTAAATTTCGTCCTTGTTGGCAGAGGATGTATATGTATAGAGATATTTGGGTTCAAGAGAATCAAAAAGTTTAGCAGGCAGCCTTCTCAATGTGTCATTAGGGCCGTATACCAGGTATTTTGTGATATTATTCATAGATCACCGAATCGTGTTGATGGGATACTGTGAGGCTAAAATTCTGCAGGAATAAAAGCCTAAATACAACAATAATCAAATTCCGTTTTTGAATCAGAATGGGAAGAGTAACTTTAATACTCTTTTGTGATATTGTTCATGCAATGTAATGGAATGAAAAAACGTTAGATTCACATCAAAAATAACGCAACTTAACATTATGACTTTTTCGTACGGGCGATTTTCAACCCTGCTGCTATTACTGATCTTCTTTTTCTCCATTCAAAATAGCTCAGCCCAGATAGTTGAACCGGAGGTTATTCCCACTCCACGAAACATCAACACACTGGAGCAGGCCTATGATGCAGGATTCGGAATAGGAGTTAACATGAATAACTTCGGCTTTGGGCTGGCCTCAGAGTACAGAAATGTTATCGCACCCCAGTCCGAGTTTGTAGCCAAGATTGGCATTACCGGCCTGCGGGATGCGAGTGAGCAGACGTTTACAGATATATTCTTTGGCCAGCAGATTGTACCCAATAAGTTTAAGCGTGGTTTTGCATTTCCACTGATGCTTGGTGTACGCCAGCGTGTGTTTTCAGATATTGTTCAGGATAATTACCGGTTTTTCGTAACCGGTTTGGTTGGAGGTACAGCGGCATTTACCTATCCCTATTTTGAGGATATCAATAATAACGGCTACAGGGAGCAGTTCGTCGACTTTTTTGAACCGGTGAACGATATATTCACAGGATGGAGTGACGGACAGTGGCACTTTGGCGGTGCCGGTGAGCTCAAGCTGGGCGTTGACATTGGCAGGAATGCCACACGGCTCAACTCCATTGAGTTCGGGTACTATTTTTACTATTTCCCGGATGGAATACAAATTATGATGCCGAATCAGCCAATCATCAATCCAAATGCAGCACCGGGTCAGAATCCTTTCCTGGTGGATCAGGACGGCGATCTCATTCTTGAACCGTTTTTTTCACCACAGAAATTTTTCGGTACCCCCCAAATCACCTTTACATTTGGCTGGCTCTGGTAAAATCGTTTCAATAAGCCACAACCCAATCATCCGGGTTTTTCATGCTTGAAATGATAGTGTCAGGCTGAAATTTTGTGAGCTCATCTTCGCTGTAACTGCCGGTAGTTACAGCCACCACCCTGGCTCCGAAATGTTTTGCACACCGGATATCATTCGGAGTATCCCCGATAACAAGGTAGCGTTCCGGTTCAGGGGATATGCCGCTAAAAGCCGTGTAGCTGGCATGCGCTTCTCCGGGAAGGTGAATTCTGTCGGCATGATCGCACCCAAAACCGCCGAAGTCAAAACGCCCGCCCAATCCGGCCGCTTCCACTTTCTTATAGGCAATCTCCCTGAAATTACCGGTACATAATCCCATCTGATACCCGTTCTCTTTAAGGTAATGAATGGTTTCGGTTACACTATCGATTTGGAGCACGGCAGAACGATCCAGCTCATTAAGCATCACCTTCAAGTACGCCTGCTTTAACCGGTTAAAATGCATGTCATGTTCTTCGGAATTGGGTTTACTGCCTGACGAGCTTACAAGTTCGTTGAAAATGTCGCGATCTGTTCGTCCTGCAAAAGAGATGTTTTTCAGGTTGTCAGGGGATATATCCTGCTCTTTCATGATGTCTGCGAGTGCATTTCGCAAAAATTTTCTTTTCACATGAAGCAGGGTGCCGTCGATGTCAAACAAAAGGATTGGTTTCAAGGGATTTTCTTTATGAAAAGAGTAATTAGCGTTACATTTAAACGATATATAAACTAACCGAAAAAAACGATTATGAGTTTAATTGAAGAGATTCATGCGAGACAAATTCTGGACTCGCGCGGCAATCCAACTGTAGAAGTGGATGTAGCCCTGACAAATGGGATTGTGGGCAGGGCGGCTGTTCCATCCGGTGCATCTACCGGAGAGCACGAAGCTGTTGAGCTGCGTGACAATGAAAAAGACTATTTTATGGGCAAAAGTGTTAAACAGGCTGTTGAGAACGTAAACGGTACTTTGGCTGATGAGCTTACCGGTTATCCTGTTTACCTGCAGACCGAGATCGACCAGATGATGATTCAGCTGGACGGTACCCAGAACAAATCGAAGCTTGGCGCAAATGCAATACTGGGCGTATCGATGGCTGTAGCAAAGGCAGCCGCCCAAACCACCGGACTGCCGCTCTGGAGATATCTTGGCGGGATCAACGCAAAAGTGCTGCCGCTTCCGATGATGAACATCATTAACGGTGGATCGCACGCTGATAACAATGTGGATCCCCAGGAATTTATGGTGATGCCTGCAGGTGCTAAATCATACAGCCGGGCTGTACAGATGGGAGCGGAAATTTTCCATAATCTGAAAAAAGTATTGTCAGACAAAGGATATAACACCGCTGTGGGTGATGAAGGCGGGTTTGCACCCAACCTGAAGTCGAATGAGGAGGCTGTTGAGGTGATTTTAACCGCAATCGAAAAGGCAGGATATACCCCGGGCGATGACGTTCTTATCGCACTTGATCCTGCAGCATCAGAGTTCTACAATGCAGAATCGGGTCTTTATGAGTTCAAATGGAGCGATGGTTCAAAACGCGATGCCGATGCGATGGTGGAGTACTGGGTGGAGTGGGCTGAAAAATATCCCATTGTTTCTATCGAAGACGGCATGTATGAAGATGACTGGGACGGCTGGAAAATGCTGACCGATGCCCTTGGAAGCAAAGTTCAGCTTGTGGGTGACGACCTCTTTGTGACCAATACAAACCGACTGGCTGATGGAATCAACAAAGGTGTAGGAAATTCAATACTGATCAAGGTGAACCAGATCGGGACCCTCACTGAGACGTTTGATGCCATCGAAATGGCTCATAAGAATGATTATACAGCTGTGGTATCGCATCGCTCGGGCGAAACGGAGGATACCACAATTGCCGATATAGCAGTTGCCACCAATGCCGGCCAAATTAAAACAGGTTCCATGAGCCGGACCGACAGAATTGCGAAATACAACCAGCTTTTCAGAATCGAAGAAGAGCTGGGTGAAAGCGCAATATTTCTAGGCAAGGACGCATTCGGTTTCTGAGATCGTATCTTTGATTAATGGTTCTCCATCAGGAATAGGGAGTGGCACAGGCTGCTCCCTTTTTTTTGCCATTCTCTTTTCTCCGGATGCATTTTTGCGGTATTTGAGGAATAAAAGTTTGAAGTATGCCGGTCGGAAAGTAACTTTTCTCTCTACATAACGACTGTCTGTTTCTTCTCAATACAACCCGGGCCGCATCATGAAATACTGGAAACTGAAGCTTTCCCTGATAATCAACTATATCATTTTTGCGATACTGCTCAACAGTGTCGGTGTGGTGATCCTGCAGGTGATCAATGATTTTGGAGTTAATCCGGAATCGGCCAGTGTGCTTGAAGCCTGGAAAGATCTGTCCATAGCCATCGCCTCCTTTTTGCTGGCCTCGTACATTCCCAGGTTCGGGTATAAGCGTGCAATGATTACCGGTTTAAGCGTGGTAATTATTGGCAGTATCATGATGCCACTGTTTGGGGGCTTTGCAATGTCGCAGATGCTCTTTGCCATGGTGGGCGTCAGCTTTGCACTCATAAAAATATCTGTCTACTCAACCGTGAGCCTGGTTACGGATAACGCCAATGAGCACGCCAGTTTTATGAGTATTCTGGAGGGGTTCTTTATGATTGGTGTGCTCAGCGGATTCTGGCTGTTCGGCTTTTTTATTGATATCGCCAACAGCAGCGACTCAATTACGTGGCTCGACACATACTGGGTGCTTGCAGGCATCGGTGCGATGGCGCTGATTCTGCTGCTGAGTACCGAACTGGATGAAAGCTCCATCAAAACAGAGACCGACAATCCTCTTCAGGATTTCAAGGATATGATCGGGCTGATTAAGTACGCGGTCGTCATCTTTTTCATTCTTGGAGCTTTTCTCTATGTGTATATCGAACAGGCGATCAACACATGGCTGCCTACATTTAATTACCAGGTACTTCAGCTGCCCGACGCAATCAGTGTACAGATTACCAGTATTTATGCGGGAGCACTTGCAGCGGGCCGTATTCTCGGCGGATACGTTATGAAAAAACTGAACTGGTTTTATGTGCTGCAAACCAGCCTTATTATGGCTTCGGTTCTGGTGCTTCTGGTGCTTCCGCTTACTATTGGAATTGAACCGGGATCTATAACCGGTTGGGCAGAAGTACCTTTTGCCGCCTATGTGCTGCCTGCAATCGGTCTTTTTCTTGCTCCAATTTACCCTACGCTCAGTTCATCAATTTTGAGTGCCCTTCCCAAAAACAGACAGAGCGGTATGACGGGGCTTATCGTGATTTTCTCAGCACTGGGCGGTACAAGCGGGTCTATGGTTACCGGGTTTCTGTTCGGACGACTGGACGGACAAACAGCATTCTATTTTACACTGGTGCCGCTTGTGCTCCTTTTTTTGATACTGATACCCTACAGGAGAAAGCGCGAACAATTTGATTTAAACAATAAAACCGCAGAATAATGGATAACAGTCACGTAAGACCCTATATCCAGCTGTCAGGAGAACTGTTTGAAGCCGTACAGAAGGCACGAATCTTTTCAGATTCGAAACACTTTGTGGATATGACACCGGTTGGGGATCCCGAAGATATTAAACGGATGTATCAGGAAGAGAAAGATGAACCGGATTTTGACCTCAAAGAATTTGTGAACAGGCATTTCAGCGGCCCTTCTTCATCTGGAGAAGGCGTTCAAATCGAACAAAAAGCGTCGTGCCGTGACCATATCCGCGAGCTTTGGCCGTCACTTTTCAGATCGCCCGACAGCGGCGTAAAACCCGGCAGCACACTCCTTCCCCTTCCCAAGCCGTATGTGGTACCCGGAGGCCGGTTTCGCGAAATTTACTATTGGGACAGTTATTTTACGGCTCAGGGCCTGAATGCTGACGGATATCCGGATATGGTGCTTGCCATGGCAGAAAATTTTCGGCACCTGATAAACACTACCGGCCACATTCCCAATGGAAACAGGGCGTACTACCTTAGCCGGTCCCAGCCTCCTTTTTTTGCTCCGATGGCCGATATGGTTGTAACGCTTCACGGCAGCGAAAAAATAAGGAGCTTTCTGCCCGCGGTCGAAAAAGAGTACATGTTCTGGATGGATGAAACAGGTGGCACGGGGCGTCGCTCCGTAAAAGTCGAAACAGAGTCGGGCCCCGTTACATTGAACAGATACTGGGATGACTTTCCGGCACCCCGCGAAGAGTCCTGGTATGAGGACATGAAGCTTGCAGAAGATTTTCCAACAGATCAGCGAGAGAAACTGTTTCGCAATATTCGCGCAGCGTGTGAATCGGGCTGGGATTTCAGCAGCCGGTGGTTCGCCGATGTTATGAATCTTTCGAGCATGGAGACGACCAATATTTTACCTGTTGACCTGAACTCACTTATCTGGTATATGGAGGAAAAGCTTGCAGATTGGTACCGGGTTGAGGGAGAGACTGAAAAGGCGCAAAAATATACCCGTCTTGCTGCCATCAGGAAGAGTGCCATACAGGATCTGATGTGGAGTGATGAGAAAGGCTTCTTTTTTGACTATCGCATCGATGAACGTGAGATGACGGATATCTGGTCGCTGGCCGCGGTGTACCCACTCTATTTTGGTATGGCGGAGAAGTATCAGGCTGAATCTGTGGCATCACATCTGGAGAATAAATTTCTGAAAGACGGCGGACTGATAACCACCACCGTTGAAACAGGGCAGCAATGGGATTCACCGAATGGCTGGGCTCCGCTTCAATGGATGGCCTACAAAGGGCTGCAAAGATATGGATTGAATGATCTCGCACTTACCATTCGGTCGCGGTGGATGAAGCTGAACAAGTCGGTTTATTTGCGGACAGGCAAGATGGTAGAGAAATACAATGTTGAAGATCTGTCAAAGAAGGGAGGCGGGGGTGAATATCCGTTACAGGATGGCTTTGGCTGGTCTAATGGTGTATACAGTGCCCTTGCAATTGAGTAGATTCCATATACCTCCTGTTCGCCAAACCAGGATCTGCTGTCGTGAAGTTTTTCGTTATTCGAAAAATTGTGCGTATCGGTGTACATTACCGTGTTGATTATTTCACCTTTAAACCTGCCAGATGCGCATTAACCGGTTAAAGCTGACTCATTTCAGAAATCATGAGGAGACTGAGGTAAGGTTTGCCCCGCATCTGAATTTGATTACGGGTCCGAATGGCGCCGGGAAAACCAATCTGATCGATGCCATTCACTACTTATGCATGAGCCGCAGTTTTGTAACATCCAGCGATCAGTACGTTCCGCACCAGGATCATAAATATTTTATGGTGAACGGAGACTTTGAAGGTGAGATACGGGCATCTTTTAAAGTGAGCTGCAGCTACTCACGTGGCGAAGGTAAAAAGATTTTCGTCAATGACAGCCCGCTCGACCGTCTTTCTGACCTGATCGGGATGGTACCGGTTGTTGTGCTCAGCCCTGAAGACCTGAAACTGACAAGCGAAGGACCTGTGGAACGGCGTTCTTTTCTGGATGCGCTGATCAGTCAGATATCACCAAAATACCTGCGCGATCTGCTTCGATACCGAAAAATAAGAAAGCAGAGAAACAGGGTGTTGCAGGAAACCCGCGGTCCCGTATCTCTCGTGGAGTCGCTGCTGGAGCCCTGGAACGTGCAGCTTGTAGAAACGGGTTCAGCGATTATAGTTAAGCGCGCTGAAGTTCTGAACCAGTTTAAAAGGTACCTGGCACTGCAATACAGAACCATCTCCGGTTTCAACCTGGAACCATCGCTAACGTATCAAACTATTGTTGATGAACGGGAATCTGAAGATCATGTAAAAACGGAATTCAGCAGGTTGCTCGCTGAAAACTTTGAAAAAGAACTGGAAAGGGAGCAAACGATTATTGGGCCGCACCGGGATGAAATTGTATTTTACCTGGGTGATATGGAGCTTCGCAATTATGGATCGCAGGGTCAGCACCGCCTTTTCTCAATGGCGCTGAAGATGGCTCAGCTTTTTTATTATTCTGATGAGCTGGACGATCTGCCGATCATGCTTCTGGATGATGTATTTGGTAATCTGGATCAGGAAAAAACGGACATAATTACAGAAACGCTGAACCGTCACAAGGGTCAGACGTTCATCACCTCCGCAAATGATCGCCCTTTTTCAAAAGAACAGTTTACTGAGACGGATAATAATGCATGGTTTACCGTTTCGGCCGGAGAGGTAACACGGAAATTTTGATGGATAAGAATATGGCATTTGGCAGAAAACCACAGTCAATGAATCAGCTCCTCAGGGAGTTTTTGAAGAAAGTACCTCACCAGACAGAATTGAAAAGGGGAATGGTGCTTCATTTCTGGCCTGACGTTGTAGGTGAGAGAATCAGCTCTGTAACAAAGAATCTGCGTTTTGAGGGCAGTAAACTTATTTTACATGTAGAAAATGAAGCCTGGCGCCATGAAATTCACGCAAACAGATACTCGATTGCAAAGAAACTGAATGAGAAAGTAGGCTCTAAAGTGGTAAAAGAGATCGTTGTGCGTGCATAAGTCACCCGCTCATAGTACCTTCGAGAAATGAACATCTTTACTTTTATATCGGAACGCATAAAAGAGTTCTTCAAAAGCGGCAGCTCAGGAACACCCGAAGAAGGAGACGACTCCAATTTTTTTGGACGTGAACGGGTTATCGTATTTTCCATTGCATTTCTGATTGCAATGGGTCTGTGGTTTATGGTAAATCTGAGCCGTGAGTTCAATATCACTGTTGAGGTACCGATACAGCTTGTCAACCTGCCTGAAAATCTTGCTCTGAGCAGCGATATACCGGAACATGCATCCGTAAATGTGACGGGTGAGGGGTGGAACCTGCTTCCGGTATATACCAATCCTCCGCGCATCAGTATTGCTGCCGAAGCCAGGCAGATTAATCTCAACGAGCAGGTGCGTAATCAGATGGGGGCATTCTCAAATCTGAATATTTTGCAGGTTGATCCGGTTGTGATCACGATTGAAACGGAAGAAAAAGCGTCTAAACGCGTTCCAGTGGTCTCCAGTGTACAGCTTGATTTTCGAAGCCAGTTTGGCCTTTTGCAGGATCCCGCACTGGAGCCGGACAGCGTGACCGTGACGGCTGCAACATCCCGCCTGGATGAAATTGACTCATGGCAAACGGTTCAGACCGGTTTTGATGATATCAACCGCAGCTTTGAAGAAACTATTCAGCTTGAATCCGCAGAGTCTAATATTTCCGTTGAACCGACGGAAGTTACGCTTCGCGTGGATGTGTCGGAATATACAGAGGCTGAGGCGAGAATTCCTGTAAGAACCCGGAACCTGCCGGCCGGCAAGGCTGTCACGTACAATCCATCATCCGTTACAGTCAGGTTTGATGTTCCTATAGAGCTCTATTCCGATGTTCAGGGTACCCGTCCATTTTCCGTCTACGTAGACTACGAAGAGCTTGAAAGGGATACCACGGGATTTATTACACCACAGGTTGAGAAGATATCGGACGAATTCAACGTCAGACTCAGAAGCATCCAGCCAACGCGCGTTTCATATTTTAATATTATCCCGGATTGAAATGATCAGCTTAAGCAGTCTGCGGGCTCCTACTCCTCGACGGCTGACTCCTCAAATGGGCTGATCACATCTTCCACACTTCGCGCTTTTGGAAAGAAGGTGAGTATCTTTAACAGCACCTCATCAACCAGAACATCGGGGCATGAGGCCCCGGAAGTCAGCGCTATTTTCAGGCTGTTTCTCTCCTGAGGCAGCCAGTTTTCGGTGAGCATGATCTTTTTCTTCCATTGATTGAAGTGGTGAATTCGGTCTGGAGAATCAAACTCACCCGCATCGCGAATATGAAACGTAGGGCAGTGGTGCTCCAGAATTTCAACCAGGTGCATGGTATTCGAGGAGTTGTATCCGCCCACAACAACCGCAAGGTCCGGGTTTGCATCCGCAAGTGCATAGGTGGCCGACTGATTTTCGTTTGTGGCATAACACAGGGTGTCTGATGTGTCAGCGAAGTGATTTTGTACGTTCTCTTCGCCGAAGCGCTCACGGGCCGCCTCTTTCAGGATGTCCATCACTTTTTGGGTTTCGGTAGCCAGCATGGTGGTTTGGTTGATAACCCCGAAGTGCTCCAGGTCTTTAAGAGGGTTGAATCCTTCCGTACTTTTGTGGCCGAAATAGGTATCAAAATCGTCGAGCGGACGCTTTTCGGTCATGATCTCGGCAAGGATTTGCGCTTCTTCCGGATTGAGCACTACTACGACTGCCGAATGGTCGGCGCTGTGTGAAAAGGTTGCGCGGGTCTCCTCATGTTCATGCTTGCCATGTACAACCAGGCTATACCCTTTTTTACCCAGTTGATTCCCTCTTTTCCATACTTTTTCAACAAACGGGCAGGTGGTGTTGTACTGGTAGGGATCAATTCCTTTTGCCTGAAGCTGTTCCTGAATCTCAAGTGTGGTGCCGAAAGCAGGGACAATCACGATATCTTCCGCATCAAGGTCATCAAAAGGGATACGAATGCTGCCATCCGTTTCGAATAGAAATTTTACGCCTTTTTTCTCAAGATCTTCGTTCACCGTTGGATTGTGAATCATCTCACTGAGCAGGTAGATATTTTTCTCCGGATTCTGCTCTACCGTGCGATACGCAATATCGATGGCGTTTTCCACTCCGTAGCAAAAACCAAAGTGACGGGGAATCAAAAACGAAAGGGGCCCAAAATCAAGTTCTGTCGGGGAGAGATCTTTTTTTCTGGGATCGGTTATTTGATTTGCCTCCTTCACCTTTCGGATAACAGGAGAGCGATAGATATCTGGAATGTCAAATTCTTTACGGGCCATGTAAGGAGTGGATGCTCAATATTTCGTTTGCCTTAAGATACGAAGTTCATCAGAGAAACACGTGAAGCAGGAGAATGATTCACGCATCAGGTTGTAACAATCTTTATAACTTCTTGTCCGTCATTTCGTGTAACTTATGTTTCATATCACTCTTTATAATGATCCCACACACAGCAATTTTTATGAATTTTCTGAGATTATCAGCTTTTTTCGTTCTTTTATCTGCCCTGATACTGCAATCATCGTGCACTCCGCCGGGGCAGAAGGATTTTTCTGTGGATTATGAAAAATTTGTTCTCGACAACGGATTGGAGGTCATTTTTCACAAGGACGATTCGGATCCTGTAACGGCTGTTGCCCTCACGTTCCATGTTGGTTCCGCGCGAGAACTGCCCGGAAGAACCGGGTTTGCCCATCTTTTTGAGCATCTTCTCTTTCTTGAGTCTGAAAACCTGGGCCGTGGCGGACTGGATCAAATGAGCAGCCGGATTGGCGGCTCCGGAGCCAACGGGTCCACAAGCCGTGACCGCACGAATTACTTTCAGACCGTGCCTAATGATGCACTTGAAAAGATGATCTGGGCCGAAGCCGATAAATTGGGCTTTTTCATCAACACCGTAAATGAGATGGTTCTGGAGAAAGAGAAGCAGGTGGTAAAAAATGAGAAGCGTCAGGGTGTGGATAATGCACCATACGGACACACCGGCTATGTGATCGGCAAGAACCTCTATCCGGAAGACCACCCTTACAGCTGGCAGGTCATCGGGTCGCTGGATGATCTTCAGGCAGCTACCCTTGATGATGTCATCAATTTTTACAACACATGGTATGTACCGAACAATGCCACGCTCGTTATTGCGGGAGATTTCGACTCTGACCAGGCCCGTGAGTGGGTGCACAAGTACTTTGATGAAATCCCGGCCGGTGAAGAGATAGAGCCCCTTGCAACAAGAGGGTCGGACCTGTCGGAGATCAAAAAACTGTATCACGAAGACAATTATGCGCGCCTTCCGGAGCTGCGGCTTACATGGCCCGGTGTGGAGCTATACCACGACGACGCCTATGCGCTGGATATTCTAGCGCAGCTGCTATCAGACGGGAAAACAGCACCGCTTTATGAGGTAATTGTTGAAGAAGAAGAGCTGAGTTCCGGCGTGAGTATGTTCAGCGGAAACTCGGAACTGGCGGGTGAAATCACATTGCGCGTACGTGCGTTCGCTGAAACTGATCTCAACGACGTATATGCGGCCATTGAGAAAGGGTTTGCGCGATACGAAGAGAATGGATTTACGGAAAACGACCTGGTGCGGGTAAAGGCCGGTATTGAGACCGGTTTCTACAATGGCCTGCAGAGTGTTTTGGGCAAAGCCTTTCAGCTTGCGCAGTACAATATCTTTGCCGGTGACCCGGGATATATCAATGAGGATATCAGGAAAACGCTGGATGTGACGCTTGCAGACGTTCGCCGCGTATATGAGACTTATGTGAAAGACCAGCCGTTTGTTGCCACCAGTTTCGTGCCCCTTGGTGAAACGGAGCTTGTACTGGCGGGTTCTTCGGAAGCTGAAGTGGCTATCGAGGAGATCGTGGCTCAGGGTGAAGGGGAAGCATTTGAGCTCCCGGAAGATACTCCTTACGAGCGCACACCATCCTCGTTCGACCGAAGCGTTGAACCTCCGTATGGAGCCTCACCGGAGATACGTGTTCCGGAAGTTTGGACCGCTGAGAGCACGAACGGAATGAAAATTTATGGAATTGAAAATGATGAGCTCCCGCTTGTGCGGTTTAACCTGCGGATAGAGAGCGGCATGATAGCTGAGGATCCTGAAAAGATTGGTGTATCCAACCTGCTTGCAGAGATGCTGACCCGCGGAACGGCCAACAGAACACCGGCTGAGCTGGAGCAGGCGATTGACCTGCTGGGGGCGTCTATCAATGTCTCCTCGGGACGGCAGGACATCACATTATCTGCCAACACGCTGACGAAAAACTATGAAGAGACGCTGAAATTGGCGCAGGAAATACTGCTCGAGCCTCGCTGGGATGAGCGGGAATTTGAACTTGCCAGGCAGAGCGTGATCAGCCGGATCGCACAGCAGCAGTCGAGCCCGAATAGCATTGCCACCAATGAGTTTAACAAAGTGATTTACGGTGAGGATCACATCTTCTCCAGAAACCCCATCGGTACGGTTGAAAGTGTTGAGGCTATTACGATGGACGACCTGAAAGCTTACTATGAGGCATATGTGTCGCCCACGATAACAAGCATGCATGTAGCCGGTTCCGCAGGACGTGATGAGGTGGTAAGCTCGCTGGACGAGCTGAATGAGCTGTGGCAGCCTAAAGAGATCCCCAATACCTCTGTCATTTTTCCTGAAGGCAGAGAAGAGGCGGCTGTATTTTTCTATGATGTGCCCAATGCTTCGCAGTCGGTGCTAAGAATCGGGTACCTTTCCATGCCCGAAACCGATGAGGATTACTACCCGGCCGTGGTGATGAACTATAAGCTGGGCGGGGGAGGTTTTGCATCGCGCCTCACCCAGGAGCTTCGCGAAGGGAAAGGGTTTACGTACGGCATCGGATCCGGATTTTCCGGCACCAATGTGCCCGGCCCATTTATAATCAGCAGCGGTGTTCGAAGTAACGTTACGCTTGAGTCGCTCCAGTCAATCAAAACCATTCTGGAAGATTATCCCGAAACATTTACCCAGGAGGATCTTGAAAACACCAAAAGCTTTCTGCTCAAAAGCAACGCACGGGCGTTTGAAACGCTGGGTGCCAAACTGAACATTCTGGAAACCATGAGCATGAACGGCTGGGAGGCTGACTACATTACGCAACGTCAGCAAATTGTCCGGGATATGACGCTGGATGAAATTACGCGTCTTGCACGAACCTATGCCAATCCGGGCAAGATGGTATATGTGATTGTGGGAGACGCAAGAACCCAGCTTCCGCGGCTGAGACAGCTTGGCTATGGTGAACCCATACTGCTGAACTGAGATCGCAACTTCCAGGTAAACAGAAATCTATCTCGTATCTGGAAAGCAGTATAGAGAACTTTCTTTTATATATGCATATTTGCATGGCAAGGAAGTCAATTCTTATCCGTATCTTTGGGGCTTAAATCAACTGACGTTCAACGTTGACCTGCCCGCACGGTACCCTTTTTGCCTCTCTTCAGTAAGTACTCTTCTGAATGTTTGCATAACGCGCTATTAGATGGTCAGGAAGTATCTCCGCTTGATAATGAAAAAAAAATCTGCAAGCGGAGCGATGCGCGAGAAGAGCGACAGAAACATTCAATAAGCACATGCAAATAATGGCGTGGTAGCCGATTCGTCCTGCGACCTACAGGCTGCCGGATATGAATGGGTGCGCGTTCACGCAAATTCTTTGCTGCAATAATTCTATTCCAACACATGAAAAACAGTACATTTAGCGGGCTTAATATACGCCCGGAAATCATACAAGCTATAGACGAAATGGGTTTTGAAGCTCCTACACCGATCCAGGAGCGATCCATTCCGGTGATTTCTTCCGGCAGGGATATGGTGGGCCAGGCTCAAACGGGAACAGGAAAAACCGCCGCATTTGGTATTCCTGCCCTTCAGGCCGCCGACACTTCATCCGGACTGCCATCCATCTTGATTCTCTGTCCGACCCGTGAACTGGCCGTTCAGGTAACCGGCGAGCTGATCAAACTCTCAAAATACATGAACGGAATCTTTACAGTGCCTGTGTACGGCGGGCAGCCGATCAGCCGGCAGCTCAAAGCTCTCAAACGAGGTGCACAGATTGTTACCGGAACACCGGGCCGCGTAATTGACCACCTGAAACGCGGAACGCTGAAGCTGGATAACCTGAAAATGGTGATTCTGGACGAAGCGGATGAGATGCTGAATATGGGGTTCCGCGAAGATCTGGAAGAGATTCTCGGTTACAGTCACGGAAAATCCCAAACGGTGATGTTTTCAGCTACGGTCCCCAAACAGATCCGCAACATCATGAACCGGTGGATGGATAAGCCCGAAATGGTGAAAGTTGAAGGAAAGGCCGAAACGGCTGCAGGAATTGAACAGTATGTGATGGAGGTTCGGGATTCTGTTCGTACTGAAGCTGTAGAGCGTGTTATTTATATGGTTCAGCCGCGGCTTTCCCTGATTTTTTGCAACACGCGGCGGCTTTGCGATACCCTGGTGGAAGAGCTTAAATCCCGGGGTTTTACAGCAGATGCGCTGCATGGCGATATGTCGCAGCATATCCGGGATAAGGTAATGAACAACTTCCGGCGGGGAAATATTGAGATGCTGGTGGCAACGGATGTTGCAGCCAGAGGCCTGGACGTCGATAATGTGGACATAGTGTTTAACTACGACATTCCTCAGGATCCGGAATATTATGTGCACCGCATCGGACGGACCGGGCGTGCAGGCAAGAGCGGAATGGCCATCACATTTTCGTCGGGTAAAAAGCGGAAGAGAATTCGGTTTATTGAAAAAATTATCCGAACAAGGCTGGAGCCCATTCCGATGCCGACTCTGAAAGAGGTGGAGCTATCCAAAATGGACCGTGAACTTGATGATCTGATCGGTACGCTTCAAAAAGGCGGATTGCGTCCCTATATCGAGCAAATTGAACCGATAGCAGAACATGGATTCACCGCTATCGAAATTGCGGCGGCATTGTTTAAGATGAAAGTGGAAAAACAGTAGTGAGTTTTTAAGTCCTGAGTATTTTTATGATGTCGCTTTACTCAGGACTTACATTCAAAGTTAGTTTCCTACCAAAAAGATCGAATTGGCAAAAAGCAGTTTGCCGTTTTCCCAAAAGCCACGGAAAAGCGGATTGTCTATCATGTAAACAACTCTGCCTGATCCGTAATTTTGTACTCCGAAGGAGAGCGAATTTTCAATCATAGGCCGGGCCCCCGCTCCGGCAAAGCCGCTCCGCCAGGCATCGTCGCGAATGGTGCCTACGTTCCAGCCGGAAGAGAGATAATTGTATGAATCTGAGCTTAATTTAAGCGTGAAGTAGTCTTCATCATATCCAAAAGCGAGGGGATGGGTTGTATCAAGTTTTACATTAAAGATAGAGCCGGGTGTGCTGTTGGCAGCACTCCGCCGTGCACGGTCTCCGTAGGGCTCCAGCATCTCATCAACTTTCGGTTCTTCGGCATCCTGAGCCTTTCTTTCAAGCTGAAATCCGTTGCGCCCGGTAAAATAGGAATTGGCCCTGCCAACCGTAATCAATGTGCCGCCCCCGCGCACCCAGGTAGATACTTGTTCCATTGCGCTGTCGCTCAGAACGCCACCGTAAAAACCGGACGGTACGATCAGCTTATTGAATGAGCTCAGGTCTGTACGCGCAAAATCGTCTGTATTGATAAGGGTAACGGGATAGCCCAGCTGCTGATCAAAATAGTGCCAGATCTCGCCAACATTCAGTGAGGAAGTCCCTTCACCGGATATCACTGCAACAGATGGTTTTTGAATGAAGCTGACGGTATTGGAGCCAAAATCAGAGCCTGACTCAACAAACCCGGTTGCAGAACCGGTCAACGACCGTTCATGGTTTGCCGCCGATTCACGAATTATGTCGTCGAAACGATCACCAAGATGGGTGTTGTTCCCCCTCGGAATAATGAGCGTTCCTCGGTCGTACTGTTCGCCGTTAATTTCGAAATCCCTGGTGGCAAATCGTGACTTCACGCCCTTTTCGGTGATTTCTGCCAGGAAACGGGCATCGTCCATGCTATCCCAGCGAACAAGCCATGCGTAGGGGCGTTCAGGGCCGCTGTTAACTGGAGTTCGTACATCTTCAGGCGTGATTCCCATTTCGGGTGTCATATCCGATTCCAGGGCAAATCCCTCAACACCGAACCTGTAGTGGGCTTCCCAGGCGGTAATGTCGTAGGTAAGAGAGTCAGACAGTTCAGGGTTGGGTTCAAAATACACCCTTGCAAGCTGACCCTGCGCCTGGCGTACACTCACCACAATATCGTCTTCGCTTATACTGACACTGCCTGTCTGACCTGTACTGTAGTCGTATCCGCGTGTATTATCTGATGATCCTGCCGTTCCGTAGCGGATATTTTGCGAATCCAGAAATTTAAGGAGATGGTACAGCTTGTCCGGATCACTGTCTCTTTTTACCACGAAGGATCTCCATGCACCGGCAGGATTATTGACTGCATCGTCAAAGTATTGTTCAAACTCACTGACCACGCGATCGGCATTATTGGCGGTTGCCTCAACAGTCGACATCCCGCTTACGTGGTGATGGGTGAGCCGGTCTTTCAGCGTCAGTGTGTCGCCCGTTTCCGTTAAAACGGCCAGGCCGGCGCTTCCGCCACCCGCTTTTTCATAAGTCATGCCAATGGCACCGTTGTAGGTTGGCCAGGTATCGCCATAACTGGGATAGAACAGGTCAAAAACTTCCCGGGTATAATAGAGCCATCCCTCTTCGTCAAAATAGCGGGTATGGTTGAGGCCGATCATCGTCTGAAACTCTGTCTGCCATTCGGTAATCACACTGTGATAGGGTTTGGCTGCGGGTGCAAAATAGTAGGGAGAATTGTAGCCCATTTCATGGAAGTCGACGTGCACATGCGGCATCCACTGGTGGTACACTTTAATACGGTGTCTTGTTTCTTTTTGTGTTTGCCATGCCCAGTCGCGGTTCATGTCAAAATAGTAGTGATTGGATCGGCCGCCGGGCCACGGTTCGCGGTGTTCGCGGGCTGCGGGATCAGGGTTTACGGTGGTTCCAACCACGCTCTTGTACCAGTTCACGTATCGGTCGCGACCATCCGGATTGATCATTGGATCCATGACGACAACGGTGGATTCGAGCCACTGCTTCGATTCACTGTTTGAGGGATTCACAAGCTCAAAGAGCGTCATCATAGCCGCTTCACTGCTCGACGTTTCATTGCCGTGCACGTTATAGCTGAGCCATACGATCGCTTTTTTGTTTTCAGTGGGTTCACCGTCCTCAAGACCTGCGAGCCTGAGGTTATTCATGCGGATCTCTTCCAGATTCTCGTGGTTATCACGGGAAGTAATAATCAGATAAACAAGTTCACGGTGTTCATTCGTGGTTCCATACTGCTGAATTGTAGCCAGGTCTGAATGTTCCGCTACGTGGGATACATAACTGAGTACGCGATGGTGGGGTGTCCAGCGGTCGCCGAGTTCATATCCGAGAAATTCCTCAGGTGATTGAAGCTGTGCAAATGCCGCGGATGCGATGAAGCAAAATGCCAGAAGGCTGCTCAAAAATAGTGTCTGTTTTTGCATGATGTTTTGTAGGTTATTTTAGTCCCGCATGAATAATTGACTAGTACGGTAACTTAATCAAAACCGTTAATTGCTAAAAGCTGAAAAGAATTGAAAAGCATTTTACGGACTCTCCCGATACTGTTTTTTTTACTTACTCTTACGCATGCGGATGCTCAGGAGCTGCGTGTGACCATTTTGCATACCAATGATGAGCATTCGCACCTTATTCCCATTCCCGCTGCTGATGACCATCCGGAACTGAAGGATCCCTCTATCGGGGGATTTGCGAGGCTGGCATCTGCTGCTAACCGGATAAAGGCTGAGAAGAAGGAATCGGGCGAACCTGTACTGATGTTTTCAGGCGGCGACATCCTGGGTGGCCCTGCTTTTGGCTGGCTTCCCCTGATGGAGGATGTAACTCCTGAGCTTTCACTGATGAGGATGATTGGATACGATGCCGCAGTAATCGGCAACCACGAGTTTGATTACGGGACTGAGGTGCTGGCAGCCTACTACAGGGATGCAGGATATGGAGAGCGGGAAGATCTGCGGCCCGCCATACTCGGAAGCAATATACGTCCGCCGTCCGGTCATCCGCTTGCTGAAACCAGCATACGGAACCATGTAGTTCTGGAACTTGAAAATGGGTTGAAAGCAGGTGTGTTTGGAATCATCGGAAATGATGCCATAAACAAAACGGCTCACCCTGAACCGGTGGAGTTTGACGACCCGGTCGAATCAGCACGCAGAGCGGTAAAGGTACTGCTGGAAGAGGAAGTTGATTTTATTATTGCCGTCAATCATGCCGGTCTGAGTGAAGACCGTGTACTTGCGGAGACGATTCCAGAGCTGGATGTGATTGTCAGCGGACACTCCCATACCGTGTTGCAGGAGCCTGTTTATGCCGGCAATGCAGTCATTGTTCAGGCCGGCAGCTATCTGAGCCATCTGGGGGTTCTGGAGCTTGCTATTGACCCGGAGAGCGGTGAGGTAACCGTTCTCAATGAGGCGAACGGCACTCCGTTTCTGACCGAACTGAATGACTCAGTTCCTGAAGATGAGCATGTGAAGGCGGAAGTGGAGAGGTACAGGGTGCTTCTGAATGAGTGGGTTTCGGACCTTACCGAAGGCCGCATTGAGCAGATAACCCAGCCCATTGCAAAGCTGCCGTTTGTCATTCAGAGAAGTGAACCTCAAAGCGAAGCGCCCATCGGTAATTTTATTACCGATGCCATGAAATATGCGGCGGAAGAAGCGCTGGGGAAACCCATTGACATTGCGGTTCAGGCAAACGGGGCAATCCGGAGCAATATCAGGCCGGGTACGCAGGAGTGGAGCCGGAATCTTGTGACGTTTTATGATATGATGATGGCTGTGGGATTGGGTTCAGGAAGCGATGGTAACCCGGGATACCCGCTGGTGTCTTTCCATATCACCGAGGACGAAGTGAGGCGCGCACTGGAGGTGTCGGTGCTTCTGTCGGAGCTGCTGGGCAACAACTATTATCTGCAGTTTTCCGGTATGCAGATGCTCTATGACCCTTCCCGGGCGGTGCTTTTTCACATACCATTTACCGATACACCGATCCCGACATCGCGTGCCGTTCTGAGTGCGGAACTTGAGACCGGGACGGATAGCCTTAACAGGCTTGAAAAGGGAAGCAACCGCCTGTTGCACGTGGTAACGGATTACTACATAGCGGGTTTTCTGCCAATGGTCGGTGATTTTGTGCCAAACCTTGCAATCGAACTAAAGGACGAAACCGGCGAGCCTATTTTGCTTGACGATGCTATTATTGAAAAAGACGGATCCCAGCTGAAAGTATGGCAGGCTGTATTGGGTTACACCCTGAGCTTCGGTGCGGATGAAGAAGGACTTCCCGTCATACCCGACCGGTACAGTACACCTGAGGGGCGTCAGGTTGAGGTGTATACCCTGCCGCTGTGGGTCTGGCCGCTTGTTGCAATTTTTATTGTGGTTTCGGTAATTGTCCTCATCATTAAAAGAAAGTGATTTGAACGTTGAGTACGAAGGAATTGGTTTTTTAGAATAACGTAAGTTTGATGAAGAGTGTCCCCCGTTTCTTATTGGGTCTCGAACGGTAAGGGGGGGGCATTCCTGTTCATTTCTTTATCTCGAACCGACGTAAAATTAAGTGGTTACCACACGGTACATGTAGGTTGACTGCTTAGTATAATTGGCCTTATGGAATCTATAATTGATTTTTTTGAAGATATTCCCACAGTCTGGCGGGCAACCATTCTGATTGGGGGGATTTTCATTTTCTGGGTGGCGGAAGGTGTTATACCGCTGTTTCAGTTTACCTACAACAAGGTCAGGCACGCCGGTATCAACCTCACTTTTACCCTCTTTACGGCCATTATCGGTTTCGGCCTGGCGGGTGTGCTCTATTTCACGTCCACATGGGTTACACAGAATGAATTCGGTCTTCTCTGGCTGGTGGAACTGCCTCTCTGGGCCAAAATTATCCTGGGCGTCATGCTGCTCGATTTTATCGGTGCCTATTTTGTCCACTGGGTGGAGCATAAAGTGAAATGGATGTGGAAATTTCACCTGGTTCACCATTCGGATACCACTGTGGATGTGACAACAGGCCTTCGCCATCACCCCGGCGAGACGGTATTCCGCATCTTTTTTACCATTATGGGGGTCTTGCTTATCGGCGTGCCGATCGGCATTGTTATGCTTTATCAAAGTATTTCCGTTCTCTTTGCACACATCACACACGCCAATATCAACATGCCAAGAAATGTGGATCGGGCGCTCTCCTGGGTCTTTGTAACACCGCACATGCATAAGGTGCACCATCACTACGCACAGCCGCTTACCGACACAAACTACGGCAATATATTTGCCATATGGGATCGTCTTTTCGGCACCTTCGCAGAGGTGGAGGATACCCGCGACCTTACGTACGGGATCGATACCCACATGGACCCTGAGGAAAATGACCGTTTGGCCAATTTGCTGAAAATACCTTTTCAGTCGTACCGCCCCCCTGTAGGCTCAAAGTTTGGTGAGGATGTTGAGATAAGTGTCAGTAATGACGATCGGGATAATCCATGAGTGGAGCAGGTTTACAGGGCATACTTGAATGTAACCGTAAGCGACCTTGCTGTTTCGGAAGAGAAACACATCATATTCGCAGTTTCTCAGGCGGAAGAATCAACGTTGTATCAGTTTGATATTCCTGAATTGAATAATTGATTAACTTCACTTCAGGCCAGGAGTCCGAAAAATTCCGGGTCAAACAGATAGGCATAGGTGAGTGTGAGTGCGATGCCGGTGATAAGCCAAAGCCACCAGCCTTTATTTCTTTTGAACAGCTTGACAAGGCCGACAAGCAGTGAAGCCGCGCCCGCAGCCAGAAGCAGGTATTGTGCTATTTGAATAGTGAGTTCGGGCATAGGCATTCCGAAAGCTTTATTTTAAGCGAATATATCAAATAAACAAAATAGTGAGCTAACATGTCTGAAAAAATTCAGGTTAAGGATAATAAAGAGAAGAAAAGGTTTGAACTGGAGAGGGAAGGTAAAACGTCCTTTGTTGACTACATTCTGACCAACCAGGGAACGATCTACCTTACGCACACAGAGGTGCCGAAAGAGCTGGAGGGGCAGGGAATTGCTTCGGATTTGCTTTCAGGGGTGTTTCAAGTCGTGTCGGAGAGAGAACTTAGTGTAGTGCCGATCTGTCCGTTTGTTAAATCGTGGCTTTCCAGGAATCCGGATTGGAAGAGACTGCTGCATGAAAACCACAGGTTCTGATTTTGTTAAAAATTTATAGATACTGCTGGATTTCCCACATTCATCGAGATTTTTCGTTTCTTCCCGTATCCAAAAAAATTAAATAAGTTAATCCCATGCGACGTACCAAACTTCTGTATATCCTCCTTCTGCCAGCTTTTTTTGCCATCTCTTGTAAATCAGCCGAGTCGGTAAGCGAACGCCCGTCATCCCAGCGTTCAGCGGAATCTTCGAACGATTACAGCACCATTACCGGCGGCGATGCGGTCAGCGCAGACGGTGTGGTTGATATTCATTACAAGGACGATAAAATTTATTATGAAATTCCCGATTCGCTTTTTGGCCGTGACTTTCTGATGGTAAGCCGCGTGGCATCTGTCCCCTCCAACTTTTTTGGATTCACCAGCAGCGGATCGAAAACGGCCGAACAGGTTGTAATTTTTGAGAAGGTGCGGGATAAGGTAACCCTGCGTCAGCGCTCCTATAATGCGGTAGCGGCCGATTCCCTGCCGATTTCCCGTTCGGTGAGAGCCAACAATTTTGAGCCTGTGATTGCCACCTTCGACATTCAGGCAACCAATCCGGAAACGGGAGCTTCGGTCATTGAAATCAATCCGCTGTTTGAAACCGATGTACCGGCGATTTCGGGCATGCAGGGTTGGCTGCGATCACGCTACCAGGTTCGCCGCCTCGACACCGGACGAAGTTATATTGACACGGTCCGTACGTTTCCGCTCAATGTTGAGGCACGTCATGTCATGACCTATGAAGCGATGAACCCACCCTCTGCAAGCGGAACCAACACCATTTCCCTGCTGATGAATCAATCGATGGTGCTCCTTCCCAAAGAGCCGATGAAGCCTCGTCACCACGACTACCGGGTAGGTTGGTTTACGGTTAATCAGCTTGATTTTAATTCGGACGCTCAGAAAGCCGATACCCGGTCGCTTATCCGGCGCTGGAGGCTGGAACCTTCCGATCCGGAGGCCTATTTCAGGGGTGAACTGGTGGAACCGGTGAAACCGATCGTCTATTATGTGGATCCCGGAACCCCCGAGGAGTATCGCGAGGCGGTAATTCAGGGTGTGGAAGACTGGAACGTGGCATTTGAAGAGGCCGGATTTAAAAATGCCATTCAGGCCAAGCTTCCTCCTACCGAGGAGGAAGATCCGAACTTTGAGCCGGAAGATATCCGCTATAACATGGTGCGCTGGATTGCAAACACCACAAGAAATGCCACAGGGCCCAGCACTACCGACCCAAGAACCGGCGAGATCATAGCAAGTGATATTATCTGGTATCACAATCACATCCGATCCTACCGGAACCGGCTGATGCTCGAAACAGGAGCTGCCAATCCGGATGCCAGAAGCCTTCCCATTGATAATGACTATCTGATGGAAGCCATTCGCCAGGTTATTGCACATGAAATTGGTCATGCGATAGGGCTGCCGCACAACATGAAAGCAAACTCTTCCTACCCGGTCGATTCCCTACGGTCACCTTCGTTTACGGCAGAATATGGTGTTTCAGCTTCCGTGATGGATTATGCACGGCAGAACTACATCGCCCAGCCGGGTGACGGGGTGGAACGATTTATCCGGAAAATAGGCCCATACGATAAATATGCCGTTAATTGGGGGTATAGGATTATTCCGGGTGCGGAAACGCCAGAGGAGGAGATACCGACGCTAAGAGAGTGGATTATGGAGAAAGCGAATGACCCGATGTACCGGTTCGGCACGTCAACCGGGTACGATCCCTCGGCGCAAACCGAAGCACTGTCAGATGATCCGGTTCAGGCATCCACATATGGAATGATGAATCTGCAGCGTGTCATCCCGAATCTGATCGAGTGGACATCCCGCCCGGGTAGAAACTATGAAGATCTGGAAGAGATTTACGGCGAGCTGATAGGACAGTGGAATCGGTACGTGAATCATGTGATCACCAACATTGGCGGTGTGTATGTAGAGCGGATCACAACCGATCAGGAAGGTGATGTATTTCGCCCGGTATCCAGGGAATATCAGCAAAAAGCGATGCAGTTCATGATTGATAACGCATTCAGCACGCCCGACTGGCTGCTTAACGCGGAAATCCTTCGTAATATCGAACATGCAGGCGCAATTGAGCGAATCCAGAATCTACAGGGCCGGCAACTGGCAAATGTGATGAGCACCTCACGAATGATACGTCTAATTGAGGATGAGGCATTTCGGGGAGATGAAGCGTATGCACCTGCGGAGATGCTCGAAGACCTGCGAAACGGTATCTGGAGCGAACTCTCCACGGGCGACTCAATTGATGTTTATCGAAGAAACCTTCAGCGTGTTTATATTCATTTGGTCGGGCAGACGATGGAAAGCGAGGATGAGCTTGCGGTCGGCAGTGATATTAAAGCGATGCTCAGGGCAGAACTCAATGAACTGCAGGATCTGGTGGAAGGGGCGGCCGATGGTTCATCCGACCGTGCCACACGCGTTCACCTGAATGATGTGAAGGAACGGATTGCCGATATCCTGGAAGGATAGATTGCAGGTATTCCAAACCTTGTAAATGCAGCCGGAAAAATATTTCGGCTGCACATAAAAAATAGAGTTAGCCGATAATTACGCCGCCAAAATCCCTCTCCGGGGAAAGAGTAACACTCTTCAACAAGTACGTATGTTGAAGTAAGGTGAATTACTCAGGCAAAGCGAATTTCGCTGCTTTTTGAAGGGCCTTATCCAGCCGGGCATTATACTCTTCAGAGGAGATCTCTATGCATCCGAACTGAGCAAGGTGCTCCGTATAGAATTGCGTATCCCAGAGTTCGAAGCCGTTATTCCGGAGGATGCGGTGGCAGTGCCAGAGTGCGACCTTGTCGGCTTCATTCTCTTCTTTAAACATGGATTCGCCGAAAAAAGCCGCGCCAAGCGACACGCCGTACAGGCCACCGGCCAGCTCGCCGTCTCGATTGAACATTTCCACTGAATGAGCGTGGCCGGCCAGGTGAAGCACCTCGAAAGAGTCAATGATAAGGTCAGATATCCATGTCGTGTCACGGTCCGCACAGGCAATCATCACATCCCTGAAGCGGGTATCGATTCTGCATTCAAAACGATCCTGGCGGATGATCCTCTCTACATTGGATGAAACACGGAACGATTCAATGGGAATAATTCCTCTTTTGCGCGCAGAATACCAGCCAACGGAATCATCATCCCTTGTTTCACTCATCGGGAAGATGCCCTGACGATAGCCGTTCAGGAGTACCCCGGGAGGGATAATGCGATTGGGCGAGGGTGATTTCATTGTTTATTGGTACTGAGTGGTTAAAAGGCAAATGGCAAAAATGAGAAGATCTGAGAAGGAATTTTCATGTTGCCATTTGAAGCCTGAAGCCTGAAGCCTGAAGCCTGAAGCCTGAAGCCTGAAGCCTGAAGCCTGAAGCCTGAAGCCTGAAGCCTGAAGCCTGCTCCTGCTTCACACTCCATTCTTGACAACCTTATAGATCAGATAGGGAGGAATATTCAGCGGCTCAAAATCGGTTTCCAGGTTGCCGAACACCTCCTGCACGGGTTTTTTAAGATGACCGCTGGTCTGATATGCCAGAAATTTACCACCGGGTTTCAGAATGGCTTTTGTGGCTTTGAGAACTGCAATCTTACGATCTTTTTTGAGGAAGGAAAATGGAATTCCCGAGAGTACATAGTCCACGCTTCCGACATCATCAGGATCAAGCGCTTCTTCCACGTCTCCGGCAAGAATATTATGGATTTCGGCCCGCGGATCCGTTATCTGCTCTTTAAGCTGGGCTACAAAGTCCTTATTGGCTTCAATCATGATTAGCTTTGAATCCGGAGATATACGCTCCAGTATATATTTTGAAAAAACGCCGTTACCGGGGCCGTATTCTACAATAATCAGATCCCTTGAAAAATCGATGTTTGCGCAAACCTTCTTCACGCAGCGCAGGGATGTAGGCACGATCGATGCCACATCTCTATCTTTTACGAAGGTTTTAAAGAAATCAAGTTTGTTGCTCATAAATATGTGTATCAGAGTTCTTTTTCCAATGTAGCAATTTGATCCCGGATTCGTGCAGCTTCCTCAAACTCCATGTTTCTTGCAGATTGCAGCATCGATTCACGAAGATAATCAAGAAATTTTTCCTTGCTTTCAAATGTAACTTCTTTCATGGCCGGATTTGCTTTGTACTGAATGCCATCTTCCGCAACCTTAACCACTTCCAGATAATCTTTTTCTTCTTCTCCGGGTTTGTTGTCGAGGGTAAAGTCCTGCGTGGAAATAAGAGCCGGATCAACCAGTGGTTTCAGCTCTTTTTTGATTGTTTGCGGTGTAATACCGTGTTCCCTGTTATACTCCTGCTGTACTCTGCGTCTGCGATTGGTTTCATCAATTACCTTTTGCATACTTGCCGTGATCTTATCCGCATACAAGATGGCTTTCCCCTCAATATTCCTGGCGGCGCGCCCAACAATCTGGAACAGGGAAGTTTCAGACCTTAAAAAGCCTTCCTTATCGGCATCCATGATTGCTACAAGGCTCAGTTCGGGAATATCAATTCCTTCACGAAGAAGATTGATTCCAACCAGCACCTTAAAGTCACCGCGTCTGTACTTATAGAGCACCTCGATCCGTTGCATGGCATCAAGCTCACTGTGCATGTAAGCGGCAGGTATTCCAAGATTTTTAAGGTACTCACTCAGTTCTTCACTCAGACGCTTGGTCAGGGTGATGCAGAGTACGCGTTCATTCTTGTTTGCCCGAAGCCTGATCTCCTCAAGAAGGTCATCCACCTGTGTATCAAGCGGACGCACCTCTATCTGCGGTTCCATAAGTCCGGTTGGCCGGATAATTTGCTCAACGTACACACCTCCCGACTGTTCCAGTTCATAGTCGCTCGGAGTGGCGCTTACAAATATGGCCTGATTGATCATTGTCTCCCACTCTTCAAAGGTAAGCGGCCGGTTGTCAAGCGCAGATGGAAGACGAAATCCGTGTTCAACCAGTTCAATCTTCCGGGAGCGGTCGCCGCCGTACATGGCGCCGATTTGTGGCACCGTCTGATGGCTCTCATCCACAACAAGAAGATAATCATCCGGAAAATAGTCCATCAGGCAGTAGGGCCTTTCTCCCGGTTTGCGTGCACTCAGATATCGCGAGTAGTTTTCGATACCGGAGCAGTAGCCGATCTCCTGCATCATCTCGATATCAAACAGTGTACGCTGCTCCAGCCTTTTGGCCTCCAGAAATTTCTGCTCGTTCTGCAGTACTTCCACCCTCCAGTGCATCTCATCCCGGATTTGCTGTATTGACTCTTCAAGGCGGCTTTGCGTGGTTACATAGTGCGATGCCGGATATATTCGAAACTCATCCACCTCACCAATAATAGAGCCGCCCTCCACATCAAAAACCTGCATTTTTTCAATTTCATCGCCCCACATGGTTACCCGCAGCCCCTCTTCAGAGTAAGCGGGATAGATATCCACCACATCTCCTCTCACACGAAATGTGCCACGTCGGAAGTCGTTGTCACTGCGCGTGTAGTGAAGGTCCACAAGATCGTAAAGAAGGGTGTTACGGGCGATTTCCTGTTCGGTTTTAAGCGTGATGATCAGTTTTTCATACTCAGAGGGCGACCCGATACCGTAGATGCAGCTTACGGATGAGACAATAATGACGTCCCTGCGCCCGGAAAGCAGGGAGCTGGTGGCACGCAGACGCAGCCTCTGAATCTCTTCATTGATGGACAGATCTTTTTCGATGTATTTATCCTGCGCGGAGATATAGGCTTCAGGCTGGTAATAATCGTAGTAGGAGATAAAGAACTCGACACGGTTTTCAGGGAAAAAGTCGCTAAGCTCACGGTAGAGCTGTGCGGCAAGTGTCTTATTGTGGCTCATCACCAGGGTTGGTTTCTGAACGTTTTCAATGACTCCAGCTACAGTTCGGGTTTTACCGGAGCCCGTGATACCCAGCAGGGTCTGAAATTTATCGTTTTGCCGGATGCCCTCGGTCAGCTCCTTGATGGCGTTAGGCTGGTCACCGGCGGGTTCCCAGGGTGAGTGAAGTTTGAATTGAGACATATTCTTTAAAGATAAGGAGCTGAATCAGTGATACAAACAGCCTGAACGGTAAAAAATTCACTTATTACACATTTTTGCGTGATTAGAAGTAACTTTGCTGCTGCCCGGAGATTGCCTCCGTAAGAAAATCAGATTCTACGAATACACACGATCATTCAACCCGGATCGCTTCTGTGATGCGATCCAAAATTTATTTGTTTTAAGAATGTCCGAAAAAGATCAGTTAAAAAAGCAGCGTACTCAGATTGATGATATAGACGAACAGATTTTGGATCTTTTAAAAACAAGAAAAGATGTCGTGCAGGACGTGATTAAAAGAAAAGTTGAGAACCAGCTGCCTGTATTTGTAGCCGGAAGGGAAGAAGAGAAGACAGAGTCGTTCAGAAGAAAAGCAGCAGACCGTGGGATTGATCCGGATTGGGCGGAGGATTTTTTACGCATGGTGATGGCAGCCTCAAGGGCCGCACAGTCGGCTGAAAAATTTCCCAGCGCTACTGAAGAACCGAAGCATATTCTCTATGTGGGCGGTGAAGGGGGGATGGGCTCTCTCTACCGCCGTTTTACTGAAAGCAGCGGACACATTTCATACAGCCTGGATAAGGGCAACTGGTATCAGCTTGAGGAGATGGCGCCTAAGCTGGATATGGTCATCATAACAGTTCCCATTAACGTCTCGATTGATGTGATCCGGCGAATTGCCCCTAAATTAAAACCCGATACCATTCTTGCCGATTTTACCAGCAACAAGAGTGAACCGCTGAAGGCTATGCTGGACGCACATGACGGACCTGTGGTTGGCCTGCACCCGATGCATGGACCCGATGTTCCAAACCTATCAAAGCAGCTGATGGTGATTTGTTCAGGGCGGGATTCTGAAAAGGCAGACTGGTTCAGGGAGCAGTGCATACTTTGGGGTATGCGGATTATAGAGGCAAACCCATCCAAGCATGACCATGTGATGCACCTGGTGCAGGGTTTGCGGCACTTTGTTGCCCTTCTGCACGGATCATTTATGAAAGAGTACGATCTGAACCCGAATGAAATGCTTGACTATTCGAGTCCGATTTACCGGGCCGAACTGATGATGACGGGCAGGATTTTTGCTCAGGATGCGGAACTCTATGCTGACATCGTTTTTGCCAACAAGGAGCGTCGAGACCTGCTCCTTACTTTTTTCAGGCATCACCAAACGCTCATGGAGATGGTGGAAAATGACGACAAGCGCGGTTTTATCCGTGAGTTTGAAGCCGTAACTGACTTTTTTGGCAAATTTGCTTCTCAGGCCCTTACGGAAAGCGGATACCTGATCAACCGCCTGGCTGACCGGTTTTCGTGACAAAAATTGACGAGGGTTGAAACCCTCGTTCGTGTGTGTCACCCAACATGCGTTGGGTTTTGATTGGGTGAATGATGCCCAGATCGGAGAATCACTCACCAGCCCGAGGTATCGAGGGCGGCAAACGCGAGACGGTGCTTCAGCTCCGGCGTGCGGATCGAGGGTTGAAACCCTCGTTCGTGTGTTTCACCCAATGTGCATTGGGTTTTGATTGGGTGAATGATGCCCGGATCGGAGAAGAACTCACCAGCCCGAGATATCGAGGGCGGCAAACGCGAGACGGTGCTTCAGCTCCGGCGTGCGGATCGAGGGTTGAAACCCTCGTTCGTGTGTGTCACCCAACGTGCGTTGGGTTTTGATTGGGTGCATGATGCCCGGATCAGGGAATCACTCACCAGCCCGAGGTATCGATGGCGGTAAATGCGAGACGGTGCTTAAGCTCCGGCGTTTGGATCGAGGGCGGCAAACACGAGCCGGTTCTTCTTCTCTATTTATGTTTCACGGCTATGTTTGCCTTATGCTTTACCAGCAAATTGTGATACTCGGAGTCGAAATCATAGTGTTTGTGGTGTTCTTTCTGGTTGTGAATATATCTCTTAACCACTTCAATTTGTGACATGGAAACAGCAAATGCACCGTATCCACCCTGCCATCTGAACCTTCTGTCTGGGTAATAATTGTCATTTATCCATTTGGATGTATTGCCCTTGATTACTTGCATAATATCACAAAGGGGCATTTTCCCTGGCTGTAACAGAAGTATGTGAATATGGTCACTCATGCCGCCGGTTTTTATAATAGGAATTCCCTTCCGTTTCCCGATACCGGAGATGTATTTATATAAATGGTTCTCAAACCTGGGCTGAATCAGAGCTTCCCTTGATTTGGTTCCAAAAACAGTGTGTACGTGAGTGATGACAAAGCTTCCCATGGCTTTAAACTCCAAAAATTTATTCATTCCTATTTTTAGTATGAATCAATTTTCAGGAAGTCCTTACAAAATTTACTTGTGTGACAGGGTATTATTAATTCAGACAGCGATCCAGATTGGTGCATTTGCACTTTGACACGAGGGTTGAAACCCTCGCTCGTGTGTGTCACCCAACATGCGTTGGGTTTTGATTTGGGTGCATGGCTCAGACCAGGGAATCACTTACCAGCCCAAGGAATCGAGGGCGGTACATCCGAGCCGGTGCTTCAGCTCCGGCGTTTGGATTGAGGGTTGAAACCCTCGTTCGTGTGTGTCACCCAACGTGCGTTGGGCTTTGATTTGGGTGCATGGCTCAGATCAGGGAATCACTCACCAGCCTGAGGAATCGAGGGCGGCAAATGCGAGCCGGTGCTTCAGCTCCGGCGTTTGGATTGAGGGTTGAAACCCTCGCTCGTGTGTGTCACCCAATGTGCATTGGGTTTTGATTGGGTGAATGATGCCCGGATCGGAGAATCACTCACCAGCCCGAGGAATCGAGGCCGGCAAACGCAAGCTGGTTCTTTCACCCGTGATTCCTGAGAGTAAATTCCGTGTTACTCCATATGCATGAACCGAATGGTCTGACCGCCTCCGGGGGCCAGTGTTACCTCCAGGCTGGTGGCGGAGGTGACTTCCATCTCCTCAACCTCAAATCCGTATGGATTTACCGCCCAGTCGGCATCCTCGCTGTCACGATAGATCTGCGCAACATAGGTCTCACCCTCCGTTAAAAAATCGAGAGGAAAGACAAACTCCCTGGATTCTTCGTTGGTAATACTTCCCAGGTACCAGTCTTCACTGTTTCGGTCTTTTCGGACCGTTGTGATATACTCACCGATTTCGCCGTTAAGTACTTTTGTATCGTACCAGTCGGCCGGAACATCCTTGATAAATTGAAATGCTTCGGGCCGTTCTTCATAGTTTTCCGGCAAATCAGCAGCCATCTGCAGAGGGCTGTAGATTACCACGTAGAGGGCAAGCTCTTTCGCGAGGGTGTGATTGATTCGGTTGTCAGGCCTGTAGTCCTCAAAATACAGGTCCACGATCCCCGGCGTGTAGTCAAACGGACCGGCCAGGTTTCGGGAGAATGGGAGAATCGTAACATAATCGGGTGGATTTCCTGCGCCGTCCCATACGTTTTCCCCGCTACCCCATGCATTGTACTCCTGTCCGCGAGCTACTTCACGCGTCATTAAATTGGGCCATGTCCGCCTCAGACCCGTATCCTTCAGTCCTTCGTGTACATTCAGTGAGATTCGGTGCTCCGCCGCCAGTTCAACGACCTTTTGATGATGACGCACCATGTGCTGGCCATGGTGCCATTCGTAGTTCCGGTTACCCTTTTCATCGGTCCAGAAAATTTCACGACCGTGACCCACGTAACCGGTTTTGACTGCACGAACCCCAAGGTCTTCATATAGCTGAAAAGCTTCCTCCATCTGGCTTTCATAATGCTCGACGGAGGCAGAAGTTTCATGGTGGCCCATCAGCCGGACCCCGTTATCCAGGGCATACTCTGTGAGGTAGTAAAGGTCGAAATCAGCCATGGGACGCGTGAAGTCAAAGACAACCCCGCTTGCAGCCCAGTCGCCGTCCCAGCCCGGATTCCAGCCTTCAACAAGCACGTGTGAAAAGCCATGCTCTGCTGCAAAATCGATGTATCTCTCTGTATTTTCCGTTGTGGCACCGTGTCTTGGTCCGGATCCCCATGTGGATTTGTCCAGGTGCATCTCCCACCATATCCCCACATATTTGGCGGGCTCTATCCAGGAAGTATCCTCAATTTTGTTTGGCTCGTTCAGGTTCAGGATAAGGTACGAGGTAACCAGATCGCCCGCCGTCTCTCCAATTTGCAGCGTTCTCCAGGGTGTAACAAAAGGAGCGGAAGCGTGCACCAGTACGCCGTCATGCCAGGGCATAAGGTTTGCTTTCATCCGGTTGTCTCCCAGATGTTCAACAGTCATAGACGAATAATCCACAAGGGCCGCCTCATGAAGGCTTACATAGAGGCCGTCGTCCGTTTTCATCGTGAACGGAGTAATAACCGTATCCACTTCGGCCAGCCTTGTATGCTCGGGAAGGTACTCATATCTGTTGGACTGATAGGCTCCAATCCACCAGCTTTCATGATTGCCGGTCATGTTGAATTCGGTAAGCTCGTTCATGATATTGAATTCCTCAAGTCCGGGCTGTTCCGGAAATTCATATCGAAAACCAACACCGTCATCATACACCCTGAAAACAATGGCAAGTTCACGGTTAGGCTCAGCTGTTTCACGAAGCAACACTTTCAGCTCATTATAGTGGTTCCTTATATCTTTCTTTTCACCCCATACCTGCGTCCAGGTTTCATCGAACGAAGAGATTTCAGTTGAAGAAATTTCAAACCCGTCGCGCAGAGCGGGTACATTTTGCAGTTCAAATCCCAGTCTGGATGGTGCAATAACAGCAGTTCCCTCATGCTGAACAGCGTACATCGGTACGCCTTCAGAGAGGCTGAACTCTACAGCATTGATTGCACCAGGTGATTCTACACGAATTTGATCGTCTGCAGAACAACCGGCCAGAAAGAGAAGAAAAAGAAGTGATGTAAGTGAGTTACGCAGAGATGTGAAATGCATAATAGTGGGATTAGCTTTGGAAGACCATACATGTAATTTTGCAGATTTTCTTTCAGCAAACAAATCTGATTTACACAGATGCATGAATCCAAATTGCTGGTGCGATCTATTTAATTATCTGAATTAGATTCCGTAATTTTGTGTGCTTGAAAACAGGTATTCAATTCGTGAGGCTGTTTTAAATCCTATTGGCCTTACAGTAACTTTTGAAATTATAGACCTTAAAAAAACATGGCGAAAGAATTTGATGTTTGTGTAATCGGAACCGGTCCGGGCGGATATGTGGCCGCAATTCGAGCTTCACAACTTGGTTTTAAAACGGCGGTAGTAGAAAAGAGATTTCTGGGTGGAGTTTGCCTCAATATCGGATGTATTCCCACCAAGGCTCTTCTGAGATCAGCCGAAGTATTTGAATCGATCTCCAATGCGTCTGATTACGGAGTTGATGTGAAGGATTTCTCTGCGGATTTTGGAAAAATGATCAAGCGAAGCCGCGGTGTTGCCGACAAAATGAGTAAAGGCGTTCAATTCTTGATGAAAGCCAACAAGATAGAAGTGCTTAACGGTACAGGAGTATTTAAGTCATCCAAAGAGCTTGCCGTAAATGATGATGAGGGTAAAGAAGTGGAGACCGTGAAAGCCAAGCATTTTATTATTGCAACCGGTGCAAGGCCGCGTGAACTTCCAAACCTGAAAATCGATGGTAAAATGATCATTGACTCAGAAAAAGCCATGCAGCTGGAAAAACAGCCGAAAAAGATGGTGATAATCGGAGCCGGCGCCATCGGTGTTGAGTTTGCCTATTTCTACAACTCCATTGGTACAGAAGTAACCCTTGTTGAAGTCCAGAAAAATCTTGTTCCGGTTGAGGATCAGGATATTGGAAAAGAACTGGCCAAGATCTACAAGAAAAAAGGTATGAATATCCTTACGGATAGCTCTGTAGAGAAGGTTGAGAAGAAAGGAAAGGGTGTAAAAGTGACCATCAAAACCAAAAAAGGCGAAGAGGTGGTTGAAGCCGATGTGGTTCTTTCAGCGGTGGGTGTAACGGGCAATGTTGAAAATATTGGCCTCGATAAAGCCGGCGTAAAGCACGAGAAAGGAGCCATTAAGGTAGATAAAAAGACCTACAAAACAGATGCGGACGGCATTTACGCAATTGGAGACGTAATTGGTGCCCCATGGCTTGCCCACAAGGCATCTCATGAGGCGGTTGTTCTGGCGGAACAGCTTGCTGGCGAGAATCCTCATCCTGTAAATTATGATAACATTCCGGGTTGTACCTACTGCGAGCCTCAGATCGCCTCTGTAGGTCTTACCGAGAAACAGGCGAAGGACGAAGGATACGATGTCATGGTTGGCAAGTTCCCGTTTTCCGCAAGCGGAAAGGCTGCCGGACTGGGGCATGAAGAGGGGTTTGTCAAGGTTGTATTTGATGCCAAATACGGTGAATGGCTTGGCTGCCACATGATCGGTTCGCATGTTACGGAATTGATTGCTGAAGCCGTTGTAGCGCGCGACCTTGAAACAACCGGGCATGAGATTATCAGCGCGGTTCATCCTCACCCTACCATGAGTGAAGCCGTTATGGAAGCTGTTGCAGAAGCCTATGGTGAAGGAGTCCATCTCGGCTCCAAGCCTAAAAAAAAGAAGTAGGTTTTTAATACGCAGTTAAACGATACTGACCAAATACTGAAAAAGGCGGACCTCATGGTCCGCCTTTTTTGCATTAAGCCCTATGCTCCGGTGAAGGTTTACCCCGTACCCCTATCAGGTAATCCCTGATTTACCTTCACACCTCTCTCTGCTAAAATACAACCGACAGATAGTTTGCTGACAGCTAACTGAAGTTGCTGTTATGCATGAATCAAGCGCGAGAGGCTTACTATGAAAGGAGGAAAAAAAACAAAAGAATTTCTGGGAAGAAGAACAGAGAATGTAAATCTGAACACATACTATACGATTTTTCTCGAAATTGGACTTATTGTAACGCTGCTTATTTTCATTATTATCATGAGGATCGATCTTCGGCCGACCGTTCAGGAAGAGATTGTGCTGGATGTGCAGGAAGAAGTGATTATGGAGGAAATTGTACAAACGCGGCAGGAAATTAAGGTTCCACCGCCGCCGCGACCTCCCGTACCGGTGGCCGTACCGGATCATGAGATAATTGAAGAGGTGGATATTATGATTGACGCTGAGCTCGATTTTAATGCTCCTCTCAATCTGCCTCCGCCCCCAAGCCCCAAACCGGAGGACGAGAAAGCTGATGATGACGAACAGATCTTTGTTATTGTTGAGCAGATGCCGGAACTTATCGGCGGGCTTGAGTCTATTCAAAGCAAAATCAGATATCCTGAAATTGCGAAAAGAGCCGATATTAGCGGCCGCGTGATCGTGCAGTTTGTTGTTAATGAGAAAGGCGAAGTGGTGAATCCGCAAGTGATCCGGGGAATCGGCGGAGGTTGCGACGAGGAAGCCCTGCGCGTTGTTAAAGAGGCGAAGTTCAGGCCAGGCAACCAGCGTGGACGCCCTGTGAAAGTACAATACACCGTTCCCGTTATATTTGTTCTGCGCGACTAAACAGCACATCAACCAGAAATATAAAACAGTCAAAGCCGGGCGCTTTAAATATGTGCGTACCGGCTTTTGCTGTTGAATCTTATGTTGCGATTTTTGGTTATCTTTGCCCCATGAAAAAGGAAAAGATTCTCAATGTGAATAACCTGGGCGAAGTTTCCTACAGAACAGCCTGGGATCTTCAAAAGTCGCTGCAACAGCTCCTGATTGATCAAAAAAGGCGATTGCGTGATGGTGACTCCATTTCGGATGAGAAGTTGATCCACGATATGCTACTTTTTGTGGAGCATCCACACGTTTATACACTGGGTAAAAGCGGCGATTCGGCACACCTTCTCAAAGCTGTTTCTGAGTTAAGCAATATAGAAGCCGAGTATGTTGAGACCGATCGCGGAGGAGATATCACGTATCACGGACCCGGTCAGATCGTAGGCTATCCAATTCTGGATCTTGACGGGTATTTTACCGATATCCATAAATATCTGCGGTATCTTGAAGAGGTCATCATCAGAACCTGTGCCGAATATGGAATTTCCGCCGGCAGAATCGATGGACTGACAGGGGTATGGGTTGAGGATGAAAAAATCTGCGCCATGGGCATTCGCTGCTCAAGGTGGGTCACAATGCACGGCTTTGCCCTAAATGTGAATACAGATCTGAATTACTTCAATCACATAGTGCCATGCGGCATCAGCAACAAGGCCGTAACGAGCCTCGAAAAAATACTTGGAGATGCCGTGGACCCCGCAGAAGTAAGGGTGCTGCTCATGAAACACTTTTCGGAAGTATTCGGAGTAGATGTAAAATACGGGCTTCAAAAACCTGAACCCCTCAAACAATTTTCTTACCTTAGAACCGTATAAAATCGCCCAGCAAGGGCAAACCACAGATGTTGTTATGATTAAAGAGCTTGAAGTTATTGATCGCAAAGGACCCTCAGAGCGCCGGCCTGACTGGCTTCGGGTTAAGCTGCCGTCAGGACAGAAATTTAAAGAGGTTTCTGAGACCATCAGGAAAAACAACCTGAATACGGTTTGTTCGGAGGCTCGATGCCCGAATATGGGTGAGTGTTGGGGTGCAGGAACAGCCACATTTATGATTTTAGGGGATGTTTGTACCCGGTCGTGCTCTTTTTGTGCGGTTAAAACCGGGCGACCCGTGCAGGGGCTGGACTGGGATGAGCCCCGCCGCGTTGCTGACGCGGCTTCAAAGATGGACCTGAAGCATGTGGTGCTTACTTCCGTGAACCGGGATGAGCGAAAGGATGGCGGCGCTCCGATTTTTGCGGAATGCCATCGTGTACTCAGGGAAACAATCGACGGTGTTACCATTGAATCATTGATCCCCGACTTCCGCGGTGTATGGGATGCCCTTCAGATTGTGATTGATACACCGCCCGATGTACTCAGCCACAACCTTGAAACGGTACCCCGACTTTACAGGAATGTTCGCCCTCAGGCAAAATACGAACGGTCACTGGAACTGCTGCTGCGCTGCAAGGAGCAGGGCCTCAGAACCAAAACAGGAATTATGGTTGGCCTGGGCGAAACTCGGGAAGAGGTGATCCAGCTAATGCAGGATTGCGTGGACCATCGCGTGGATGTTCTAACGATCGGCCAGTATATGCAGCCAACAAAAATGCACCATCCGGTGGTTGAATGGGTGCACCCGGACCTTTTTGCAGAATACAAGGAAATCGGAGAAGCGCTTGGACTGGAGCACGTTGAAAGCGGACCGCTTGTCCGGTCGTCTTACCATGCCGAGCGACATGTTTAAAGAGCATTCGCTTATTCTGTACTATGTGGTTGAAATGGTGATGGTTTAAAGTGGTATCTTCGGGAACCTCAAGAATCGGAATCACGTCCAATGCTGTCTGTACTTACTGTTTTCATTATTTGCTACTTCATCGGGGCCATTCCCAGCTCTCTTTGGACCGGTAAAATCTTTTTTGGCGTGGATATCCGGGAGCACGGGAGCGGCAACGCCGGCGCAACCAATACATTTCGCATTCTGGGATGGAAAGCTGGAACCGGTGTGTTGCTATTCGATTTTGGCAAGGGGCTTCTCTGTACAACCATTATCTACAAACTTGCCTATCAGATCGGCAGCGGTCCGGTCGCATTTTACTCGGGTTGGGAAGTGGAACCCATGCTGCTCATTATATCGGGGATGGGGGCTGTAATAGGGCACATGTTTCCAGTTTATGCGCGATTCAGCGGCGGTAAAGGGGCCGCCACAGCTTGTGGTATGCTATACGGAATCGAGCCAATATCCATCAGTATTTCTCTTGCCATATTTCTGATTCTGATGTTTTCCACAAGATATGTATCCCTGGGATCCATTATGGCAGCCATTGCATACCCGTTGTCACAGGTGATTCTTCGTTACGGGGCCGGCTGGGATATTGACGGAAGTATTATTCTTTTCAGTACGGCCATAGCCCTGGGTATTGTGATAAAGCATAAAGGCAATATCCGCCGTCTACTGCAGGGCAATGAAAATCGTATTAACTCATTCAAGCCATCCAAGGGAAGGCTGAATAAAAACGAACCTGTCACGTGAAGAAGATCAGTGTAATCGGAGCCGGAAGCTTTGGTACAGCTTTATCGGTTGTATTGGGCAATAAAGGATTCATGGTCACAGTTTGGGCTCGCGAAAAAGATGTGACCCGCGGAATCAACCGCGACCGGGTTAACCCGGAGTATCTGAGCGATATTGATCTGCCGGAAGAAGTTCATGCCACAAGTTCGATCGAAGATGCGCTTGAGGGAGCTGAAATGGTGTTGTTTGCCACACCTACACATGCGCTGCGTGAAGTGGCCACGAGGGTAAAACCGTTTCTGAGCGGAGAAGAGTTTGTGGTGACGGTATCAAAGGGCATTGAAAAAGACAGTTTCATGACACCTTCACAGATTCTGGCCAATGTGCTCGAGGGTGTGGTTCTTGAGGATCAGATCGGCGTGCTAACCGGCCCCAGTCATGCAGAAGAAGTTGGATTGTGCAAGCCAACCACGGTAGTTGCGTCGGCATACTCAAAACGTACGGCACGCATTATACAGGAGACGTTTATGTCGCCCTGCTTCAGAGTCTATCTGAATTATGACATTGTAGGCGTCGAAATTGGCGGGGCCCTGAAGAATATTATGGCAATCGCCGCCGGAATTATCGATGGTGCCGACCTGGGCGATAATGCAAAAGCTGCATTGATGACACGCGGGCTGCATGAGATGAAACGAATGGGAACCGCCCTTGGAGCCTCACAGGATACATTTTCGGGCCTGGCGGGCATGGGCGACCTGATTGTTACATGCACGAGCCGCCATAGCCGAAATCGCTTTGTCGGTTATCACATCGGCAAAGGCAAAAAGCTGGATGAGATCATATCAGGAATGAACATGGTGGCAGAAGGGGTTAAAACCGCTGAATCTGTTCATCAATGGGCGCGGAAAAATGGAGTGGAGATGCCAATCACTGAAGCAGTTTATCAGGTACTCTTTGAAAATATGGACCCCCGTGATGCCGTTAAAAAACTGATGACAAGGAATGCAAAGAACGAAATCATGATTTGATGGGTATGAACACAGGCTCATGCCCGGTTGAAAAAAGAAAAGTTTTGACGGCTTAAAGCCCATTTTCTGAATAAAAGGATCATTTCAGGTAATGGATTCTTGCTTGAAAGAGAGTTAAATCGCCACTCAAACACCTTTTCCGGCCCCGGAAGCCTCTTCACGTCTTCATGAGACGTTCAAATCCATTTCAGATACTATACCCGGATTAATATTTTATTTATGCTATTGCCCAACGGAGAAATCAGGATATCAGAGATGAGCGCGGCCGATTTGCGCAACCTCATTCAGCGCGGGGAGGGTTCATTCCTTGAGTTCAAGAAAACCATACCCTCTCCTGAAAAGATTGCGCGAGAAATCGCTGCATTTGCAAACACCAAAGGGGGTACCATACTGATCGGTGTTGACGATCATCAGAACGTTACCGGCGTGGACGGTTTTTTTGAAGAGGAGTATCTTTTGATGGAGGCGTCTCAGAAGCATTGTGTCCCGGCTGTTCCTCTTGAGATTGAGCTTGTTCATACAGGTCCGCTGGATGTTATGGTGGTGCGTGTGCCTGAGTCTGAAACCAAACCTGTTTATCTTAAGAACAGAAAAAAAAGGCAGGTTTTCGTAAGGGTCAACGATGAGAGTGTTCTTGCCAGTGACGAACAGTCGGAGGTAATGAAAAACAAAAGTTCTTCCGAGGGAGTCACATTCGAATATGGTAAAAACGAACAGATGCTATTCCGGTACCTGAATGAATACGGTGAAATTACCGTTTCAAAATTCGCACAATTGATCAACGTAACCAGCTACCGTGCATCAAAAATATTGGTTAACTTAGTCAGTGCCGGTATTCTGCGCCTTTTCAGAAGGTACGAAACGGATTATTTTACATTTGCGGAAACAACGAAGTAAGGTTCCAAAAACAATTATGCCTTTAGAAGAAGAAAATCTTGACGACATCATTGCTTCTCTCATTGATGATGACACTGAGCCGGAAGAGGCTGTAGGCCTTCCTGAAGCTCCTTCGGGCGAAGTTTCTGACAACCCGGTTATAGTAACCGAAAGAGCAGCCAAACAGATTAGCAAAATAAAGGAGAATGAGAATCTGGATGAGGGACTATATCTGCGCGTAGCAGTTGAGGGAGGAGGCTGTTCCGGCCTGAGCTATAAGCTTGGATTTGATATCCGTACGGATGATGATCGCGTCATTGAAAGTCAGGGCCTCGAAATCATTGTTGATCCGAAACACCTCATCTATCTGAATGGAATACAGATTGACTATCCTGACGGCCTTGATGCACGAGGCTTTACGTTCGACAATCCTAATGCAAGTGAGTCATGCGGATGCGGCTCATCATTTGCCGTTTAAAAGCGGATAAAACGAATATTCAATCTTCTTCTGTTCTTTCTTTACCGCTGTTCGTTATTAAACGAACGCCCCTCTTGAAGGTAATGTAGTGCCATATCCATTCGGCAAAAACCCTGAAGCGGTTTCTGAAGCCTATCAGGAAAAAAATATGGATGAACGACCAGAGCAGCCACGCAAAAAAGCCTGAGAATTTAAACCCGCGAATGTCTGCGACGGCTTTTGCACGGCCGATGGTTGCCATGCTGCCCTTGTCTACATAGGAGAATGGTTTGATATCCCGCCCTTTTACCCTCTCTTTGATCTGTTCAGCCACATATTTCCCCTGTTGAATGGCAACCGGAGCCAGGGCGGGTAGCGGGTTTCCGTCGTCATCTTCAACATATGCGGCGTCACCTATAACAAAAATATGATCATTTCCCGGTACGGTTAGGTCCGGACGTACTTTTATCCTGCCCATCTTGTCCGCATCGGCTGACAGCGTCTGGAGTAAAGGCGCGGTTTTTACTCCCGCCGCCCACACGATATTGGGTGTTTCAATAAAACTATCGGAAACCACAACACCATTTTTTCTGATTTCCTTAACCGGTGTGTTGAGAAGTACGCGCACGCCCATTCCCTCAAGATCCTGCTTTGCTTTTTCGGAGAGACTTTCCGGGTAGCCGTTCAGAATTCGGCCGGCAGCTTCAACAAGATACACCTCCGTTTCATCCGTTGACAGATTTCTGAAATCCCTCATCATGTTGCGTTTAGAAATCTCGGCTATGGCACCGGCCATCTCCACACCGGTAGGTCCGCCGCCAATGACCGCATAGGTAAGGTAGGGCTTTCTTTTTTCAGGGTGATCAATGCGATCCGCTTTTTCCAGGCTGAGCAGAATTCTCTCCCTGATTGAAAGTGCATTGCCAAGTGTTTTGAGTCCCGGTGCGGACTTTTTCCAATCATCGTTTCCGAAGTAGTTATAAACGGCACCAGGGGCCAGAACCAGGTAATCGAACGAGAGATTTTCACCATTCTCTAGCTCAAGGGTGTTATTTTCGGCGTCAATAGACAGGACTTTATCCATGACGGTTCGAATATTGTCATCTTTGCTGAAGATGCCCCTGATGGGAACCGCAATGTCGCCCGGAGAGAGTGCCGCAGTGGCGACCTGGTAAAGCAGAGGCTGGAAGAGATGGTGATTCTTTTTATCGATGAGAGTCAGGTTCCAACCCGTATTTTTCAGCTTTCTGGCTGCCGTAATACCTCCGAATCCGCCGCCAACGATGATGATCTCAGGAGTTTTGTTCATGGATAAGCTTTATTCATAACTCAGTGCGCTACTTTAAACAATCAGTAACCCTTTGGGATTCCATGAGCGGGCTTCAGTTTAACTTTGCCCTTGCTTTTTCAATGATGGAGCGTATCTCGTCTTTTGGAATGGTGTGGCGGTTCCCGCAGTAGTGGCAAATAATTTCCTGGCTTTCGCCTTCCATCTCTTTCAGGTCATCATAACTCAGAAGTGAAAGCGCGTTTTTAAATCTCACGGGGGAACATCTGCAGAAAAAGTGAACAGGCTGACGGTCAAGCTCTTTCACGTCGAAGGGTGTACATGCAAGGTGCATAATATCATCTATGTATTTACCGTCGGCCAGCATTTCACTCACCGGTGGCATGGAGGCCACGGTCTTCTGAAGCGTCTCCATCGACTCATCTTCAGCTTCCGGCAGCCGCTGAACAAGGAGTCCGCCGGCCTGTTTTACATTGCCTTTGTCATCCAGGCTTACATCCAAAAGAAACGCAGAGAGAACCTGTTCTGATTGAACCATGTAATGTGCCATGTCTGCTATAACGTCCCCTTTCACAAGTTCAATGGTACTTGTGCGGGGTTCAGCCTCGTTGTAAAGCGTTTTGGATACTGTAAGAATACCGAGCCCAACACCGTCACCGATATCCACATTGCTTTCAGAGTAATCCAATTCAGCCGTGGGATTTTGAACGTAGCCGCGAACTTCACCCACCCGGTTTGCCTCGGCCACAACCATTCCTATGGGGCCGTTTCCGTCCAGTCGTACCTGTATTCGCTCTTCTCCTTTCAGTTCGGAAGCAAGAAGCATGGCTGCGGTAAGGGTGCGTCCAAGAATCACCGTGTTTAATAGTGAAAGGTGATGATTCTCCTTTGCAGCCTGAACGACATCGGTCGTCTTGACAACGCTGATTTTGAACTGGCCGCCGGGGTGAATTCCTTTAATCAGCCTGTCTTTGAATTTAAACTCTTCTTTTAAGGACATAGGGGAAATAGAGCGTAGATTATGATGAGCTTTGCCTTATAAACGCATAGACGTACTGTTGCGTTTAGGGGTGCTGAAAATAGCAACTTTTCCGTTCTAGCGCATGGCACTGTCAATCTGTGACAGGGAAAATCTATCGGGTACCTTGTCTTCGCGCACATAGAGGTAAACGGCCCCCATAAAAATTGACTGCAGGATCCACTGAAGCACTCCAGCTGTAATTCCGGCAGCGAGCAACAGCGCAAGGCCTGCCCACATAAAGAGTCCATCCATGCTCATAACGAAAAAACTGAGCAGGGCCACCGGAATCAGGACAAGCCCAAACAACAGCCCAAAACTGAAATGACCTACAAGCTGTTCGGCCCATACATCCTTTACCATTCTGACCGATTCGCTTAGCGAGGCGATTGGGCCTTTACCTTCCACGATCAGAATGGGCAGCACGAGGAAGCTGATGATAGTCCAGCTCAGGCCAAAAAAAGCGATCACAATTCTGCCGATCTTATCAGACTGATTTTCTATCGTATTGAGAATGAGTCCTACTGTTGATGCTATGACCGTCCAGCCCAAAAGCGGAACAATTCGGCTTTGCACTTTTTTGAATGCAGCTCCGAAGGAAGGGGACCCGCCTCGCATGAGATCGATCGCGTAGGCAACGGCAGCCGAATTGAAAAAGAGTACAATGAAATAGTTAATGAAGTAGAAACAAAAAACAGAGACGTAAAGCGCCGTATTACTCATCTGATCCGGGTCGCCTAAAAAAGGAATGAAACCGGTCACGAAAGCCGGAATAAAAAAGCTGGCAACGATTATGAGCGTACAAATGCCCGACAGCAGGGGGAAGAGAAGCATTTTTTTATCTTCCATCAGAACCCTGAAAGAACTTTTAATCAGCTCCCAGGTATTGGATATTCGTTTCATAACTGTGTGTCTGTAGAGCGGGTTTAGCTGTTTTCGCTGAACATACGAAAAAATTACCCTGCCGTTACAGAAATCTGCCGGGTGGTATCCGTTTTACCAAAGAACAGTCGGCTAATTGACCGTCAGGATCAGGACCTGTTCCGAAGGTACGTCTCCCCTTTTCTTCCGGAAAAATGGCTTTTAGATGAATAAACGGTTTTGATGCCAGCAACGGCCTTGATTCGTTCGTCCGCCAGTTTATTCGAAGCTGCAATGGTAGGAATGCCATTTTTCTCAGCGTAATCAAAGATCTGAAGCGTTGTATCGTAAATGCGGGATGTTTTTTCCATGGATTGCTGCTCATTATAGCCCTCCAGTTCGCTTGCGACGTTGATAATACCGCCTGCGTTTATCACATAATCAGGGGCATACAGTATTCCCTTTCTTACCAGCATCTCACCATGCTTTTCTTCATTGTCAAGAATGTTATTGGCACCACCGGCGACTATATCACAGGAGAGAACATTGATGGTATCATCGTTTACCACACCGCCCAATGCACAAGGGCTGAAAATATCCATGTCCAGAGTGTAAATGGCATCCGGGTCCACGATGGTTGCGCCTGTTTCATTGGCGATCTTTTTGGCCTTTTCAGGAAAAATATCCGTCACAAAAAGTGCCGCATTTTCTTTGCTCACATAGTTTGCCAGGTGAGATGCCACGGATCCTGCACCCTGAATCGCTATTCGCTTGCCTTCAAGTGAATCACTTCCGTACGCGCGTTTGGCCGCCGCCTTCATGCCCATGTAAACGCCATATCCTGTTACAGGAGAAGGGTTGCCGCTTCCGCCCATATGTTTGGGTATCCCGGTTACATATTTGGTTTCCGTGAAGATCCACTCCATCTCTCTTTCGGAAATACCCACATCCTCGGCGGTTATGTAGCGGCCGCTGAGACCGTCAACGAAACGCCCGAATGCCCTGAACAGACCTTCTGATTTTTGGGTGCGAGAATCGCCGATGATGACGGCTTTGCCACCGCCCAGATTTAGTCCTGAAATCGCTGATTTATACGTCATGCCGCGCGACAGCCTCAGAACATCGCGTATGGCTTCCTTTTCGGATGAGTAATTCCACATCCGCACACCGCCCAGCGACGGGCCGAGAGTTGTGTCATGAATGGCGATTATTGCTTTAAGCCCTACTTCTGGCCTGGAGCAAAACACAATCTGCTCGTGCTCCATATTTTGCAGATCACTGAAGAGTTCAAAGTCCTTATTCACCTTGGCACCCGTTTCAACCCTGTTGATTGTGTCGTTCATAACGTTTTCAGGTAAGATTATTGATAAAACATTGGAACCGCTTCCAAAGCTATGAATTTTTTGATGGAATAGACAGATTTCAGGCCCTGTTTTTTGTAAAAGAAACTTGAAAGGCCATACCTGTTTTGCCTTAATCTACATGTAATATATGATGATCGGAGGAAGTATTCGAAACAGATGGGGGAAAAGAAAATATCGTTTTCTCCTGCCGTTTTTTTATAATAGAAAGAAGAGTACAAAGAGCGGGTTCATGTATGCTCTGGAGCACGTGAACCGTTATTTTTTTGGCATTGCCGAGCTGATCCTCCCCTGCCTGTTAAATGAAAACAAAACAGAAAATAATTTATGTCATTTCGATGGGTATACACCGAGCCCGGGATGGAGAGGTCTGTCAGCGAGATGGCGTCTGCGCTCAACATACCGGAGCAGATTTCACGGCTATTGGTGCTTCGCGGTATCGACAGCTTTGATGAAGCCAAACGATTTTTCAGACCCGAATCCGAACGCCTTCATGATCCTTTTCTGATGAAGGATATGGAGCCGGCAGCCTGCAGGCTTTCATCTGCGATTCGAAACTCAGAGCGTATTGTTATCTATGGCGACTATGACGTGGATGGCACTACGGCCACGAGTATACTTTACACATTTCTGAAGCGGTTTGGCCTGGATGTGCACTACTATATTCCTCACAGGTTCAAAGAGGGATATGGTATCAATCCGGACGGCATTCGTTTTGCCAGTGACCTGAATGCAGATCTTATCGTATCCGTTGACTGTGGAATCACCGCGATTGAGGAAGCGAAATACGCTTCGGAAAAAGGTATCGACCTCATTATTTGTGATCACCACACAGTGGGAGATGAGCTTCCCGATGCAGTTGCTGTTCTCGATCCCAAACGTCCCGACTGCAGCTATCCCTTCGACGGTTTGTCTGGTGCCGGCGTAGGATTTAAGCTGGTGCAGGCCACAGTGAAAAAGCTGGGTCTCAGCGATACGCTTCCTTATGAGTATCTCGATCTTGTTGCCATTTCTATAGCGTCCGATATCGTTCCGATCGTAGATGAAAACCGGATTCTTATGAGAATGGGCCTTAATCTGATCAATTCAGAGCCCCGCATTGGAGTACGGGCGCTGCTAGAGAAAATTCGAATTTTACCCGGTACCGTCTCAACCTCCAGCATCGTTTTTTCGGTCGGCCCACGCATCAATGCAGCTGGACGAATGGGGGATGCCACGGCAGCCGTGGAGCTGATGATAGCGGAAGATCATACATCCGCCAGACGGTATGCAGCCGAACTGGAGGAGATCAACATCAGGAGGCGAACAACGGATGCTGAAACCATGGAGCAGGCTACCGAGATGCTTGAATCGGACTTTAACCTGGACGAATTGTCTACAATGGTGCTGCACCATCCCGACTGGCACCTTGGAGTCATTGGGATTGTTGCTTCGCGACTTGTGGACAGTTATTACAGGCCCACAATTATGCTGAGTACGGTTGAGGGAAAAATTAAAGGCTCAGCCCGATCTATTAAGGGGTTCAATATTTATGACGCACTTAAGGAGTGTGAGGACCTGCTGGAACAGTTCGGAGGCCATGAATTTGCTGCAGGGCTTACTATGGATGCCCGGAACCTGGATGAATTCCGGGAAAGGATGAACAGGATTGCGGGTACGCGTCTTTCTGAAAACGATTTTCTACCCGAACTGCAGATCGACTCTGATCTTAATTTGGAGGAGGTGGATATGAAATTCTGGAAGCTTCTCAGCCAGTTTGAACCATTCGGGCCGGGGAATATGCGCCCGGTTTTCGTCTCCAGGGGAGTCTGCATTGAGAGCGTGCCCACCATTGTGGGTAACGGTCACCTCAAGATGAAGGTGAGCCAGGGAGATTCAGGTGTGCTGGACGCAATCGGGTTCAATATGCACGAGTATTTGCCGGTACTTCGCCAATGTGACAAGAGCCGCGTTGACATAGCCTATGTACTGGAGGAGAACCACTGGAACGGTAAACGCACTATTCAAATGCGTATAAGGGATATTCATGTGGAGGAGGAGATTGAGGAAAAAGTATAGCCAAGCGCATGATTGGTGCGAAATCTTGAGGCTGAAATACAAGGCGTCAAAATTCGCAGAGAATTGTGATTTGTGATTTGGAATTTGGTGCTTCTGCCTCAGGAATTTCATTCAGCTTCTATCAGAAGAGGAAACTTAAAAAAATAAAAACGCCCTTTGTGTTAAGCAGCAAATCCCCTTATCTTTTTTGTCTTCCATAAGGGACTGTAGCTCAGTCGGTAGAGCAACGGACTGAAAATCCGTGTGTCGGCGGTTCGATTCCGCCCGGTCCCACACTGGAACAAAACCCTGGAATCTGAAATAGTGATTCCAGGGTTTTTTTATTTGCAGATATATCCAATTCAAAAAAGCCCTTCCATGGTTAAATCAACATAAACATATAGTTGATGTCTTTAGTATCTGCACAAAGAAGCGTATATTTCAGGAGCACCAGATAATTTCCATTTTTAAAATTCAATTCTATGGATAAAACTGCAGAGCTTTCCCTTGATTCCAACCTGCACGCTGATTTTAGAGAGTTACTGGATGAAGCCAAAAGTGTAACATTAGCCAAAAATATCGACGACCTTGTCAACCTTTCCGTGGGCGGAGAAAACAGACTGTCACGTGAGGTTTCTTATGAGCTACCGGGCGGAGAATTTAAAAAAGAAGCGATCGTTCACCGGGTAAAAAATGGTATAGCCGCCAACTATTTTGAAACATACATGAGGCGGAGAGACCCGAATTGTATGGTGATTGCCGATGATTTTCCAACAGACAAGACGAAATTTGATGAACGATTCGACTACGATTTTCAGGAGCTGCGCCATGAAACGTTTGAATGGCTGAAAGGCCAGGATCTGGGCATGTTTTATTTCAATGCAGGGAAAGTTGGAATGGGTTACAAAGCTGCTGCCATTATTCCGGCCAACGCGGGATTTTTTGGGCTGGGCCTGGCGCTGCTTCAGGGCATCATAAACCCCGACGAACTTGATGAAGATTTTGAGCCTGTCGCCTTCATCTACACTGCACCGCCATTCAGGCATACACATTTTGAAGGCAAACAGGTGGTTGTACACAACCGGCAACCCGGCAACTACGAAATGTTCAGTTACAATCTGTATCCGGGGCCAAGTGCCAAGAAAGGTGTATACGGAATGCTTATCGGCCAGGGCGAAGAAGAGGGCTGGGTAACGGCTCACTGCTCTTCCGTGCAAGTAAAAACTCCGTACGACAACATCGTAACATTTATGCACGAGGGGGCCAGCGGAGGCGGTAAAAGTGAAATGTTGCAGCAGCCGCACCGTTTAGCGGATGGCCGGCTCCTTTTGGGCGACAACCTCTACAAAGATGACAAACGCTATCTGGACCTGGCACAAACTTGTGACCTGATGCCGGTAGCTGATGATATGGCTCTTTGCCACCCGTCACTTCAAAAAAATGATGGAAAGCTTGGACTGGAAGATGCCGAGGAAGGCTGGTTTGTTCGTGTCGATCACATTAAAGAGTACGGTACGGATCCCTCACTGGAAAAAATGACGGCTGTACCGCCAAAACCCCTTCTTTTTCTGAACATCCAATCCGTACCGGGCGGCAGGGCGATGATATGGGATCACACAATGGATGAACCCGGCGTGCCCTGCCCGAATCCCAGGGTGATTCTGCCCCGGGATATCGTACCCAATATTGTTGAAGAACCGGTTCAGGTTGAGATTCGAAGTATCGGTATGCGCACCCCCCCCTGTACGCAGGAGGAGCCCAACTATGGCATTGTGGGCATCATGCATGTGCTGCCTCCGGCTCTTGCCTGGCTCTGGAGACTCGTAGCTCCTCGCGGACACGCGAATCCGAGCATTATCCAAACACAGGGAATCAGCAGTGAAGGTGTGGGAAGTTACTGGCCTTTCGCTACCGGCAAGAAGGTAAAACAGGCCAATCTGCTGCTGGAGCAAATTAATAAAACACCTGAAGTGCAGTATATCCTTACGCCTAACCAAACAATCGGAGCCTGGAAGGTTGGATTTATGTCTCAGTGGGTAACCCGTGAGTACCTGGCAAGAAAAGGAAATGCCAATTTCTCGGACAAACAAATTATACCGGCCCGATGCAGCGTATTGGGATATGCACTTAAGCACATGACGTTCGAGGGACGCACCATTCCGGAATGGCTGCTCAGGGTTGAGCTTCAGAGAGAAGTTCAGGAGGAAGGATATGATGCCGGGGCTGAAATCCTGCTTGAGTTCTTCCATAGAATGCTCAAGAATTTCCTTACACCCGACCTTGACGACCTTGGCAGGCAAATCATTGAATGCTGTCTTGATAACGGAACCGTTCACGATTATGAGAAATTTATGCACAATTAAGCATAACTCACCTTTGAACTAAAGAAACCCCTGCATGCGTAAAGCTCAGGGGTTTTTTTTATTGATGCCGTTGTCGGCGCAGCGATTACTTCGGGTTTCAAATCGGATTGATTATCCTGCAACCTGAAGCAGCGGGTAACGGGTTTTATTTTTTGTACCCGGTTGTTACCCGACACAGACTCTTCCGTTCAGTATTGCGCCAATTAAATCGTACTGACTTGTATCGCGCCCTTCGGGCAAAATGATATCTGTTTGATCCATTCTTCCGGCGTCTACTCAAGAGGATAAAGTTATGAGCGTTAATGGTTTTTAATGATCTGGAGAGAACAGGGTACCGTCCGGGTTAAGTAAGTATGAAGCGAATTGCAGCAACGGAGATGGCATAAATGGATGCACCGGCATTGGCAAGTGCGCATCCGGAGAACTGAATGCGTTCAGACTTTTTTGCTAAAGTACATGAATATGCGGTATTTGCAGATGCAATTGCAGACTCGATTCTTAATTCATAGATTCAATGAAAGACACAGCTTCCGGTAAGAAGAAGCGATACTACATCAGATAATACAGAGACGCACAACAGGACTGATCGATTTATTTTTTACAATCTGTTTTGAATATTAGAGATTTTTAATATTTTGAGAGAAATACGCTGCTATGAGTAATAGAATATCAAAAGGCACGGTTGTCATCGTGGAAGATGACATGCTTCTTTCCCTGGTGGAAACCAGAATCGTTGAAAAGTTAGGTTATGAAGTAAAGGCAAAGGCGATTAGCGGAGAAGACGCCGTTCAAAAAATCAAAAAGCATCAGCCAGATGTTGTCATCATGGATGTTTCCCTGAAAGGCGAAATGGACGGCATTGATGCAATGAACCGTGTTCGGGCATTCTCAGATGTACCCGTTATCTATCTATCGGGGAACGGGGATAAGCTGAGCAAGGAGAGGGCAAAGAAAACAGGCTATGTAGAATATCTTGTGAAACCGATCAATCCGTCGGATATTGAAGCTCCCCTCGATAAGGCCATGAACAGAAATTCAGAGAAGGTCTTTATCAGTCACGCAAGCTAATCAGGACCTTTCCCGTTTGTCCGCCCTTCAGTATTTTTTCGATCTCGTCGGGGAGATCCGATAGTGTTCGGGTTTTACATAGTTGTTCCAGGTGCGGGATTTTCCACTCCGTAGCAAGCTTGTCCCATATACGCACACGATCCTGCATATGCGCTATTCCTGAATCAACTCCCATCAGGCTAATCCCTCTCAGAATAAACGGATAGATGCTGGTTTTCAGTTCGCCCCCCAAAACATTCCCGCAGCATGCTACAACACCGTTATGTTCCATCTGCCTGAGCACGGAATCAAGCATGGACCCTCCAACAGTATCAAAAGCAGCTCTCCACCGTGAACTCAGCATCGGTTTATCGGGAACGTCAGAAACGGCGTCACGCTCTATCACATCAGAAGCGCCAATATTTTTGAGAAAACGCGCCTGTTCCGGTTTTCCGGTAGCAGCAATTACCCGATATCCAAGTAAATTAAGAAGCCCGACGGAAAAGCTGCCAACTCCTCCAGTTGCCCCTGTTACCAGAACGTCGCCTTCTGTGGCGGGCATTAACCGGTCAATTTTTTCCACACCAAAGGCGGCGGTAATGCCGGAGGTGCCGATCATCATACTTTCATTAAGCCTGAGGCAGTCGGGTAAGTGAAGAACCCAGCTGGCCGGGACACGGATGTACTGGCCAAATCCTCCGGGTGTGTTCATGCCCAGATCATAGCTGGTTACAATTACCTGGTCTCCGGGCTGATATCTGGAATCGCGGCTTTTCCTGACGATGCCGGCCGCATCGATGCCCGGTGTGAAGGGGTAGGATTTGGAGACACTGCGATTTCCGGACGCGGACAGTGCATCCTTATAGTTAAGGGAAGAGTAATGTACCTCAATCAGGACATCATGATCCGGAAGATTTTCGGTCTTCAGCTCCTTCACTGACTGGGTGAACTCTCCATCGCTTTTTTCTTCAGCAACCAAAGCCTTATAGGTTTTCGAAATCATAAACAGATACTATAGTGACCTTTGTAAGTTAGATGAGGGAAGACCGTCCCAATGTTATGTCATGCATCCTGTCAAGCCCCCACCCCGCAGGTTGAGAAAGAGCCGAAATCGCATCCGGTATTCATTCAAGAAAACAGCTTTTTAACCCACTTCAGCTTTTCCTGATCATATGGCGGATATCGTACATCAGGGTCGGGCCACACCGGTTTTTTTAAAATCGACTGCTTGTGACTGAAAGTATCAAAACTGTGTTTGCCGTGGTAGGATCCCATTCCGCTGTTGCCAATCCCGCCAAATGGCAGATGGGGATTGCCAAGATGGCTGATGGTTTCGTTGAGGCATCCCCCTCCAAAAGAGATCCCCGTAAATACTTTTTGCTGAATCGGGTCTGAGTTGGTAAAGAGATAAAGCGCCAGGGGGGCAGGTTTCGACCTGATCTGTTCTACCATTTCGTCCGGGTCTGAATAGGTAAGTAAAGGAAGAAGGGGCCCAAAAATTTCTTCCTGCATCACTTGATCTGTCCATTCGGACTCAATTAAAGTAGGCTCAATAAACAAATGATCTCTGTTAACGGTACCGCCAAACAGTACGAATGAGCTGTTCAAAAGTTCCTTTAGCCGTTCAAAGTGCTGCTCGTTGACAATTCTGGTATAATTCTCTCCACAGCGGTAATCATCCTGAAAAAAAGATGACAGAACATCACGGCTGGTTTCAATGAAAGAACTCTTAAGCGTTTCATGTACCATAACATAATCCGGCGCAACGCATGTTTGACCTGCGTTGATGGTCTTGCCCCACCAGATACGCCGGGTTGCAATTTCAAGATCTGCATCACTGTGGATAATGGCGGGGCTTTTACCGCCAAGTTCCAGGGACACCGGTATGAGCTGCTCGGCCGCCGCTTTCATCACAATTTTACCAACGCGAGAACTGCCCGTAAAGAAAATTTTATCAAAAGGCTGCTTTAAAAGATCCTGAGTCTCCTCCACAGCTCCTTCCACAACTGAGAAAACCTGGTTCTGAAAATATTGATCGATCAGCTTTTTCAGAGTTGCTGATGTATTCGCGGCCAGTTCCGAGGGTTTTAGAACTACCGTATTGCCCGCAGATAGGGCTCCGATAACAGGCATCAAAGATAGATGAACGGGGTAGTTCCAGGCGCTGATAACCAGCACCGTTCCAAATGGCCTGTGGTGAACTTCACTTTTAGATGGAAACACCGTGACATGTGTTCCGGCGGATTCCGGTTTTATCCATTTTTTCAAATGCTTGAGATGGAAATCGATCTCCTGCAGTACAGTAAAAATCTCGGTGATATACGACTCCACATAGGGCTTGCCAAAATCAGTGGCTATGGCATCACAGAGCTCTTTTTCATGGGTGCTTATCATGGTACGCAAGCGGGAAAGCATATCCGTTCTGGCTTTCAGTGAATGCATGGCTCCTTTTTTGTGAGCCGCCTTCTGTGTTTGTATAAGATCAGAAACAGTCATGACACGGTAGCTTATTTTCTTCCTTCAAAGGTATCCATGGAGTGGTAAACGCCGAAAACGCGTCCTGCAAGCCAGTCAAACACTTTTTTGGGCAGAACGGCCTTTAAAAACGGGGTGAGGTTAACGATAAAGGGTGCCCGTATTTCGGTTTTACCGGAGGCGATTCCGCGCAGCATTTTGTCCACGATCTGCTCTGTAGTGAGAATCGGGGTGAGTGCCGGGGCTTTAACTCCTTTGAACATTCCGGTATCTACGTAGCTTGGAATAACCGTTGTGACGCTGATACCCGTTTTCAACTGCTGCATCTCCAGCCGCAGCGATTCGGACCACCCTAAAACAGCCCATTTGCTGGATGCATAGACACTCATGCGGGGGTTGCCGATGTAGCCTGAGGCACTTGCCATATTTACAATATGTCCAGAACCGCGGTCAACCATATCGCTGAGAAACAACTGAACCACCCACATACTGCCCAACACGTTGATATTAATGGTATCGGAGATCTCTTGCATGGAATGGCGGTGAAAATAAGAACCGGTTACCACACCCGCACAATTGATGATGACATCCGGCAGCAGATTTTCTTTTTTCAGGTGCTCACTTTCAAGAAAGAGATGTTCCCGGTCAGTAATATCGATTCCGGTTGTATGCAGTTTCTTTTGTCCCTCAACGGGCAGGGTATCCCGCAATGCGTCCAGCTGCTCTTTGTTAAGATCCCAAAGAATAAGTTCTACATCGGCCAGCCGGGACACTTTTTCGGCAAAACGCTTGCCAATACCGCTGGCAGCTCCGGTAATGAGAATTTTTTTGTTTTGGTAGAATGATTTCATCGTTAAGGGTAGCTTACAAAAAATGCGTTCCCGTAAAAAGTGTAAATTGTACAAATCTGTACTTTACGCCGGTTTGTAGATGAAAGACTCTTTCGCGTATTTTCTTTATAGAGAACCAAATGATAAACCGTTCAACAGTTAATGAAATGGCTATGAAATACATATCAATCTCCGCTCTTTTTCTAACGCTATTGCTAATTTCGGGATGCAGCGATCCGGCTGACCGGGGCGCCCGGACTATCACCGGCGAATCGCTGATGGCACATATTGAATCACTATCATCCGATGAATTTGAAGGGCGCGCACCAGCATCGCGGGGTGAAGAGCTTACCGTTGACTATCTGGTTGCTCAATTGGAAGAGATGGGTGTAGCGCCGGGAATGGACGATGGCGGCTATATTCAGGAATTCCCGCTTCTGGGTCAGCGCGTAGACGCCGGCAGCGCCGGGATGACCATCAGAGAAAACGGCCGAAGTGCAGCCGGCCTTGCATACAATACGGATTTCATGGCATGGCCCTCCAATGAGGCGGATCAGGTAGAGATTGAAAATGCAGAGGTGCTATATGTGGGCTACGGGATTCAGGCACCTGAATTTAACTGGGATGATTACAAAGGCACAGACGTGGAGGGAAAAATTCTGGTGTTCAAAAACAGTGATCCATCGGACGACCCGGAGCTTTTTGATGGAGAATCCAGGCTCTATTATGGCCGATGGAGCTACAAGTTTGAAAAAGCTGCGGAAATGGGTGCGCTGGGCGCAATCGTTATTCATACCACGCCGACGGCTGGATATGGATGGGATGTGGTTGCCAACAGCTGGGGACGGGAGCGTTTCGCGCTGAGAAGTGAAGGAGACGCGTCGGATAACCCTGAATTCAACAGCTGGCTGACTGAAGAGAGCAGCCGGACCCTTTTTGAAGCTGCGGGTCTTTCTCTCGATGATATGCTTGAAGCTGCAGAGAGCATGGATTTTGAACCCGTTCCGCTGGAAGGCGTGACCATGAATGTGAACCTGCAGGCATCCTACAGTGACCTGGCATCAAGAAATGTAGTGGGAATGATTCAGGGTAATGATCCGGACCTGATGGATGAGTACGTCATTTTTACAGCGCATCATGATCATTTGGGTATCGCAGCTCCCCCGGTGAACGGAGACTCCATCTACAACGGTGCGAGGGATAATGCTGCCGGCGTCAGCGCAGTTTTAAATCTTGCAAACGCGCTGAAAGAGACGGAGACAGAGTTGAAACGAAGCGCCGTGTTTCTTTTTGTTGGAGCTGAAGAGATGGGACTGCTGGGGTCGCTTTACTGGGCAAACAACCCAACGGTACACCCCGGAAAGATCTCTGCGAACCTTAACATGGACGGCATGCAGACCTACGGTCCCACGGAGGATGTGGTTCTGGTAGGCTATGGGCGGAACACAATTACGGATGTTATCGAGCAATTTGCTGCGGAGGCGGGCAGAACGGTTAAACCGGACCCCAGCCCGGAACAGGGATACTTCTACAGGTCAGATCATTTCAGTATGGCCCGTGTGGGAATACCGGCTGTTTTTCCCCGTCGGGGCAATGAATACATCGGCAAACCCGAAGGTTGGAGCGCAACCATCGACAGTGTGGATGCGGCCAATTACCATGCTGTTACGGATGAAATTAACGAGTATTGGGATATCGAAGGAATGGTAGACGATTTGCGGCTCTTTTACCGGTCGTCGTTTTATATCATCAATGCGGATGAAAAAATGGAATGGGTTGAGGGGGATGAATTCGAGGCCGTACGAATGGAAATGCTTGAAGATGCGGAGTAAGTCTTTATTACCGATTCACATTAACAGCTTACCATACCCTTCATCCGCTAATTTGGCCTGGATCCGGTAAGAACCGGGTATGTGGCCAGGTGCATGACAATCTGGAAGCGGGGGCAGCATGCGGTTATGGTACTTATTCATCTGACTCCCAGATTTATTTATAGAGAAATGACTCAATTACTTATTAACGGTAGAATCCGGGCGGTTCTGTTACTGCTAATGGTCCTGGTTTTTGCAGGTGCAGCAATGACTTCGGAGAAACCGGCATATCAGCTGTATGACCGGAACGGTGAGAAGATCACCTACGATCATCTGGTGAATTTGGCGCAGAATAAGGATCTGGTCTTTTTTGGCGAGCTGCACGACAATGCAATTGCACACTGGCTGCAGCTTGAGCTTTTAAAGGATCTGCACGCAGATACAACCCGCTCCCTTGCCATAGGCATGGAGATGTTTGAGCGTGATCAGCAAATACTGATTGATGAATATTTTGCAGGACACATCAGCAACAGAAGTTTTGAAAGCGAAGCCAGGCTCTGGCAAAATTATGAAACAGATTATGCGCCGGTTGTGGAGTTCGCCAGGGAAAACGATCTGAGACTATTGGCAACGAACATCCCCAGGCGCTATGCTTCTGCCGTTTATTCACATGGCCTGGCAGTTCTTGATTCTCTGAATGCAGAAGCAAAAGATTGGATTGCCCCGCTTCCGGTTGAGGTAGATACCACGCTTCCGGGCTACAGGGATATACTTGAGGCTGCGCAGGGGCATGGAGGAGAGAATCTGATCTATTCACAGGCTGTGAAAGATGCAACAATGGCTCATTCGATAATTAGCGCAATCAATGATTCGACAGGGATGCTGCATCTGAACGGTTCCTATCATTCCAACAATTATGAGGGTATTGTTTGGTATGTGAACCGGAAGGCCGAAGGTGTAACGATCCTCACAATAAATACCATTTCTGCAGACGAGATCAACAATGTGGATGCCGGCCTGCTGCAGGCGGCAGACATTACTCTCGTAGTGGATTCAGATATGACGAGAACATATTAATTTTATTTCAGAAAATGAGTCATTCTCAGTTTCCTTACTCACGGCACCGGCGGCTACGAAGCAGTGAAAACATCCGCAGGATGGCAGCAGAGCACCATCTTTTACCGCGTGATTTTATTGCACCGCTATTTGTAATGGAGGGTAAAAACCGGAAAGAGGAGATTCCGTCCATGCCCGGTTATTTTCGGTTCTCCATCGATTTGATGTTGACTGAAGCTGAAGAGATAGTGTCATTGGGTATCCCATCTGTACTGCTCTTTGCGAAAGTACCCGATGAAAAAAAAGACAATAAAGGGACCGAAGCGCTGAATCCGGAAGGACTCATGCAGCAGGCGATACGTGCATTAAAAGAGCAATTTCCTGAATTGGTTGTAATGACCGATGTGGCCCTGGATCCGTACAGCAGCTATGGGCATGACGGCATAGTGGAAGATGGACAGATTCTGAATGACGAAAGTGCGGAGCTTCTTGCCAAAATGGCGGTGAGTCATGCAGAAGCCGGGGCTGATTTTGTTGCACCATCCGACATGATGGATGGCCGCATTTTAATGATTCGGGAAGCTCTTGAGGAGATGGGATATGTGAATACGGGAATCATGTCGTACAGCGCTAAATATGCATCATCCTACTATGGCCCGTTCAGGGATGCACTGGATTCAGCTCCCGGTTTCGGAGACAAAAAAACGTACCAAATGGACCCCTCCAACGTTACTGAAGCCGTAAAAGAGGCTATATCTGACGAACAGGAAGGAGCGGACATCATTATGGTGAAACCCGGCCTGCCCTACCTGGATGTGGTGAGGGCTGTGAAAGAGTCGGTTTACCTGCCCGTTTCCGTTTACAATGTATCAGGCGAGTATGCCATGATCAAAGCGGCTGCTAATATGGGCTGGATCGATGAAGAGGATGCAATGATGGAGGCCCTGATTTCGTTTAAGAGAGCCGGTGCTGATCTCATTGCAACCTACTTTGCCAAAGATGCGGCACGATTGTTGCAGAAATGAGATAGGCTTAAAATCCCCTCTTCAGAGGGTATTTCCCCGTAGGTATCCCTATGGAAAGGGGTGTGTAAAGTTAGGTCGATTGATCTGAAATGAAACTGAGTTTGATCAACGCTGCGAACACACCCCTGGCTCACCGAATAGCGCTTTGCGCTTTCGGTTTCATTTTCCCTTTTCTCCGTAGGAATGCCTTAGGCAAGAGGGGGATTTTTATAAAGAATATTGAATCAACTAAACCGTAATAGCGAAAAATGAAACGAGTACTATTATTTCTTGGCACAAACCTGGCCATCATCGTGGTAGCCAGCATTACCCTGAGCCTTCTGGGTGTGGGTTCATTTCTGGATGAAACGGGTACCGGACTGGATCTTCAGGCACTGCTCATTTTCTGTTTTGTCTTTGGTATGGCGGGCTCATTCATCTCCCTGCTGCTCTCGAAAAAGATTGCCAAGTGGACCATGAAGGTTCAGATCATAGATAAGCCCCGAAACTCAGATGAGGAGTGGCTGTTCAAAACAATTGAGCGACAAGCTGATAATGCGGGTATCGGCATGCCGGAAGTAGGTGTTTTTCAGGCGCAGCAGGCAAATGCATTTGCAACGGGAGCCAGCAGAAACAAGGCGCTGGTCGCCGTAAGTACAGGCATGCTGCAGCGATTCAATAAGGATGAAATTGAAGCCGTTCTGGGGCATGAAGTAGGCCACGTGGCCAACGGTGATATGATCACGCTGGCGCTGATACAGGGTGTTGTTAACACGTTTGTGATGTTTCTGGCCAGAGTCGTCGGTTTTGCAGTAGATCGCATTGTTCTGCGAAATGAACAGGGATTGGGGATTGGTTATTTTATAACAACCATTGCGGCAGAAATCGTACTGGCCATTCTGGCATCCACAATAGTTTTTTGGTTTTCGCGCAGACGAGAATTTCGTGCAGACGAGGCCGGTGCACGTCTGGGCACCCGTCAGGGTATGATTGGTGCGCTTCAGAGGCTGAAAGCCGAGACGCAGGTCCCAAATCAGCTTCCCGAGTCGATGCAGGCATTTGGCATTACGGGCGGTAAGAAGAAAGGCATCAAAGCATTGTTTATGACCCACCCCCCGCTTGAAGACCGGATTGCTGCTCTGCAGAACATGAGCGATTGATCGCGGATTATCTCTCACTACTTGATACTCAAGACTATAAATAACCTATGCTTCTCAATAAAAGCGAATTTCTTTTCAACAGGGCACAGCAATTTATTCCCGGCGGGGTGAACTCTCCGGCCAGGGCTTTTAAATCGGTTGGAGGCATTCCGGTTTTCTTCAATAAGGCGAAGGGATCGATAATTACAGATGAGGACGGCAATGAGTATATCGACTATGTGGGTTCCTGGGGGCCGATGATTCTGGGGCATGCCTATCCGCCGGTGGTAAAAGCCGTTCAGGATGCATCATTCAATTCCACATCATTTGGGGCTCCAACGGAAATTGAGATCAACATGGCGGAGCTGGTGCAGCGCATGGTTCCAAATGTGGAGAAGGTGCGGATGGTGAATTCGGGTACCGAGGCGTGCATGAGCGCCATCCGGGTAGCCCGTGGATATACAGGCAAGGAGAAAATCATCAAGTTTGAGGGGAACTATCACGGGCACGGCGATGCCTTTCTGATCAAGGCCGGAAGCGGGGCACTCACTTTGGGTCAGCCGAGCAGTCCGGGTGTCACGAAAGGAACCGCAAAGGATACTCTGAATGCGGATTATAACAACCTGGAAAGCGTTGAGAAGCTGCTTAAAGAGAACAAGGGTGATGTGGCCGCCATCATCCTGGAGCCCGTTGCGGGTAATATGGGCTGTATTCCGCCGGAGCCGGGTTTTCTGGAAGGCCTCAGAGAGCTTTGCAACCGGCATGAAGCGGTTCTGATATTTGATGAAGTAATGACCGGTTTTCGTTTGGCAAGAGGCGGCGCCCAGGAGCGATTTGATGTATGGGCCGACCTGGTTACTTTCGGAAAAATTATTGGCGGCGGCCTGCCGGTGGGAGCTTTCGGCGGCAAAAAAGATATCATGGATGTGGTGGCTCCAATGGGTCCAGTTTACCAGGCGGGCACGCTTTCAGGCAATCCGCTGGCTATGAGTGCAGGTCTTGCGCAGTTGTCAGCACTTGAGAATCATCCTGAATATTATGTGGAACTGGAGGAAAAGACCGAATACCTGGAAAAACGGATGCGTTTGTTGCTCAATGAGCATGAAATTGATTACGATATGCATCGTGTAGGTTCAATGACCAGTATTTTCTTCACTTCTGAAACGGTCACAAACTTTAGCACAGCGAACACCACGAACCAGGAGCTGTTCAGGATCTTCTTTCATGAAATGCTGAATCGGGGTGTATACCTGCCACCATCGCCTTTTGAAAGCTGGTTTCTGGCCAATTCACTTACCTATGAGATGCTGGATGCGACCCTGACCGCTGCGGATGAAGCCCTTGAGGTGGCGAAGGCGAAAGTGATGTCGTAGTTGAGGAGGCATACTATGTCTGGGATGTAGAGATCGGGTTAAGGAGACATGGTATGTCTGTGTTGTGATATGCTGCGTTTCGTATCGAATCGGGGATTAGAGTCAGATCGGTGGTTTTGTGTTGAACAGACATACCATGTCTGGAAATGTCTGGGACGTCTGGATAACTGTATTCCATCTTCTTCATGAAATGTACATTCAAAGGCTCTATCTTGTCGGGTCTTTAATCCAATACATTTGATGAATAAACCTGCCCTGGCAACTGTTTTTTTGGTGGTGATGATCGATCTCCTAGGTTTCGGAATCGTGCTGCCGCTGCTTCCCTTTTACGCTAAGGAGTTTGCCGCATCGGCCGTGACCATCGGGTTGCTGTACAGCGTCTATTCATTTATGCAGCTGATTTTTTCTCCCATCTGGGGGAGCTGGAGCGATCGCATCGGCCGGCGCCCCATCATGCTGTTGAGTACCTTTGGGGCAGTCATTGCGTACATTATATTCGGACTGGCAGAATCGGTGGGCGTTCTGTTTTTGTCACGTATCGTAGCCGGGATGATGGGGGGAAATATCTCCACAGCCCAAGCCTATATCGCCGACGTCACCGACAGCGAGAACCGCGCCAGGGGTATGGGACTGATCGGGGCTGCTTTCGGGATCGGTTTTGTCATCGGTCCGGCAACCGCCACTGGTTTGATACACCCCGCTTTTCATGAATTTGTTGCCAGCATTGGATTTACGGAATTTGCAGAGTGGATGAGCACAAACCGGTTTGCTCTACCCGGTTTTTTTGCGGCTTTTCTCTCTTTTTGCAGCTTTCTGATGGTGCTGTTCAAGCTGCCTGAAACGGTTGATACGACCAAAGAGCGAACGGGTGAGTTCCGGCGCCCCAGTGTGTTTACCCCGCGATTCTGGAGGCTGTTATCGGAACAGAAAGGGCAGTCGGCGCGTGGATTTCTGATTCCGCTCATCGTCGGTTTTTTTCTTCTTTCATTCGGTGAGTCGAGTCTTTACAGCGCATTTCCGCTGTTTGCGGAGTCTGAACTGGGGATGACCGCCGAACAGGTGGGCGTCCAGTTCTTCTACATCGGGATCATTGCGGTTGTGGTGCAGGGATTCCTGATCAAACCACTGACTAACGTCTTTTCAGAAGAGAAGCTGTTCATTGCCGGGAACGTGATGATGGTGATCGGGCTTGGGCTCATTCCTTTCGCAAACAGCATGCTTACGCTGGCCCTGTTCCTGGGCCTGATGGCTGCGGGCAAGAGCCTGAATACGCCAACCATCACAAGCCTGATCTCGAAGGAAGCTAACGACGACAATGTGGGAGCGGTGATGGGTGCTTCACAGGGGTTATCGGGTTTGGGCAGGATGATTGGTCCCACGTGGGGAGGTGCCCTGTTTGCCATAACATTTGGACTTCCGTTTGTAGCTACCGCACTGATTGTCTCCGCTACAATCTGGATCGGATTTGGACTGATGAAAAAATCCGGATAGAAATCGAAGGATGCTTCAGTAGATTTTCACCGCGAAACCTGTTTACTTACCATTTTAAAATGAACAGAGACGGAAACGGAACAGGTTATGGGAATTTCAAGACGCGAAGCGATCAAAAAAATGGGACTGGCCGCAGGTACGGCTTCACTGCCCGGCGTGATATCATTATCAACCAAAGGATTATCTCCCATTCAGTTGAAAGGTAACATCAACCACTCCGTTACCCGCTGGCCATACGGGTCTCTTTCGCTGGATGAACTCTGTGCGGTCTGCAATGAGATCGGGATCAAAGGCCTGGAGCTGGTGGGCCCGGGCGACTGGGCCACACTTAAAGAATATGATCTCCATTGCCCCATGTGCAACGGGGCCGAACCGGGAATCGATGTCGGATTTATTGACCCCGGACTTCATTCGTCACTCGCCGAAAGCTACAACCGGGTCATCCCCCAGGTGGCGGATGCCGGGTTCACAAATCTGATCTGCTTCAGCGGAAACGCCAACGGCATGGACCCCGAAACAGGCATGCGAAATTTCGAACAGGGTATCAAACCGGTGCTTCGCGAAGCAGAGAGGCACGGGGTGGTGCTTTGCCTGGAGCTGTTCAATACAAGGGTGGATCATCCCGGTTATATGGCCAGCAGTACCGAGTGGGGTGTGGAGCTGTGCAGGCGGCTCGGATCCGAAAACTTTAAACTTCTCTATGATATCTACCACATGCAGATCATGGAGGGCGATATCATCCGCCGGATCCGGGAGTTCGGGGAGTATTTTGCGCACTATCACACAGGGGGCGTGCCCGGCCGCAATGAGATTGACGAGACCCAGGAGCTGAACTATCCGGCGATTATGCGGGCCATCGCAGAGACCGGATTTGAGGGGTATGTAGGCCAGGAATTCATTCCTTCGCGCGGCAATGCGATTGCTTCCTTAAGACAGGGAATTGAGATTTGTGATGTTTGAGGTAGGGCGCAGGTTGCAGGGTTCAGGGTACATGGTGCAGGTGACAAGACATGGTATGTCTGTTCGATGTTGCTCTGAGATATGGATCGAATCAGGGGTTAGAGTTTGATTGGGCGGTATTGAGTTGAACAGACATACCATGTCTGGGGGTGTCGAAGTCCAGTTAAGGAGACAAGGTATGTCTGTTCAGGGTGTGTCTGCGTTTTGGATCGAATCGGGGGTTAGAGCTTGACAGGTGGTAATGGGTTGAATAGACATACCATGTCTGGGGGTGTCGAAGTCCAGTTAAGGAGACAAGGTATGTCTACTCAGGGTGTGTCTGCGTTTTGGATCGAATCGGGGTTTAGAGCTTAATGGGTGGTAATGGGTTGAACAGACATGCCATGTCTTATAGCTTCTCCCTATCCTTTTTTGGCAGTCCTTCCACAACGAGATTGTAGGAATCGGTGATCCACTCCATTATCAGATCATCGGGGAGATTGTGCTGCATGAATACCGTATTCCAGTGTTTTTTGTTCATGTGATAACCGGGAATAACCGTGCCCGGATACGTTTCGCGCAGTTCCAGGGCTTGAACGGGGTCGCATTTCAGGTTGATGCTTTCGAACTGGTCTACATCGCAAAGGGCAAACATTTTTCCGATTACCTTGAATACCAGGGTACGCTCATCAAATGGAAATTCTTCGGTGGTGCCTGGAAAGGAGAGGCAGAAATTTCGGAATTGTTCTATGTGCATGGTGCTGGCTTACTGGTGGACTGGGAGCCGGGCAGCGGAGCTGCCCAGTGATCATCCACAGTAGAACTGTGGATGAGGATGGACTGTGAATGAGGATGAACTGTGAATGAAGTTGAGGGTGTTTGTCAAAACCGGTGTGTGTAATTGAGCTTTACAGCTGCCCGGGATTCAATTGCCTGAAGCCGGTTACCGGTATCGATCCAGTTTCTTGTATATACAAGAAAAAGATCGGAGCCCGGTGTGAGCGTCCATCTGAACCGGTTGTAGAAACCAACCAGATCACTGACATCATCATACTGTAGTATCTGTGTAAAGGCAATGTCGGGCGTAAAATCCAGATTGCTGCGAAATACAAAAAGGTTGGTGGTGAAAGAGGTGCCGCCGGGAAGCTCTACATGGCTTCGCGACCAACTGCCAGAGAGGTTAAATCCCCGGTAGGGACGAACGGTACCCCGCAGCTGAAGTCCATCACGTGTACCGGTCCAGAAACCCTCGTAGTTGTACTCGATGCCCCCTGAAATCTTTCGAAACCTGGCTGTGTTGAATTCTGTCCGTAATCCCCAATTCGTGTATTCGCCCGGCAGAATGATCACCGTTCCATCGCGAAGAATATCAAAGCTTTCAAAGATCTGTTCGAAATTTCTTTCAACACTGAATTGAATCTGTTCACCGCTTTCAAACTCCACCTCAACAGGAGTAAATCTGTATACAATGGTTTCCGGTTCGAAATCGAGGTTTGTAAGATACTCATATCGTACTCCCACTTCCCACTGTCTAAGTATTCTGTTATCCGGAAACACCCATCTGTAGTTTGCGTTAGGCTGGAGCCTTCGGAACCCGTTGCGTGGCGTAAAACCAACTTCAGGGTCAAAGGCAGATCCAAACTCTCTGTATGAGACGGAACCTGAAAATGGGAAGTTTGGATAACTGAGCCGAACTCCGCGACTGGTACGATCCAGGAAATCACTTGATGATACCTGGCTTCCCCGGTTATGCCATACGAAAAAGGCCTGGAACTGAAGATTTTTATCTCCTAAAAATGATGATGTGCCAAGTTCAAGGTCTGTACCCAGAGTATGACCGGTTTCACCTGCACCATTATCTGAGGAACCGCGGCGCGTGTAAATCAGGCCCACCGAGCTCTCGGAAAAAATGTTCTGCGATATTCTTGCAGCAGTAAAATCTTCTGCTGGGGTAAAATCATTCTCGGCTGTGCGAATCTGATAAAAACCAAGATTTGTATTTCCTTCACGGCCTAAAATGCGCAGTCCGCCGGTTATAGGAACAGGCTGTCCCCCCGAAAGGCCAATGCGGCGGCTGAAAAAAGGTTCGATGCCGCTTGCAGGTGCAAAACTGAAAATGCCGGATCCTTCCAGGAAAAAATCCCGCTGCTCAGGAAATCGAAGCGGAAAACGCGTTAGATTGACCCGCCGCTGATCCACCTCCGTTTCAGCAAAATCGGTATTGATGGTTAATGAAGCCCGGATACTGGGAGTAAAGCTGTATGAAACATCAAATCCGGCATCTGCGGATGAGTCTGTAAATTTGGCTTCATTTAAAGGTTGAGAGACGTTCCTGTTAGCGGTAAAATATGGTTTCACTTCAAGTCCCAAACCCTGGGAAATACCTGTTATTCCCGTCAGCAAGCCTGCGTTCTGTGGCCTGAAGAGCCCCTGGTTTCTTCTCCACCCCGCCCACAAGATTTCTTCGTTATCCCTGCGAACGGTTCGCTGAAAGTTGATGCCCCATGTTGAATTCTGAGGATCAAAGTCGAGGGATCTGAATGGAATAACCACTTCAACCGACCACCCTTCATCACTGATATTTGTTCTGACGTCCCAGATGCCGTCCCAGGCCTTATTCAGGTTTCTGCCCTGACCAACTGTCAATAGGCCGTCACCTCTCAGCGCAGCCGGGTTTGTTTCAAAAAAATATGCATTCCGCCCACTGTTAAAGGTGTCCAAAATCCACATAAAACGGTCATCGGCTCCCAGTCCCTGATCACGGCGCTTTTGATAGGCCAGTATCTGATCCGGTGAGCTGTCGTAGAGCATGGCACCGATGTAAAGATTGGACTCATCGTATGCGACATAGATTTCCGTCTTCTGAGTGGGTTGGCCGCCCTCCTGTGGGTCCTGCTGTGTGAAATTCGTTATAGCCGGTACATTTTTCCAGAAAGACTCGGTAAGCAATCCGTCGAGCCTCATGGATTCATCTTCCGGGAGCCTGTATGCCCGAATGGTGTAGTCGCTATCGGACTCACCTGGCTGTATTGCCTGTTCTGCATGAAGAGCTGTGAAGGCGGATAGCCAGGCAGAAGAAATCAGTAAAATGAAAAGAATTTTGTGCACATTGCTCATGCAGATAAGGTAGGGAGTAGATATTTATCGGCACATGCCCGGTATGTAAAAATATTTTATCGCAACCCCGGATTGGCCCTCTTGTAGTCGTCAATAAAATCCTGCAGCAGGTCGTCGGCCGCACGGTTTATGGTAGCAAGCCTGTCGTATGAAACAATCCCTACCATCCCGTTTTCCCAGGTGCTGGCTGAAGTCTGCAGGTCGCGGTTCAGAGAAAGTTTTACGGGCTGATAAAGCCTGAGCTGTATTGAGAAGGGAACCAGGCCGTTCTCCAGCTGCATGGTGTTGATGTGCATGTAGAGAAAAGGGATGTCGGCAGATGAGCGTACTTCCTCATCCGAAACATAACGGATACCCGATTCGATGAGCCGGTTCACAGACTGCTGCCGGATTACCGAGGGGGTGAGCTCCTCACTGTCTGCCACATCGCGGCTTCCTTCGATGTTTGCCGTAAAGCCGAACTCCTGCAAGCCTTGCAGGGAAAGCCGCTCACGCTCCACTTCATTTTGTGCAAGAAGCTGATTCGGAATGAACAAAAAGATGACAGGCAGAATAAACAGGGTTGATTTTTTCATGATTCAGGTGATTTGACATTTTTCTTTCAATTAACTCAAATTGGGAAGATTTGTCCAATTAATCCCTGGAGGCAAGGGGAAGACGTTAAACGTCAAATGTCAGACGGCTGACGTCGGAATTTTGATGTGATTGACACGATCCTCCGCCTGCCGTCAGCTTTTCCCTAACTACATATCGACCAGGTATAACCGCAGGGGGCGCGGTGGATGCGCTGAGAGCGCAGTGTGGTGCCAGAGTGAAATCATTGTGAGTTTGCCGAAGCTTAGCGAACAGGCAGAAGGCCCCTGCCTTAATCAAGAGCCCAGTGGAGTTGTAAAAGGGGGCTGCTCCCCGGTCTTCGGTCCTCCGTCTGCCGTCAGTTTTCCTTATCACACTTGATTCCGTGCCTCCGCGGCAACACCGATTGCAAAGAAAACCCATCCCAGTATAAATGCCACTCCGCCAATGGGTGTAATGGCTCCCAGCCAACCGGTATCGGTGAGTGTCAACATGTAGAGGGTGCCGGAAAAGATGCAAACTCCGGCCAGAAGGCAGTAGCCGCTTCTTGAGAACCATGTTGATTCTCCGATATAGAGTGAGACGGCCCCGATGAGTAGCAGCCCCAGTGCATGATAAAAGTGATACTGAACAGCGGTTTGATAAACGTCAAAACGTTCGGGCGTTAAAATCCCTTCAACCACATGTGCACCAAATGCACCAAACCCAACAGCCAGCGCCATCAATACTGCTCCGGTAAGTAGTTGAGTTTTAGCTTTCACTTTGAACCCTTGATCATGTTGTGTGCATATGAGCTGATGCTAACAATGCATAAGGCTTAAACATCTCATTACTCTATGCGGTTATACGATGGACTTATCCTTCAAATCCTACGTCTTTATGCGATCCGTCACAAAACGGTTTGGTTGATGAAGCCCCGCAGCGGCAAAGTGCCACGCCCCTATCGGATGTTACTTCCCCGATTTCACTAGATTCCATCGTATAAGTACCCCCTAGAATAGCGGGTCCGTTTTTCATCAGCTTTACCAGGAGCCTTTCGTGCTGATCACTTTCAGCTTCGGGCATTTTTGATTTATCTGCACCGGCATCTGCTTTCCAGTCCAGTTTCTTGTGGGAATTGTCGCAGGCAGGCTTATTGGCGGAGCCTCCGCAGCGGCAAAGGGCAAAGCGGGTGTCTTCGAGCACTACATTTCCATCATGATCCTGTACTTCAATATCACCGAAAAAGTAGACCGGTCCGTCTGCATTCAGCCGGATCCTGTTTTTGGATGACGGTTTTTCGCTTTGGTCTGATTTCTTCATCTCATAGTGAAGCGCACCGGTCGGACACCGTTCAATTACGTTCGCGATTTTTTCCGCCGATTCATGTTCCGGCTGTATCCACGGTTTTTTATCCGGATCAAAAACCGTTGGCAGTCCTTTCACGCATTCCGCGGCATGGATGCAGCGTTTGATGTCGTAGGTAACCCGTATTTCATCATTATCGTAGGTCAGAATTTTTTTCCGCATAACAGTTCTTTAAAAAGGTTCTGTATTTGAATTCAATTAAAGCAAAATTGCAGAACTTTTGAAACCGGCTGTCATGCATTTATAAAGATGTGAGTCTAATAACTTATTGATTACCGGCACCAAAAATCTCATCATTGAGATTCCCAATCCGATCATTTCTGAAATTACGGATTGAGAAAACGAAGCAAGAGAAACAATAGAACCCATAGTATGGGAATGCCCTCGACCCAGAACGAGGCAAGATTATCCGTATGGCGGTGAATTGATTTCCAGAGTAGTCCACCCGTCAATAAAATTATCAGCGTGTGCAGCATCACTTCGGGTAACGGGTTTTCCCGAAAAAGCAGTTCTATCAATAGTGATACAAACAGAAGGGAACTGCCTAAAAGGATAGCGTTACGGTTGCCGAAGATCATGGGAATCGTGCCAAGAGACTCGGGATCACTGGCTCTATCGCGAATATCAAACGGAATAGTCAGCGCAATAACAAACAGGAGTCGCTGCAGAAACGCAGCAAGGATTTCGGGATCCGGAAATGCAGATCCGTGTGTTTGCGCAAAGGGAAGCAGAACCGTAACAAAAGCCCAAACCAGGCCGATCACAAAAATTTTAAGCCCATAAACCTGGCGAAGTCCTTTAAGCCTGCGGTGGAGCGGCAGGGCATAGGATACTGAAAGAAACCCGGGGATGACTGATGCTGCCAGGGCCACTGGATTGATAAAACGTGCTGAAACGGCGGCACCTAAAAGTGAAAAAAGCGAAATGGCTCCAATGGAAACCATGCCGGTGCTGAACGGGCGGGTGAGATTTTTGAGAATGTACAGGTATTTGATCCCGTTGTATGCTACAACGGTACAAAAAAAGATAAAAAAGAGCAGTGCTGCAGATATGGGGAGGTTAAATTCCAGCATCGTAATCACTGTAAAAGCAGTAACAGCCAAAGCGACATGGATACTGGATTTGATATAGAGCTGATGAAACAAAGGGATGGTGTCTGATGAGTTCGGAAAGGGTGCGGATTTTTCAGTAAGGAAGAATTTATAGGAGCATATGAAAAAATATTTTGTTATTTAGTTCAGGCACGATTCATGTGGTTCAAAAAATCATAACACCAAGGTTTACAGGGGTACATCATGAAATATTCGGTTTCTGAAAGGTATAATACAGTAATTCTTACACTTAAAGGGAATGTGATGGGAGGGCCGGCTGCAACGGCTTTTCACGATGAAATAAAAAGCCTGATTGAGAAAGACAAGACCAACGTAGTGGGAGATCTTAGCAAGGTAAAGTTTATGAATTCATCTGGGCTTGGCGTTCTGATAACTTCTCTGACTACCCTGAGAAAAGCGGGCGGTGACCTGAAAATCTGCGGAGCATCAGACCGGATTGAGAGCCTGCTGATGGTTACCAAGCTGATCACGGTGTTTGATCATTACAAAAATGTTGACGAGGCCGTTGCTGCGTATCAGGACTAATCCGGGTTTCGAATCAGTCTTCTTTTTCTTCTTCAGCCGCTTCCGTACCCTGGTACTGAACAGATAAGACGGTAATATCGTCTGACTGTATAGCTGTCCCGGAGAATTTCATTACCTCAAGGAACAGGCCTTTGACAAGCGATCCAAGGTTTTTGGAAGATTTGTTTTCCAGGTACCTGATTAGCCGTTCCTCGTCGTAATACTCCTGATTTTCATTCTCCGCTTCGGTTACACCGTCCGTAAAGGTGACAATGCTATCTCCCGGATGAAGATCAATGCTGTCCTGATCGTAGGGGGCATCCTCAAATTTGCCCAAAAGCAGTCCGCCAACATTATTAAGCTCATCTACGGTTCCATCCGAGCGGAGGATATAGGGCAGGTTATGGCCGCCGTTGCAGTAGGACAGTTTTCCGGTTTTAATATTCAGAAGTCCGTAAAAAACGGTCACAAAAGTGGAAATATCGCTTTCGGGGATGAGCATATTATTCACCTTGGTAATACACTCGGCCGGGTCTTTCACTTCCGATCCGATCGCTTTCAGCATGGTTCGGCATACAGCCATGTAGATGGCTGCGGGCATCCCTTTTCCGGCCACGTCGCCGATAAAGAAGGAGAGATGATCATCGTCAAATTTGAAAAAGTCATAAAAGTCACCGCCAACGTGTTTAGCGGCAATCATGTTTGCAAATATATTGAACCGGCTGTCAGCGGGGAAAACGGGAAAATCCTGATGAAGTAGTTTCTGCTGAATTCTGGCAGCCATGTCCAGGTCATAATTCAGGGATTCGAGCTGTTCCTCCATCTCTTTTGCCTTAAGGTACTGGTTCACCTCCCGAAGTGTTTTTTCGATGGTCTTTTCAAGATCCGTAAAATCGATAGGCTTGGTTACAAAATCGTAGGCTCCGCGGTTCATGGCTGTTCGAATATTCTCCATATCACCGTAAGCCGACACCATAACGGTTTTAATGTCGAATCGTTCGAGTTGCTGAAGCTCGGTGAGCAACGTGAGCCCGTCCATCTTGGGCATATTGATGTCGCTAAGAATCAGGTTCAGGTCCGGATTTTCTTCCAGCTTGTTCAGTGCTTCACGGCCGTCTTCCGCAAAAAAGAATTCATACTCCTGGGAGCGAACCTTGGACCTGAATTTTTGGAGCATCAGCATTTGCAGATCCGGCTCATCGTCTACTACTAGAATTTTGTGTTGTCTCATGGTTGCTTTGTTTAACAAGAGGTATTATTCATCGATGTGCTGGTATACTTCTTCCTTCAGGGAATTAAAGTCGATTGGCTTGGTAAAAAATGCTTTGGCCCCGGACTCTATTGCTCTGTTGTAGTTGTCCTGATCTCCGTAGGCAGAGATCATACTCACTTTAATATTGGGAAACTCTTCGGTTACTTTTTCAAGCAGTTCAAGTCCTGACATTCCCGGCATGTTGATATCGGAAAAAATATAGACTACCTCAGGCGGATCGTTGCTCTTTAGAATTTCAATGGCCTCATCCCCCGAAAATGCAAATTCAATCTCTACCAGCCCCTTTCGTATTTCTTTACGGAATTTTTGTCTGAACAGCATCTCCACATCCTGCTCATCGTCCACAACCAAGAATTTCATAGTTTTTCCCATTATTTAAGTATTAATGTAATAATAAATTTTGTGAACTGATCTCTTTCCGAAAGAATTTGGAGGGACCCGCCATGGGCATTTATGATATCATTTGTAATTGAAAGCCCCAGCCCGGTTCCCTCCTTACCCTTCTTAGTGGTGAAAAACGGCTGAAGAATTTTGTCTTTAATTTCGAGGGGAATCCCAGGGCCGTTGTCTTCGATTTCGATGGTTACGGAGCTGCCGGATTTTTGGGTTTGTATAGTGAGTTTAGGGGTGTACGTGTCTGACGGCTGAGCGCTGCCGGCTGACTGCTTCTCTTTCTCCCTCATCGCATCAAATGCATTATTACACAGGTTCAAAATGACCCGGCTGAAGTCTTCGGCAATCAGCGGGACCTCATCGATGGATTCGTCCAGATTAAGAACAATATCTACATTAATTGGCTCGGAGCCGGCACGCATACCGTGGAAGGCGAGATTGACGTACTCTTTTAGCAGGGCATTGAGGTCGGTCGGCTCCGGCTTGCCATCCCCGCCGCGGGAGTGCTGCAACATGGATTTCACGATGGAATCGGCGCGGGTCCCGTGCTCGTGGATTTTTTTCAGATTAAGTTTGACGTCGTCGAGGATTTCGAGGATAGTGGAGAGATTTTGGTCACCGGTTGACTCCTCTTCCTCCCCCTGCTCACTTCCCCCTTCGAAGGGGGACTTTCCCGTCTCACGTCTCACGTCTGACGTCTGCCTTTTCACTTCCTCAACCAGCTCCTCCCTCGCTTCCTCAATGAGCTCAATACTCACATCCGAAAAATTATTCACAAAATTGAGCGGGTTTTTGATTTCGTGCGCGATGCCGGCCGTCAACTGTCCAAGAGAAGCCAGCTTTTCCTGTTGCACCAGCTGATCCTGCGTGGCTTTGAGTTCAGACATGGCCTCTTCAATCGCTCTTCGCTTTTGTTCGAGCTCTTCGATGGTCTCTTCCAGAAGAATGGCGGTGGTTCGCTTTACTTTCTCCGTGCGGTCGAGCTTGAATTCCAGGATCGTCAGCTCTTTATCGGCACTTTTCAATGATCCAACTATCTCTTCTTTCTGTTCGTCAGAAAGTGATTCTGTTTTATCCAGAAGTTCGATGATATGTTTGAGGTGTGGATTCAATTACTTCTCTTTTAGCGCTACCACGCAGCAGGCGTTGTTATGAAATTCATTGTTGCCGATTTTTGATTTTCCATATTCGCCATATGTAAAAAAACCGGCCATAGGTGCATCCCAGATATGTTGTACCTGTTCTATTTCCTCTTTAATTAACTCTCCAAAGGATAAATGTCTGCTTACACATGAGAACATAATCAATGCATCGGCTTGTTGTTCTGCATCATCTTTGATACCGGCACATTCAGAAACAACGGTTTCTATGGCATCAAAATCCGGAGGAAACGCAAATTTGATCTTGGACCCCTGAGGCACACTTCCTGTACAAATCAGCGAACGGTCGTCATTATTGGCAAATCTGGTGGCACGAATCACGGTATCTCCATTGTCACGTTCCAATTGCAGGGGATAATACCAGGAATTAAGAAATGCAACGATGCCCTTTTCATCTTCTTGTTTCACCTCAACTCCAAGATATTTCATTAGCATGTCCAATGCAGGTTTATCATCTATGGTGTAGACAATATTGCCTTTGCTTTTTGTCACAGTTTTCGTCGTGCCAATGGCATTCCATCCACAGGAGGCTATGCCTCTAACATCTACTTTGTCTTCGTCAATTATAAGAGCCAGCAATGCGTTGTCTTTACTTTTCCCATTGGTAAAAACAATGGGTTTTTCAGCTATTAAATCGTCTCCTGCCATACCTCCAAACAGGGTTGCTTCTCCTTTAACCGGCGAAACAGGTTCTCCGAAGCCTTTTGTAATGCCGTGCATAATGTGATCGCCATCAATATATATACCTCCGGTGGCGATTATTAAGGCCGGATTCTGAAAAGTACTTTTCCCAAGTACACCCAGTTCTCTTGCGTCTTCAACGGTATTTTCCTGGTCTATTTCAATAAATTCCAGCTTAAAATAAGCCGGATTCAGATCGATTAACATCATGGCGATACTGCCTTCCTCGATTTCACCATCAATAAATTCACCCGCCGTAGTCGCACCGAAAATCTGTATTTTTTTTTCGTCTAGTATTCCGGAAACAGCTTCAATGTCTTGTTTAACGGACATAAATACGATGGCTAAAGAAGGCCTGAAGCCGTCTGCCATAATTTGATCCAGGGCTGATTGAATGTTTTTTGTGGACTCCCCTTTTATGGTTTTAGCTTTCATATAACCCGATGGTGTTAAGTAGTGATCCCATGAATCGTATTACCCGTTTCATGTTTATAAAATTCGGCAGGTCTTTCAACTATTTTTCCATTAATGCCACGCAGCAGGTTGTCAGATTATGCATTTCCAGATTTCCGCCCGACATCCTGCCCAGTTCAGCGTTTGAAAACATGCCCGCCAAGGGCACATTCCAGACTTCCTTAATGCCTTCAATTTCGACATTCATCATGGGTCCAAATGAGAGTATTCGTCCAGCGCAGCTGAACACGACAAGGGCATCAGCTTCAGGCATTTCTGTGTTCTTCAGGTTTTGTACACCTTTCACCACCTTTTCCATCACATCCCAGTCCGGAGGAACGGAAAAACGGATTTTCGACCCCTGCGGTACCGTGCCGCTGGTGTAGTAGGAGTGATCATCCCAGTCAACTACCAATGGAGGCCGCATCACCGGATCACCCATTTCACGCTGTAATTGCAATGGAAAATTGGCAGCAAGTTCCATGAGCAAGTCTTTATTATCGGGCGTGACATTTTCAAGTCCCCCATATTTTGTGGTAATATCGAGTGCAGGAGATCCGTCGATAGTAAATACGTGATTACCCTCGCTTTTGGTTACGGTCTTTTCCGTACCGACAGCTTTCCAGCCACATGTGGCTATTCCTTTCATCTTTATTTTTGACTCATCGATTGCAATCAAGACCATTCCTTTATTGCTTTCCCAGCCGTTGGTAAAAACAAACGTTTCCTCAAATTGATAATCATCCCCGGCCGCTCCTCCAAATGCATTGATATTCTCACCGGCAACATCCTGCAGCCCCAGCAGCACCTGTTCACCGTCCGTTGCAGCGTGACTGATTGCCAGGAGAAAACCGACCTCAGAAAATTCGTTTTTTGCCTCCCTGGCAAGTTTACCTGCAGATTTCCGATAATTGTCTGACTCAAACTCACAATGATAAATACGGAATTGTTCAGGCTTCATATCAAGAAGCAGTATGGCAATTGATTTTGACTCCGGCGTTTCGTCGGTAAACTCTCCGTTCGTGGTAGAACCAAAAACGGCAACCCCTTTTTGGTCCAGCAGTTTGGAAACGGCCTGTCTGTCTTGCGATACAGACAAAAACACAATCGCCAGAGTGGGTGAAAACCCGTCGCTCATGCTCTTTTCCAGAGAAACCTGAATCTCATCAGGTGATTTACCTTTGATGGATTTTGCAATCATGAAGACTCACTTTTTGTGTGAAATTTAAAAATAGGCTCTTTAACCCATCACTTCGCTGATCTGGCCAACCGGCTCGATATCGGTAAAGTTGGGCAGGTCGGCCATCAAAGTCGGTGCAGCTTGTTCAAAAGCTTTTCCGAACTCTTCCATCGACTCGAAGTACAGGCTGGCGATGGCCACATATGGTGCAGGTGTATCCGGTTCCGTTGCGGCAAGTCCCTTTTCATAACTTGAATCCTTGAGTGCTGCCCCCAGCGTTTTTGACACCAATGGTACATGTTTGTCAAGGTAGTAGGCCATATCAAACGTTTTGCCTTCCTCGTTTGGATAAAATACGCTTACTTTAATCATACCTGGTTTCATCTTTTTTTGTTAGGATTGTTGTTTTTCGGTTAATGTGACCCAACTTACAGTTGTACCGTGAAATTCACACGGCCCCTCATCCAGCTTTCCGAATTCACCCAATGAGAAAAAACCAAGCATGGGTTTGTTCCAAGTAGAAGCAATTCCTTCAATTTCAGTCGTAATCATTGGCCCGAATGAACCCAGCCTGCCTACGCATGAAAAGATGAGCACCGCATCTACATCAGGCATACTTTCCTCCTTGATGATTCGGGTGCTTTCGACTACAGTATCAATTGAATCAAAATCCGGCGGCAGAGAGAATCGAAAAAGCTCTCCTTCCTTAACTTCGCCACCAACCATGATGGATTGATCGGCAGTTCTCCAGAAGAGCACAGGTTTCATGATGGCACTCCCCGATGCTCTTTGAAACTGTAAGGGATAGCCCAGATCTGATGGCAACAATCCGGTACCTAGCTTTTCGGAATTGATCATTTCATCACCCAAAAATCTCCGGATGACATTCATTGCCGGTTCGTCATCGATGGTAAAAATCCAGGAGCCTTCGCTCTTGGTAACTTTTTTGGCTGTTCCAACCGGTTTCCACCCAGATACAGCTAATCCGCTAAATGTTATTTGATCCTGGTCTATAATTAATGCCAGCAATCCACCTTTGCTGGATGAGCCGTTTGTGAATAGAACACCTGAGAAATCTTCGGGATTTCCGGCAACCCCGCCCATAATTGTTGCATCCTTTCCTGCCGCATCTGTTAATCCTCTGATCAGTTCATCTCCTGACATTTTAAAATCAATAGGGGATATGATAAAGCCCGGATTATTAAACACGTTTTTTCCGGTTATTCCCGTCTGAAAACCTGTTTCATAAGGAGGTGATTCTCGGTAATCGTTTAAAACTATACGGAAATAATCCGGTTTTAAATCCAGTAACATGGCTACGAGATCTTCTGATTGCATTCCATGCGAGGTGAACTTCTGGGATGTAGTAATCCCGAAAATGGCAATTCCCTTTAGGTCGAATAAAGACTGTATGGTTTCAGCGTAATCCGTGTTTGTCAGGGTGATGATCACAAGCGTCGGCTTGAACCCATCTTTTGTGCTTTCTTCAAGAGCAGCCTCTATTTCCGCTGGTGAATTTCCTGTGATTGTTTTTGCTTTCATTTAATTAAAAGAAATTACAGTTCCAGCATTTTAGCAATGACCTCGTTGGGCGACATTATTGATCCGGACAGATTCACCTGTTCAAAATAGTCGTACCATCCTGCAGACTCTACAATCGATTGAAATTCTTTCAACATTTCATCATTGGGCAGTTTGGTTATCGCATAGAAATCGTATTCTGATTTGTAATCTGTTTCGTCTTCGTTCATTCCCCAGGCTTCTATGACAGCCCCTCTGCTGATCAGATCCTCCATCACAGGACCTATTTGTGCGACATAATCCTGTCGCTCGGCCATTGACAGATTTTTCCAGGCATCTTTGGCTTTCCACAGTTCAATGAACACTTTCATAGGTTTCTGTTAAATTATGTTCAGGGTAAGATTTAATTTTTTTACGTCTTCTCATTCAATGCCACCCAGCAGCATGCAGTGGAGTGAAAGTGCTGGCGCCCATTTTTGACTCTTCCAAATTCTCCATAGGTAAAGAAACCCGCCATAGGACTATTCCATACATTTGTCAGGCCTTCATTCTCTATTGTTACAAGCGGACCGAGAACGGGGGGTCTTCCGGCACAGGAAAATATAAGCAAGGAATCTGCACGATCTGCATTCATTTCACTTTTTATTTGTTCAGCTTCATCTATAATCCTTTGGGAGATATCCAGATCCGGAGGCATGGAAAAGCAAAATACGTCTCCTTCCTGCATCTCTATATCCATGACCAGTGCACGTTCATCGTGATCAATACTTATGGGTGATTTAATCAGCGTTTCACCGCTTTCGTCACGCTCAACAATAAAGGGATAGCTGAATGAAAGTTCATCCAACAACTCAAATTCACGGTTATTCGCCATATCGGCTTTACCCAGGTATTTGAGATACATCTCAACAGCGGGCTTATCATCTATGGTATATAGTAATTTCCCCTCACTCTTTGTCACTTTCCTGGAAATACCCATAGGCTGCCAGCCGGTTATAGCCATTCCGGTCAACGACACGCGGTCCGCATTCAGTACGGCGGCAATGATACCGTAGTCTGTTTCACTCTCATTTGAGAACACCCGCGTACCCGTCAAGCTCATATCATCTCCGGCCATCCCGCCAAAGAAGATTCGTTCCGGACCAAGCGCCTGTTCCAGGCTGTGAACCAGTGTCATTCCGTCAAAAAATTCCCCATTATCGGTTACGCCTGTACTGCAAAGAATCAGGCATGGATTGGAAAATGTCTGCAGGGATTTTTCGGCCAACATGTTGGCTGCACTCTCAATCGTTCTGTTGCCAATATCCTCAAAAAGAACTGAATAGGTGTCCCGGTCCAGATCCAGGAGCATGATCACAATTTCGCCTTCACTTTGATGATTATTTATAAATTCACCGCATGACGTAACCCCAAAAATGTCAATGTTGTGCTGACCAAGCAGCTGCCTGACTTTTTTTCTGTCTTGTTTAATGGACATAAAAACAAATGCCAGCGTGGGTGAAAATCCATTAGACAGGCATTGTTTCAATGCGGAACGGATTTCATCTGGAGAGGTGCCATGGATGGATATTGATTTCATGCAGGTAGTTTGATTGTGAATATTGTACCTCTGTTCGCTGAGGAACGCAAGTCAAATAATCCTCCATGTGCTTTTATAATATCATTGGTGATTGAGAGCCCCAGCCCGGTACCCTGAGTGCCTTTCTTCGTGGTAAAAAACGGCTGCAGGATTTTGTCCTTGATCTCGTCGGGAATACCGGGACCGTTGTCTTCGATTTCGATGGAGACGGAGTTGGCTGATCTTCGTGTGCGAATAGTGAGTTTGGGGTTGTAGCCAGGCCCAGTGTCATCCCCCACCTCCGTCGGCTGACGGAGGGACTTTTCCGTCACCGGTCTTCCGTCGCCGGTCAGCTTTTCCTTCTCCCTCATCGCATCAAATGCATTGTTACAGAGATTTACAAGTACACGTGAAAAATCTTCATTAATCAGAGGGATTTCACCTGCATTCCCATCCAGATCGAGATCGATTTCCACATTGATCGGCTCTTTGCCGGCCCTCATACCGTGAAACGCCAGGTTTACATACTCTTTTACCAGGGAGTTGAGATCAGTTGGTTCCAACTCTCCGGATCCGCCCCGGCTGTGCTGAAGCATCGATTTGACGATGCCGTCGGCCCGTGTGCCATGTTCATGGATTTTGCGAAGGTTGGATTCGATGTCGTCCAGGATTTCGAGGATAAGATCCATTTGGGGGCCGGATTCAGCATCCCCTCTTGAGAGGGGATTGAGGGATTTGTTCGACGAATTTGAATCAATTTCAGGATTTTGTGGTAGGTCACGATCCTCAGCCCCATCAGACACACCCCTGGCATCGCCTTCGGCAATGCCGTCCCCTCTCAAGAGGGGATTTTGGTCCGTCTCCTTTCTTAAATTTGTCTTCTTTGCCAAAATCTCCTCCCTCGCTTCCTCAACCAGCTCAATACTCACATCCGAGAAATTATTCACAAAATTGAGCGGGTTCTTGATCTCGTGCGCGATGCCGGCGGTGAGCTGGCCAAGCGAGGCGAGTTTTTCCTGCTGTACGAGCTGTTCCTGCGTAGCCTTGAGTTCGACGAGAGCTTTTTCAATTCGGGTTTTCGCTTTCTCCAGCTGTACAAAATCTTCGTACCGTGCATAGGCGATGGAGAAAGCTTTGGCAAGCGATTCTGAGAGGCTGATATGATCATTGTTGAGCGGTCGGGTCGAACCGACATAAAGCATTCCCTGATTAAATGGGATAAAGTGCAGATGCAGGGTTTCCGGGGCTTCTTCTGCGCCCTGATACGATTTCAGGTCCGGGACTTGTCCCTGCTCAATCATCGACCGTCCCCAGCTGAGAAACTCTTCCCGTGTCCAATGATTGGTATATACACTTCTTTCTTGCCAGGCGCTTACAGTCTGGCTTGCAAGCTCACTGGAGTCGAAGGGGAGATGCATCACCGCCAGAGAGGTGCCGTCGGGTTTGGAGAGATAGACCTCCACCTGTTTTTCATCCTCGTGAATGATAAATACGCCGCACCGGATAAAGGGTATGCCAAGGGTCTTCAGCTCATTCCAGACCAGAGGTGTGATTCGGTTAAGGTCTTCGGCCGAACGCATGGAGGAGATATCGGCCCGCACACGGTCCAGTGATGCCTGCTGCCGGGCCCGGCGTGCGCTCTCCTCAGCTTTCTGAAGATCCCTGAAACGGGTGTAGGCAAAAGAAAACACGCCGGTTGCACGTCTCAACAAGTCCCAGCTTTCGTCTGAAATTTCACCGGGTGAAGCGGCGCCCAGGAACCCTGTTGAGAATTTGTAGAGGTGATAGGTTCGATCGGGAATGGACTCCCCGTAAAAGCCGATGGTCTCAAAATGCTCGGATCTTTCCTCGCAGTATTGGATCCATTCCCTGCGCTGCTCGCCTTTCATGAGTACGGAGGTCTGATTATCCGATGACCGGTAAAACTGGTCCATCTGGCTGCCAACCCAGGTATCTTTCAGGTTGATGATAATCCGATCTGTTACGGCTTTTTCAGGATCCTCAGAGTTTTTGATGGTAAACCAGCATTGAGTGCTGTCACTTTCCTGGTCATGAATAAAAATGGAGCTGGTTTCCAGTTCTTCCACGCCCAGGTTCCCCATCTCTTCCCGAAGCAGCTGAACAACGTCAACCAGTTCATCGGGACTCTGCATGGCTAGTGATCTGGACCGTACTTTCTCCAGCGCATTTTCAATTTGAGCTTCGCGAGCCTGTTCTTCAGCTTTCTTAAGATCTTTGAAACGTTTGTAGGCAAGGCCGAACACCCTCGCTGTTCTGCGCAATAGGTTTCTGGAATCCTCATCCGGATAGGAGTAGGTGACCATGATCAGCGCTCCGCCGGAAAACTCCGACATGGCCCAAAAGGCTTTCAATTTGCCTGCGGCAATGTCAGCCAAGCCTTTTAAAAGGTGCCGGTATATCTCCGGAGCATGCTCTTTCATCAGTTCAAGCCACTGCTTTGATTTTTCACCTTCATTGACCAGGACATAATCCGTCTCATCCGAGGCATAAAGATCCATCATCTCCTCAACGATCAGGCTCCCGGTTTTCGGGAAAAGAGCCATTGACTGCAGGATTTTGTCATCATTGCCAGGCGGATGCATGGCACCCCAGGACTCAAAGTGGTCCTCATGGAGGTCATACAGATGAATGGCACACACCTCCAGATTTTTCTGGCCGAGCAGTCCCATTTGAGTGCGAAGCTCATTTGCCACGTCTTTTAATTCGTCAGAAGACTGCATGGCCAACGCTCTGGACCGGATTCGCTCCAGAGCCGCTTCAATACGAGATTCTCTCGCCTGTTTCTCTGCTTTTTTTAGATCCAGAAAGCGCGTGTAGGTCTGGTCGAAGACGTTCGTAAAGCGTTTGAAAATAGAGTGAGCTTCCGGAACCGGCTCATAGGTGATGAAGAGGAGAAAACCATGCGTAAACTTGCACAGATGATTGATCTGATAGGTGGGTAGTGAAAGTCCCTGTGATTCAATATTTTCAAACGTAGGAGCCAGATCCGGGAAGGATTTCATATGCTCATAATGCTCTTCCAGTGCTTTATCGCCAAGTTCCTGGACCAGCATGCTGTCATCACCGAGGATAAACTGACCCATTTCATCAAAAGAAGCCTCGCCAAATAATCGAAGAGTGAAAGGTTCCTGTAGTACACCTTCGCTGCTCATCCAGGCTTCAGCTGTTTTTTGATCCTCATTCAGGATATTGTATCCGCAGCTCCAGGCGGGGATACCCAGTCCCTGCACTTCCAAAAACAGAAGGTTGGCCACTTCGGGCAGCTCATCACTCGACTGCATACCCATGGATCGGGACCGCACTTTTTCGAGTGCGGCTTCAATTTTTGCTTCCCGGGCCTGTGCTTCTGATTTCTGGAGGTCAAGGAAGCGTGTATAGGTTTGTTCAAAAACTTTGGAAAACCTATGCAGCACTTTTTTATCCTCAGCCGGTAACTCCGTTTCGGTAAAGACGAATATCTCTCCTTCATTAAAATTGAATGTTTGAATAACCTGTTGAGCTGGATAGTCGTCTACTTTTGGAAAATTGTAGTCCGGCTGTTTTTCAATGATGTCGTAGTATTTTTGTACTTCATCTCCTACCATTTTAAAGCTTGAAGAGCTCTTATTTTCTTTCCAATCCCAGTAAATTTTCTCAAGGATTGGATGAATTCTGAAGTCAATATGGCCGGTAACGATATCGATGACTTTGTTGCTCTCGCGTGATAAGGTTGTGGACCAGAGTTCTGCGATCAGGGTATCATCCAGAAGGGTGATCCCGCATCTTTGCATATCAATACCCAATCTGCTCAGCTCGTTGAATACGACGATGGTTGCAGATTCAATATCTTCAGTGCTTTGCATTGACAAGCTCCTGGCACGAACACGTTCAAGTGAGGCTTCAATTTCAGCCTCCCGTGCCTGCTGTTCCGCTTTTTGGAGGTCAAGAAAGCGAATAAACGATTGCTCAAACACCTTTGCAAAACGAATCAGGGTTTTCTTTTCTTCTTCCGTAGGCAGATCTCCCTGAATAGAGGGAATCATTATAGCCGAGTTTTCTGACCAGGCCCACGCAATGCCATGGTTTTTACTATCTAAAATGATCTTTTTGTACTCATCGGGCAGCTGACGGTAATCAGAATGCTCAAAGGCATGACTGAAGAATGCGTTTTTTACATCATGGGAAAATACTTTCGCAAAATAGTCGTCTCCCCGGCTTTTGGATTCCCATGCTTCATCATATAATTCATCTTCGAAGTAAGGTAATAAATAGGGAACGGATGGATGAGCGGAGTCATCGGTAGCGGTCCAGTGTATTACATCTTTAGAGTCCTGAAAATATGTACATATTACAGCACCGCCCGTGTCAAGAATGACACCTGTATTCTTTAATTCTTCAGCTACTACCCGCACTACGTCCTGCAGTTCATCGGGTTTGTGCATCGCAAGTGAACGGGATCTTACCCGTTCCAGGGCCGCTTCAATTTCCGCTTCGCGAGCCTGTTCTTCAGATTTTTGTATGTCGAGGAAGCGGATATAGGTTTGCCTGAATTCTTTAGCAAAACGTTCAAATATCTCAAGTTCCTCTTCCGTATAGGGTTCAAGATCCCATCGTACCAGAGAAACGGTTACCTCTTTCAAAAATGCGTCAACGATGACCGATCCGGGATTTGCATAAATTGATTCGGTAATCCCGTTAGGTATGGCAGGAGCATGCTTGAAATAGTGATCCAGGAATTCATTCTTTTCACTCTTCGTGAAGGATTTAACCTGTATGGGATTGCCGGTCTTTTCGTATTCCTCTACAGCCTCAGCTGTTTTCGTGAAGTATGGGGTATCGATGTAGGGAATGTGCACTTTACGCGTGAAACCGTCTTCACCCGGTATATGACTCCACAAGTCCCAGTCTCTGTCTTTTGTAATGGGGCCATCAATGATTGTCACATCATCAAACCTCACGCCTACAGCATCCAGTTGATCACCGAACAACTCCACAACACCAAACAGGTCTGTCTGGGTTTTCATGGCCATGGTTTTCGCTCTCACTCTTTCCAGTGCTAGCTGAATTTCAGCCTCCCGTACTTGCTCCTCTGCTTTTTGCAGATCCAGGAATCGGGTGTAGGCTTGTCCAAAAACCTTTCCAAATCGAATGAAAATCTCTTTTTCTTCGTCTGTGAAATGATCCAGACCATACCGGCCAAAATTCAGGGAGGATTCGTCCAATACCACAGTAAACCGTGTCCATCCGGATGCCTCAAAAATCAGTTCTTTTCTTTCCAGGGGAATCTCCCTCAGATCAGAATGTTCAAACAACAGTTTGAAATAGCTGTCTTTCTCTGACTTTGAGTATTGATTGGCAAAAAATGTCTGTCCTTCATTTAACGGCCCATAAAAACCGTTTGTGATTACATGGTCGATATAAGGAATATGGAATTTTTCGAGGTAATTTTGCTCCTCAGCATCCACCCAGATATTAATTCCCGTCTTCGGGTCGTGAGTATAGTCGGTAAAAATTTGAGAATAGTTGAGCTGTATCCCCAAATCGTGGGCGCCCTTGCCGATTTCTCTGACAACCTCGATGAGTTCGTCACTTTTTTGCATTCCCATTGAGCGTGCCCGGACCCGTTCCAATACCGCTTCAATCTTTGCTTCGCGGGCCTGATCTTCAGCTTTCTGGAGATCCAGAAAGCGTGTATAACTTTGCTCAAAAACCCGGGCAAAGCGTTTGAACGTGTCGTGTGATTCCTGAACCGGCTCGAAGGTGATGAAGATGATATACCCGTATTTAAAGTAGGCTACGTGGTCAATCTGATAGGTTGGGAAAGAGATTCCTTCATCTTTCATCTTGAGCAGCTGATCTCCCACACCCGGCAGGCTGCACAGGTAATTGTAGTGAGCGGGGCATTCCTCTTCGGTGATCTCATTGATCAAGAGTTTTTCACCTCGCTGACCGGCTTTATAATAGCGTGAAAAGATTCCTTCTCGAGGTGTGCGGTATTTTGGAAACGTGCCCTGCCCATTGCTGCCCCATTCGAGGGATCCATCCGGATGATCATCATAAATATTGAATGCGCAAAACCAGGTTTCGATTCCCAGAGCCTGCACCTGCTTTACCAGCTCCATGGAGAGATCGGCCAGCTCCTCACTTTTATGCATGGCCATGCTTTTGGAACGAACCCGTTCCAGTGCCAGCTGGATTTCGGACTCTCGTGCCTGATGTTCTGCTTTCTGAAGATCGAGAAATCGGGTGTAGGTTTGCTGGAAAACCTTTCCAAAGCGTTTAAGTATCTGTATGGATTCTGAGTCCGGTTCCTGATGCGTCGTGATTCCGATCAATCCGTGGGAAAAAGAGATACTGGTGATGTATCGATGTTCCTTTACGCTGTCTTTTCGAAATGGAATGCCCAATTTACCGCCCATATAGCGAATGTAGTTTTCCAGTCTTTCTCCGTGAATGTCCATGACGCTGACCGTCGCATCGCTTTTCCACACCCGAAATAGTTCTTCAATCTCCGGAGAATCCTTTGGATGTGCTACAAACTTTGTCGCAATCTGATGACCTTTTTGATCGGTGATCCATAATTCAACGTATTCCTTTTCTTCATTGATAATACCAATGTTGAATCGATCGGGTGCAGAGGTTAGCGAGCCGATCTGTTCAAATAGAACCGAAGCAACTTCTCCCAGTTCGGAACTATTATGCATCGCCATCGTTCGGGCACGGACCCTTTCAAGTGCAAGCTGAATCTGAGATTCCCGTGCCTGTTTTTCAGCTTTTTGGAGGTCGAGAAACCGTGTGTAGGTTTGATCAAATACCCTGGCAAATCTCTTTAAAATATCCGGTTCAGGGTAGGGATCCAGGGTGATAATTAACAGGTAACCGTGAGAAAAGTAGGCCGCATTCCACTGTTGCCACTCGGGAAAGGAGAGACCCTCATCCAGGATTTTCTGGAAAAACGGTTCGACCTCCGGAAGGGACATCATGTACTTATAATGTTTTTTGAGGTCATTCCCATCTCCTTCTAAAGAGAGAAACTCCAATCCTTTTTTCCATCCATCGAACATCTTTTTATGTGCAGGATCCTCGGTATTTGGGATAGAAACCGCCGGGAACACACCATTTTTGTTGGCAAACCAGAACTCATCCTCTTCAGCTTTCTCCTCACACAAGCCAAAACCGGTACCCCAGAGATTTCCGCCCAGTTCCCTGAGCTGTTCAAACAAGACGGAAGCCACATCCGCAAGTTCTTCAGATTTCTGCATGGCCATGGTCCGGGCGCGAACCCGTTCCAGAGCCAGTTCAATCTGTGTTTCGCGAGCCTGAGCTTCAGCTTTTTTTAAATCCTCAAATCGTTTGTAGGCCAGGTCAAAAACACCCGCAAAACGGACCAGTGTATCGACCGCATCCCGGGGCGGATTGGGAACCACACCGGGCAGGCTGTACCCGATCTCTCCATGAGTGGTGCGCGCCATGACGAATGTTAATCCGCCAATCTGCCGAATGTCATCAAGCGTTGGTGCCTGGGGATCCACCTGTTCAAAATCGCCCAGTGAGATCATTTTGTCTACGTAATCTACGGCCAGGTCGGTATCCATGGACAGTACGTAGATTGGCTCATCACTTTTTTCCCAATCGGCAACGGGCTCAATGTCGCCATGAATGTGACGGGGGAGGGTCATCACCATTCCGATCCGGGATCCGTCGCCCGAGGTCATCGCTTTCTGATAGGTGTCCGGCAGCCAGCGCATATGCCAGAAGTAGTGCGCTTCATGGCCAAGATTTACAAATTCGGTGCGCATGGTGACCACGATATCGAGCAGGTCGGAAGATTCCTGCATGGCGGTAACCTGAGCCCGGATCCGCTCGAGGGAGAGCTCGATTTGCGCTTCACGAGCCTGGGCTTCCGCCAGCTCAATGTCCCGGAATCTGCGATAGGCGAGTGAAAAGACGTTGTGGAATCGTTTGAAAATCTTCAGCCCATCATCATTCAGGGTCCGGTAGAGGGTTATTCCCAGGCCTCCCGGACCGATGGAGAAAAAATGGCCGTCAGCGGATTCGGTTTTGTCCATAAGAGGATCAGGGAACTGGTTCTCCTGTTTACGGTATGATCGAAAAGTTTCCAGATCATCACCTTTTAAAGTCGTTGTAAAAAAGGCATCAGGGGATTCCAGCATCCGGTTAATCATTTCAAGGACCACCGGGGTTTCGTCGCATTTCGATATTTCTACGATCTCCTGATCGTAAGGTGTGAAATACTGGTAGTTGTGATAGGTGCCATTTTCCTCGTTTATAATCACTGTTTGAACGTTTCGGATGTGCTCCACACCAAATTGCTGGAGCTGGTCTGAAATAACCCGGCAAACCTTCAGCATATCTTCCGGTTTATCCATGCTCATTGCCACTGCACGCACCCGTTCGATGGAGGCTTCAATTTCCAGTTCCCGGTTCTTGCCCTGAAGATCGGCGGTTTGCTGATCAACAAGTGCCTGCAGCTTTTCTTTTTCCCGTTTCCACTCTTCCTGATGCCAGTGATCGTTTTCGGTTTCAACCGGTGATGAAGCATGCCAATGAGTCATTTTCCATCGGTTGTCCATATATTCCATAATGCAGCTGCAGCGTATCAGTATGGAGTTGACTTCGTCGGGAGAGGCCATGGTAAGGGTTACCTCTTCGATGATAGAGGCATGTTTTTCATCTTCTGAAATACGTGTATGCAGCCTTTTTCGATCGATTGATGGCTCCATGTCGCCCATCTGAACGTATTGCGACTTGACCATTGCGTCCAGATCGTCCCATGAGTAAATCTTTTCATCGATGGTGGTGCCAAATAACATCACTTCAGGGACAACAATCTCGGATAAGTCTTCATAGGGAACGACACACAATCCCACATTGATGATGCGTTCGAACGACTCTTCCAGGTTTTTTTTCTTCTTCTTATCCATCTTGTCCCCGTTTCTCTAAATGGATTATGAAGATAGTTTTTTCCCGGGGAACACTTTCGATCTCTAATCTGCCGCCATGGGCTTTGATAATATCGTTGGTAATGGACAGGCCCAGCCCGGTACCTGCAGTCCCTTTCTTAGTGGTAAAGAAGGGTTGGAGGATCTTGTCTTTAATCTCCTCAGGGATGCCGGGACCATTGTCTTCGATGGCGATGGAGACGGAGTTATCGGATTTTCGGGTTCGGATGGTGAGTTTTGGGTTGGCGTTTCCGTCCCCTCTTGAGAGGGGATTGAGGGGTGTGTTGGACGATCCTGGATTTGTCTCAGAATATTGAGGTAGGTCGCGATCCACAGCCTCATCAGACACACCCCTAGCTCCGGCTCCGCCGTCGCCTTCCCCTCTCAAGAGGGGATTTTTTTGGCCCTCTCGCAAGGCATCAAACCCATTATTACAAAGATTCAAAATCACCCTGCTAAAGTCTTCGGCCACCAATGGGACCTCCCCGATGCTGTCATCCAGATCCATCTCGATTTCAACATCGATCGGTTCGGCTCCGGCGCGCATGCCGTGGAAAGCCAGGTTGACGTACTCTTTAACGAGGGCATTCAGATCGGTCGGTTCCGGTTTACCGTCCCCGCCGCGGGAGTGTTGCAGCATCGATTTGACGATGGAGTCGGCGCGGGAGCCATGTTCGTGGATTTTGCGCAGGTTGGCTTCGATGTCGTCGAGGATTTCGAGGATGAGATCCATTTGAGGGATCGATCCAGCTTCCCCTCTCGAGAGGGGATTGAGGGGTGTGTTCGTCGAACTTGATTCAATTTCAGGATCTTGAGTTTGACCACCGGCACTTGCTTTTTCCAACACACCCCTGGCGCTTCCGTCTAACGACGGGTCGCCGTCCCCTCTCGAGAGGGGAGTTTTTTTCGCCTCCTTTTTCACTTTAGCCCCTTCGACATTGCTCAGGGCATGCTTTTGCCTTTTCACTTCATCTCTCGCCTCCTCAACCAATTCAATGCTCACATCCGAAAAATTATTCACAAAATTGAGCGGGTTCTTGATTTCGTGGGCGATGCCGGCCGTAAGCTGACCCAGGGAGGCGAGTTTTTCCTGCTGGACGAGCTGATCCTGGGTGGCATGCAGCTCATTCAGGGCAGCCTCAAGGCGATCCCGTTCTTCCAGAACGAGCCGGGCCTGCTGTTCGGCTTCCTGAAGATCCTCAAATCGCTGATAGGCCAGATCAAATACACCGGCAAAGCGTTTCAGCGTGTCCAGTGCGTCCTCTGGAGGGTCCGGCACTTCTCCGGGAAGGCTGTATCCGATCTCTCCATGTGACGTACGTGCCAGGATAAAGGTAAGTCCGCCGATCTCCTGGATATCCTTTTCTTCAGGTGCATTCGGGTCTGCCTGCTCGTACCGGCCATGGGTATTCATGTTTTCAATATAGCTCCAGGCATCATCCGCATTCAGTGGCATCACGTAAACAGGATCAGTGCCTTTTTCCCAATCTGCAAGGCCGGGTATAGAATCGTGAACGAATTTGGGTATACGAATCACCATTCCGATACGATTCCCATCCTCAGAGGTCATGGACATCTCATAAGAATCCGGCATCCAGTTCATGTGCCAGAAGTAATCTGCCTTATGACCCAGCGATATAAACTCCTTCCTCATATTCACCACGATATCGAAAAGGTCGGATGATTTCTGCATGGCGGTTACCTGAGATCGTATCCGTTCAAGGGCTAACTCTACTTCTGCTTCCCGCGCTCGCTGCTCCGACTTCTCCAGATCGAGAAAACGGGTATAAGTCTGATTGAATACAGCCGTAAACCGCTTAAAGATATCATGAGCCTCAGGCACCGGTTCATGAGTGATGAAGAGCAGGAATCCGTGACTGAATTTGCAAAGATGGTTGATCTGATAGGTAGGTAATGACAGACCGGCACCCTTCAATTCCTGATAAATTGGTTTCAATTGGGGAAGAGATAACATGAAGTCATAGTGACTTTGAATAGCATCACCTTTCAGTTCCTGAATAAAAAAGATTTCTTCACTATGAACAAAGTCATCCCACTCTTCAAAAGACTCCTCACCGATATGAGGGAGTAAGAAAGGTTTCTGAATGGTTCCTTCACTGCTTGTGATGCACATACTTGACCTTCGGTCTTCTTCAAGAATACAGTATCCACAGCTCCATGCGTTGATACCTAAGTTCTGTATTTCAAGAAACATCAGATTGGCTGCTTCGGGCAGTTCCTCACTTTTCTGCATCCCCATGGTGCGCGAACGTATCTTCTCAAGAGACATCTCTATGTTGGCTTCGCGTGCCTGTTCTTCGGCTTTTTGGAGGTCCAGAAAGCGCGTGTATGTCTGCGCAAAAACCTTGGTAAATCTGGCCAGTAACTCTTCTTCATCTTTGTCTAACAAAGAACCGCCTACAGTGTGCAGATATCCATGGGGAAAGTTAAAACAATAGAATACGGTCGGGTCCGGAAACTGGCTGCGTACCATCTCTTCGGCCTCTTTGGAATTGAAGGTCGTGATGGCATACTCCAGGTGATCATTTCGCACCTGCCCGGCAATCGATTGATGAAAGACTGTCTCCTGATTTTTCCACGCCGCATATCGTTCATCAAATGTGGCATCACCCGTTAATGGAAGATGAAATAAACCCATGGTATCTCCGCCGGGAGCGGTGACCCATGTGTGCTGCCTCTGAATTTCTTCATTGACCTCGACGTAGCCACACGTCACAAAATTGGTTACACCCAGTGCTATGAGTTCTTTATACAACAAAACGGCTACTTCCTGCAGCTCTTCACCCTTTTGCATGGCCATGGTTCTGGATCGTACCCGTTCCAGGGCTGCTTCAATTTGCGCTTCACGTGCCTGGGCTTCGGCTTTTTGAAGGTCAAGAAAGCGGGTGTAGGCTTGCTCAAAAACCTTGGCAAATCTGTTCAGAATGACTTTTTCGTTCTCCGTTATGGGGCTTAGCTTTGTTGTTGCGACCGTCCCGTATTGATGTTTTGCCCAGACCTGGTACAAATCATTTGGTATGTCAGGAATTTTGAAGATGGGATCTGAACTCACGGAATACAGATAGTCAAACCACTGCTTAACCTCATCGCCATGAGCTTCGAGTTCAATGAATTTGGAAGAGGATTTAAAATCCCTATAGAAGTCGGACATTGTCTCATCGAATTCCAGGGGGAAAGTTGCGGGGATTGACTGAAAGTTTCCTTCAAAATCGGTTGACCAGGTTAGTACATATCCCTCCTCCATATGAAAAATATCTATCCATGACCGGTATACATCGATTCCAAGGGCTCTTAACTGTTCAAAAACAGTGCGGGCAACGGTAGCCAGTTCCTCGCTTCCCTGCATCGCCATAGACGCCGAGCGTACCCGTTCCAGGGCTACTTCAATCTTCAACTCATGATTTTTATTCTCTAACTCAACAGTTCGGCGTTTAACCGCTTCGCGAAGTTGGGTATTTTCCTTTCTAAGTGTATCGAAAGCAAATGCCTCACCCTGTTCGGTGTGAGAATCCGGATAGGAACCATGTTGATGCAGTACCTTCCATGTATCTGCGATCTTCTGAATTAAAGATGACAACCTGAACTTTCCGTAAAACGTCCATTTCTCTTCAATCCTGATAAATATATCCATGAACTCATGTACCATTAGATACCCATCATAAGGGATGATCTGCCTTTGCACATTTCGGAGTTCGGTCAACCCCGCCATTTGATCAATAACGCGGTGGGTGTATTCAACTATCTCCTGTTTTGAGTTCCAAATCTCTTCTTCCGTCCCGCCAATATTTCGGTAATCATCCACCAGGTAACTTTGCCAATGTTCCAGATCGCCTCTGAAATAGGAACCCCAGTAGTCATCCATCATGGTATTGATTTCCGCTTCAAGTTCATTTGTGATTTTCATGGGCTGACTATTAGTTTAGTAATCTGATCATGAATTTTCGCTTTAAAACGGAAATCCGGGATTCAAAGGTTATATGCAGGAGGGCTTTCATCATGGAATTACCTATTAAATTTGATGGTGAAAATGGTTTGTCCGGGTTGTGAATCAATATTCATAATCCCCCCATGTGCTTTCACAATATCATTCGTTATACTCAGTCCAAGCCCCGTGCCCTGAGTTCCTTTTTTTGTGGTAAAAAACGGCTGCATGATTTTGTCTTTGATCTCATCGGGAATACCGGGCCCGTTGTCTTCGATAGAGATGGTGACTGTGTTAGGCTCTGCCAAAGTACGGATGGTAAGTTTGGGCTTATAACCATTGCCTGACTCAGCTGATAGCTGTCGTCCCGACTGTTGTCGGGATGTCAGCTTCTCTTTCAGTGCATCAAACGCATTATTACAAAGATTCAGGATCACTCTGGAAAAATCTTCGGCAATCAGTGAAACTTCCCCCACATTTTCATCCAGATCCAGATCCAGATCAATATCCACATTAATAGGATCATTGCCTGCACGCATCCCATGGAAGGCCAGGTTGACGTATTCTTTGATCAAAGGATTGAGTGGAGTGGGTTCCATTTTACCGTCCCCGCCGCGGGAGTGCTGAAGCATCGATTTGACGATACTGTCGGCTCGTGATCCGTGTTCGTGAATTTTGCGGAGGTTGCCTTCGATGTCGTCTAGGATTTCGAGGATGAGATCCATTTGAGGGATCGATCCAGCTTCCCCTCTCGAGAGGGGATTGAGGGGTGTGTTCGTCGAACTTGATTCAATTTCAGGATCTTGAGTTTGACCATCGGTACTTGCTTTTTCCAACACACCCCTTGCATCACCTTCGGTGCTGCTTTCCCCTCTCAAGAGGGGATTTTGGTCCGTCTCCTTTCTTAAAGTTTGCTTCTGTGCCAACACTTCTTCCCTCGCCTCCTCAACCAATTCAATGCTCACATCCGAAAAATTATTCACAAAATTGAGCGGGTTCTTGATTTCGTGGGCGATACCGGCGGTGAGCTGTCCCAGGGAGGCCAATTTTTCCTGTTGAATGAGCTGTTCCTGAGTAGCGTGTAATTTATTAAGTGCGATTTCAAGTCGATCCCGTTCTTCACGAATCAGCCGTGCCTGTTCTTCTGCTTTTTGCAGATCCAGAAATCGGGTATAAGCGCGTTCGAATTCTTTTGAAAACCGTTTGAGAATACTCTTTTCTTCATCGGAGAGTTTTCGCCGAATATTGATTCCAAAGCACCCATAGCGCATGTAGGCTTCTGAATAATAGATCCCTTCCGGGAAATGTTCAGCTTTCAGTTTTTCAGCTCCTGACAGAAGCTCCTGCCAGACATCAAAAAAACCGGCAATTTCCTCTGGCGGGATAAATTCTTCCAATACTACATCGGGAGTAGACCAGGCTTCAAAACATGCTGCGGTGTAGGGTTCCGATTTGTCGAGGGGATAGGTGACCTGTTTGCTTTGAAGTCTGATTTCCCCTTTACTCATTTCCGACCAGCTGGCCCAGAATTGATGAGATTGATTCTCTTCATCAGGAAGCCATACGTAGGAAAATTCTGAGGGTATACCCAGCAAAATGAGTTGCTCATGAAATGCATTCGAAATAAAGTTTATTTCATCTGAATGCTGCATCATCATACTCTGGGCTCGGGCACGCTCCAATGAGGCTTCGATTTGTGCTTCCCGCGTTTGTACCTCTGCTTTTTGAAGATCCAGATATCTCGTGTATGCTTGATCGAAAGCCTTTGCAAATTTTGGGAAGATGTGATCCTCTTCAAATTCCTTTAGGGAGGAAACGAGAAGATATCCATGTGTAAAGGATGCGCAGTAATCTATTTCCCAATCAGGGATTTCCACCTGAACACCCCGCGCAGCCACCTCATCCATTGCAGACTTTACGGAGGGCAGTTCAAACATCAACTCAAAGTGCTCCTCGATGTAGTCTTCCGGAATTTCTATTGAAAACAGTTCCTTCCCGGCTCTCCATTGATCATATCTGTAACGATGGATATAGTCCAGATCAATTGGTACCGTGAAAGGGGTGATCATGCCCTCATTGCCGAGATTATGCCACTGTTCTACCGTGTCTTTCTGTTTATCGCACAGTACAATACCGAAGGCAAACAGTTCACCCCCCAGACCATTCATTTGATCAAACATCACGGAGGCCACATTGGAAAGGTCTTCACTATGCTGCATGCCCATCGTACTACTTCTTACTCTTTCCAGAGCTGCCTCAATTTGCGCTTCCCGAGCCTGGGCTTCGGCTTTTTGCAGGTCAAGAAAACGTCTGTATGCCAGGCTGAACGCCCCTGCCATTTTTGTTACAATTTCCCTGGTATCCGCAGGGGGAGGATTTACTAAATCGATGCTTAGAAGGCCGTGAGAATGTCTGGCCATCGGATTCCACTGATGGGTCAACTTCCCAGTGGTTAATGCTTCCCTGAAGTTTGTTGCCACAGCAGGATCTACTTTATCCCATTCTTCAATTGCTTTCTGAAGCTTTTTTACAGGATAATCCAGAACAAAATAATCATCGTCTGATTTCTGAATTATTCTCCAGGGCTCTCCCAGGATATCATATTTTTCAGCATCGTAATGAACTGTTGCGCTGCTCGGGTCTCCCATATTTCCCGGACTTGAAAGGTCCCAGGCGGTAACTATACCATCATTGTCGATCAGCCAAATACTTACTCCTGTCAGACCCTCCACCTGAAGGCTGTTGAGCTGGTTGAGTAACTCTTGATTTACTTTGTTAAGGTCGTCAGGTTGCTGCATGGCCATGGATTGCACCCGAATTCGTTCCATGGCTGCTTCAATCTCCAGTTCGCGTTTTTTGTTTTCAAGCTCTGCAGTACGCCGCTTAACCGCATCACGCAATTCCAGGTTCTCCCGGTGAATTTTGTCGATCGCGAGGGTTTCGCCTTCCTGGACACGTAAATCCGGAAAAGAGCCATGCTGCTGGACAACTTTCCATCCTTCCGGCGTTTCCCGAAGAAGGGTTGAAATTCTGATTTTTGAGTAGAATGACCAGTCACCCTCTGCAAGGGTATAGATGTCGCAATGCTCATTTACCAGAACAAAATTTTCCAGGGGGGCCGTCTTTATCTGGCGGTTTCTCATTTCCACTATGCCGATCAGCTCGTCCACCTGGCTCTTGACAAATTCAATGCCTTCCTCTTTGGAGTGGCAAATCTCACTTTCAGAAGTACCGATCATTTCAAAGTTTTCGTCCAGCGTACCCGCAAATGTATCGACATCCCCTTTTACATAGCTGTCCCAGTAAAGGTCATAAACCTGCCGGGCTTCATCGATTTGCTGCCGGGTGAGTTTCATGATCTGATTACCGGTTTGCTTTTGGGTATGTACCTGAATACAGGCAAAGAAATCGGTTGTTTACTCAAGGACCTGAAAATTAATACATGTAATTTGACCATCAACTTATCCATTGAGCGTAATCGTGAATACAGTTTTCCCGGGCTCCGATTGAACAGCCATCGAGCCTCCGTGGGCTTTTACAATATCATTGGTAATAGAGAGTCCCAGGCCTGTTCCCTGTGTTCCTTTCTTTGTGGTAAAAAATGGCTGGAGAACTTTATCCTTCATTTCGGCAGGTATTCCGGGTCCGTTGTCTTCGATGTTGATGATGATGTTCTTTGCCTCTGAAAACGTTCGGACTGTAAGTTTGGGCTCATACTTCTGATCAGGATTAGCTGATAGCTGATTGCTGTCGGCTGTCAGCTTTTCCCGCATGGCATCAAACGCATTGTTGCAGAGATTCAGAACTACACGGCTGAAGTCTTCGGCAATCAGTTTTACTTCTTCGATCGATTCATCCAGATCCAGATTAATATCCACATTAATCGGTTCCTTTCCGGCGCGCATGCCATGGAAGGTGAGATTTACATATTCACGCACCAAAGAATTCAGGTCGGTTGGCTCCATCTCTCCGGAACTGCCCCGTGAGTGCTGGAGCATGGATTTCACGATTCCGTCGGCCCGTTTCCCGTGCTCAAAAATCTTATTCAGATTCATGCCTACATCTTCCAGAGTCTCAAATATTTCCGGTTTCTCAATGTTGTTTTTCGAAAATGTTTCCTCTAGATCTTTTTCAACTTCTTCGATCAGCTCTATACAGAGATCTGAAAAGTTGGTTACAAAATTGAGCGGATTCTTTATTTCGTGCGCGATTCCGGCGGTAAGCTGACCCAGGCTGGCCAGTTTCTCCTGCTGAATCAGCTGTTCCTGGGCATCTTCTAAATCCTTCAGGGCGGAGCTCATCTTTTGGTATGCATCTGCATTTTGAAGGGCCACACTCACATTGGCCGCAATCGTATTCAGCAGGCGCAGATCGTTTTCGTTGAAGCGGTCCTCTTCTTCGGTGCTTTGAACGCTGATAACTCCAATAGGCTCGTTTCCAATGAGTATGGGTACACCCAGGAATGAGGACATCACCCGTCCGATCTGTTTGGCTTGCAGCTGTGCACGAATTTCTGCAACATCCTTGTTGATGAGAAGGGGTTCATTGTTGGAAATGATTCGTTCGGTAAATCCATCTCCAAATTTTCGCGGTTCGTTCTTGTCGCCGTATTCAAAAGGGAAATGGATCATATCCGTCTCTTTATCATGCAGAGCTACGTAAACGATATCCGCCCGGAATGTTTCCCGCATTAATTCACCCACCAGTTTAATCAGTGCATCGAACTCCAGCTGTGAAACGAGGGCCTGGCTGATCCGGTTGACTGTTTGTAGCTCCGTGGCCCGCTGCTCGGTAATTCCAAGTAAGCGCGTGGTTTCATTAAACAGGCGTGCATTCTCCAGGGCCACGCTCATACTGTTTGCCAGGGTTCTCAGCAGTCGTACATCGGATTCGCTAAAGGCGTGCTCCCGGTCGAGATTTTGCAGGCTCACATAACCCTGTACCTCGTCACCCAAAACCATTGGGACAAATAGAATGGACTGAGGCATTACCGTACCGGGAATGGGTTTTACTTTGGTTCCGGTAATTTCTTCTGTTTTCTCAAGGAGATTCTCGTTGATAAGTAATAGTCGTTTTGTTTTGACCAGATGCTCACGGAGTTTATCCAAAGGTCTCGATTCCGGGTAAATTCGTCCGCCGTCCTCATAGAAGTAATGGAAGTGCTCAATCTTTTTATCATTATCTATGGTGTTGATACCCACAACCTGGGCATCAAAAAGGTCACGAATACGATCGCCAACCAAATCATAGATTCCCTGCATGTCCATTTCGGCCACCAGCCCCTGCTGCACGCTGTTTATCACCGCTAATTCAGCATTTCGCTGCTCGGTTTCGTTGAACAGACGTGCGTTTTCCAGAGCCACACTCATACTACTGGATAGTGTACTCAGCAGACGGATATCAGAAGCACTAAAAGCATGATCTCGATCAAGATTCTGGAGGGTGACATATCCGCGCACATCATTACCTACTTTTAAAGGTACAAATACCATAGATTTCGGCATGCTCGTGCCGGGTATTGCTTCCGGTGCTTCACCAGTAATATTTGTAATCGCCTGAACAGAATCTTCCTGGATTGAGATTAACTTTTTAGTCTTGATTAATCGCTGACGAACTTTATCGTATTTACGAGGATCAGGGTAAACACGTTTGCCATTTTCAAAAAAGTAATGGAAGTGTTCTGTTTCTTCTTCGTGATTAAACATAGAAATTACAACGATCTGAGCATTAAACAGGTCCCGGATACGGTCGCCCACAAGGTCATAGATCCCCTGCATATCCATTTCGGCCACCAGGCCCTGCTGCACGCTGTTGATGACCGCCAGTTCGGCATTTCGCTGTTCGGTTTCGTTGAATAGACGAGCGTTTTCTAATGCGACGCTCATACTATTTGAAATGGTACTTAGGAGCTGTACATCTGAAACTGAAAAGGCATTTTCACGATCTAAATTTTGAAGGCTGACACATCCCATCACGGTATCACCGATAATCAAAGGAACAAAAAGAAGCGTCTTAGGCAGGCGTGTTCCGGGTACGGCTATGTGTTCCTCACCGGTTATTTTAAAAATTTCATCATCAGCATTTTCCTGAATATGCAGAATGGTTTTTTTGTCAATGAGCCATTTGCGGATATTATTTAATGGTCGAGATTCAGGGTGTAACCTTTCGCCATCTTCAAACAAATACTGAAAATGTTCCAGTCCTGAATCATGATCAAAAGAATAAATGCCGGTTACTTGTGCATCAAACAAATTTCTTAAATGCTCTCCTATAAGCTCGTAAATACCCTGCAAATCCATCTCTGCAACCAGCCCCTGTTGTACAGAATTAATCACTGCCAGTTCGGCATTTCGCTGTTCACTTTCGTTAAACAGGCGTGCATTTTCCAGGGCAATACTGATGCTGTTAGCCAGTGTACTCAGAAGCTGAACGTCGGAATCCTGAAATGCATGTTCGCGGTCCAGGTTTTGGAGACTTAGGCAGCCGGTTACCCTGTCATCAACAATGAGTGGAACAAACAGCATCGATTTTGGAAATCGGGTGCCGGGGACGGGTGTAATTTCCACGCCCGTAATCTCTTCTATCCTTTTAAAGGAATTTTCATTGATTAATAGGGTATCTGCATTCTGAATTATCCATTTTCTGAGCTTATTCAGTGAGCGGGATTCCGGGTAAAGCCGTTCGCCATCCTCATAGAGGTATTGAAAATGCTCCATGTCTGCATCATGGTCGAATGTATAAATACCCGTAACCTGAGCGTCAAAAAGCTCGCGAAGCTGTTCCCCGATCAGCTCGTAGATCTCCTGCATGTCTTTTTTCTCAAGCAGACCCTCCTGAACCCTGCTAATCAGATCTAATTCAGCTTCACGCTGCTTTAGTTTTACTTCACTGTCTTGGGATTTGGACATATTTTAAATGAATTATGAATGTTCTGGTAGCATAATTACGAAGGTGGTACCCTGATCCTGATTGTTAACAATTTTCAAGGTGCCTCCATGGGCCTTTACAATATCATTTGTTATGGAGAGACCCAGTCCGGTACCCTGCTTGCCTTTCTTTGTCGTGAAAAACGGCTGCATAATTTTGTCTTTCATCTCATCAGGAATTCCGGGCCCGTTGTCCTCAATGTCGATAGACACACCATTGGCGGTTTTACGGGTTCGTATCGTCAATTTGGGGCTGTAGCGGGGCAGAGCGTCATCCCCCTGTCCGGCTTCGCCGGTCTTTCCCTCCGTCGGCTGACGGGGGGACTTTTCTTCGGTCCCCGGTCTTCCGTCACCGGTCTGCGTATGCTTTTCACGCATGGCATCAAAGGCATTATTGCACAGATTTAGAATCACCCTGCTAAAGTCTTCAGCGATCAGTTTTACATCTCCGAGGGATTCATCGAGCTCCAGCTCAATATCCACATTGATAGATTCTTTTCCTGCTCTCATGCCATGAAACGCCAGGTTGGAGTATTCCTGTACCAGTGCATTCAGGTTTGTTTTTACCATTTCACCGCTTCCGCCCCTGGAATGGAGAAGCATTGATTTCACGATACCGTCGGCCCGGCCGCCGTGCTCATGGATCTTGCGCAGGTTAACTTCGATGTCGTCTAAAATAGCTGTCAGCTGATGGCTGTCAGCAGTCAGCTTTTCTTTTACTTCCTCCCTTGCCTCTTCCACCAATTCCACACTCAGTTCCGAGAAATTATTTACAAAGTTCAACGGATTCTTGATTTCATGGGCAATGCCGGCGGTGAGCTGCCCCAGGGAAGCCAGTTTTTCCTGTTGAACGAGCTGGCTTTGAGTTGCTTTCAGTTCACCCAATGTGGAATTCAGCTTGCGATAGGCTGCTGCGTTATCGAGTGCGATGGCGGCATAGGTAGCCAGGTTTCTGAGAAGGTTGATATGGTAGGCTGTATATGCATTTTTCTCAAAGCTCTGGGTTGTTACCACCCCGATCACTTTATTTTGCTGAATCAGGGGGAGATAGAGAACGGATACAGGTTCCCCTCCTTCAACCGGCTTCAAATATTGCTTGAGATACTTTTGGTGTTCATTTGCGTAATCACCAATTACAACCTCTTTTCTGTTTTTAAAGCACCAGACGGCAAGCCGGGACTCCTCATCGAGGCTGAAGGAGAATGATGGCAGCATCTCCCCCTTTTCCTTGGTAGCGGGGAAGTAAAGGTTGTTTTTATGTTCGTTATAAATGCCGACACCGAATACGGCCGCGTCCATAAGTGCATTTACGTTCTCATAAACCCTTTCAATAATTTCATCAACAGAAAGGGTGGACGTAATAGCCTGTCCGATTTTGCTGAGTTGTTCGGTGTCAGAACGCCGCTTGTTTTCTGCTTCTGCCCGTAATTCCGCTTCACGCAGTGCGGATCGCTCCTGCTCTTTTTTTCTTAAACGCATCCGCTGAATCCGGTCTACGCCAAATACCATAAACCCAAACATTCCAGCAAAAAGGCCGTAGGCCCACAAGGTTGCATACCAGGGAGGGAGTATGGAGAGGTTTACAGATGCCCCTTCATTATTCCATACTCCGTCGGAGTTGGCTGCAATGACCCGGAATGTATAGTCGCCGGAAGAAAGATTAGTGTAAGCTGCGGTTCGCTGGGTTCCGGCCTCAACCCATTCCTCATCATATCCGATAAGCTGGTAGCGATAGCGGTTCTTATTTGAGTTTGTATAGTGCAGTGCCACAAAGTCGAACGCCACTTCATTTTGTTTGTGGGTCAGCGTGATGGTATCCGTTTCGGAAAGCGCCTGCTGCAGCGGGGAGTCGGGGCCTACGGGTACCGACCGGTTAAAAAGCCTGAAATCGGAAATTGCAACCCGGGGCGGTGTCTCATTGATCCTGAGCAGTTCCGGCGCAAATGCGGTAACGCCTTTTGCGCTTCCAAAATACATAATGCCGTTCGTGTTTTTGAAGAAGGCGTTTTGGTTGTACTCAAGCGCCATCAAACCGTCATCCAATCCATAATTGCGGATAGCAAACGTTTTGGGGTCGAAATTGGTCAGCCCACCGTTCGAACTCATCCAAAGGGTGCCATTTTCATCCTTGAGCATGCCATAGATATGATCATCGGCCAAACCGTCTGCCATTGTGAAATGTGTGGCCGTATTTGTACGGGTATCAAACCGGTTCAGCCCGGCATTCTGGGTTGCCAGCCAGAGAATGCCGGGTTCGGATTCCTGGGGAACAACGCTGAAAATCACATCATCACTGATGGATGTGGTATCTTTCGGATTGTATGAAAACAGTTCGGAGGTTCTGGCCGACATATTATAGCGAATCAATCCGGTAGATGTGCCAAGCCACAAAACCTGATTTTCAGGGTCTTCATAAACATCAAGAACGATGGGTTCATTATCCTGTCCTTCAGGGGCAACGTTTATCTTTGTATATGTTTCCGACTCCGTATCATACAGGTCTAAACCCCCGCCATTTGCGATCCAGAACTGATTTCTGTTTCCAAGAGTTGGTATCATGTTGAAGATATTATTGTTGCCTTCCTGTTGCCGCAGCCGTGTAACTTCGCCGGTTTCCCTGTCGAGGCGGCTCAGGCCCACATTTCCGGCCACCCAAAAACGTCCGTCATCGGTTTCAGCGAATCTCCAATGGAGGCCCGGAAGTAGAGAGTTGGGGTTATTGGGTTCGAACTGGTGGTATTTAATGGCTCCTTTTTCCGGATGGTATTGTGTGAGGTATCGGGTTGTAGGCCCTGCATCCGTACCCACCCATAGGGTGCCCCGGCTGTCTTCATATACGCCCCATACAATACCCGGAGACAAGCTGAGCGGATCATTCGGATTGTGGCGCAGATGCCAGAAATTGACGGCTCCGGGGTTGAAAGAGCTGATGCCCTCTGCCGTATATCCGACCCAGATGGTGCCGGACTGATCAGCAAAAATGGATTGTGCATAATCCTCAGCAAGACTGTTGGGGTCTCTCGGATCGTTGCGATAGGTTGTGAATTCTTCTGTCCGTGTATCAAACCGGGCTACGCCTGTACCGGGACCTGCAACCCAGAAAACACCGGGCAGATCCGGATCCGGTACAATCTGGTGGATTAAATTGAGTGGGTTTAATCCATCTGTATTGGGTTCAATGATAAACCGCTCGGTGCCGCCGGTTTGCTTGTTAAAGCGAACCAGGCCGTTTCCGGTAGCAAGCCAGAAAATATCCGGGTCCTGATCATAAGGCATGATATCAAACACATTTCCAGGCTGTCCGTATCGTTCCTGAGCATCCGGATCAAATAAAAAGCGGGTAACTTCTTCTGTTTCGGGATGAATTCGGCTCATACCGTTGGTACTGCCGGCCCAGATATACCCATCGGCATCTTCATTTATGAAGTAGATGGTATTGCTTGAAATGGTTGTGGAATCATCGTGTTCGTGCAAAAAGCGTTTAAAAATACCGTCCTCACCCGCTCGCATCCGGTTCAGGCCGTCATTATCTGTTGAAACCCAGAGATTACCCCGGCTATCTTCATAGAGAAACCTCGTCCAGTCACTTGAAATGGACGTGGAATCATCGGGGTTGTGTCTGTAGTGGGTAAATTTTCCGGTTGCCCTGTCCATCCGGTTAAGTCCGCTTGAATTGGTGGTAACCCACATGTCTCCGTTCATGGATTCTTCCGTGTGCCATACCCATCCCTCAGAAAGTGACGTAGAATCGAACGCGGTATAGTTATACACTTCAAACTCATACCCGTTGTAGCGATGCAGGCCGCTTTGTGTGGTAACCCAGATATACCCCTGGCTGTCCTGGGTGATAGTATTGGCACTACCCTGTGCCAGGCCGTCGCCCACTTTAAGATGTTCGAAGCGAAGGGTAGGGGCTTCGGTAGAAAGCAGTGATGGCGGAGTTTCTTCAGCCTGTGCAAGTAATCTGCTGTTTTGTAACGACAAAGCTAAAAGAAGCAGGATGAGTCTGAAACATGCGGGAAATGAAGTTTGGCGCAAAGTTCGGCCACTTCCCGTTGCGGAATAGTTTTTTCGATGATGTAATGATTGAGTGCCCATCCTGAATAAGATGTATGGTTGTCGTTGCCGGATGCACTAACTGTCATTATCCACAACTGAGATTAACGGTTTTGTTATTATCTACATAAGGATCTAGTCTTCTTCCAGCATCTTGTGGATCTCTTCTTTCAGGGAAGTAAAATCGATCGGTTTGGTAAAAAACTCCTTAGCGCCCGAATTGATCGCCTTCTCATAGTTCTCGGTGTCGCCATAGGCTGAAATCATGCTTACCTGAATTTGCGGAAACTGCGTCTTCACGCTTTCAAGCAGTACCAGGCCCGACATACCAGGCATATTGATGTCGGAGAATATATATACAATATCCGGTGGTTCTTTGCTTCGAAGAATGTCCAGTGCCTCCTCTCCCGAAAAGGCGAATTCCAGCTCGATGAGCCCCTGTCGGACTTCCCTTCTGAAACGTTGCCGAAAGAGCATTTCTACGTCTTTTTCATCATCTACGATAAGTAACTTCATGCTGAGTTTTATTTACGGTTTAATTGAATGGAAAATCGTGTGAACTCACCTTCCCGGGATTCAATGGCCAGTTCCCCGCCGTGTGCCTTCACAATGTCGTTGGTAATCGACAATCCGAGCCCGGTTCCCTGTGTGCCTTTTTTGGTTGTATAAAAAGGCTGCAGGATTTTATCCTTCATTTCATCGGGAATCCCGGGACCGTTGTCTTCGATTTCTATGATTACAGACTCATTAGTCAATTTAGTCCTTGCATAAAGGGTAGGGCTGAAGTCTTCTCCCATTTCACTTTTCACACTTCGACTTTGCTCAGTGCGTGCTTTTGCCTGTTCGCTTGCGCGGGAAACGCTATTGCTCTGAGCACTCAGCTTTTCCCTCATCGCGTCAAAGGCGTTGTTGCAAACATTCAAAATCACCCGCGAGAAATCTTCTGCCACCAGTGGCACCTCGCCAACGCTCTCATCCAGCTGCAGGTCGATATCTACATTAATTGGGTCTTTACCGGCGCGCATTCCATGAAACGCGAGGTTTACATATTCTTTAATCAATGCATTGAGATCGGTCGACTCCATCTTTCCGGATCCGCCCCGGCTGTGCTGCAGCATCGACTTAACAATGGAGTCGGCCCGCGAGCCATGTTCGTGGATTTTTTTCAGGTTGGCTTCGATATCGTCGAGGATTTCGAGGATTAACCCCGAGTCATAGTCATCATTCGAGACTTCTTGCTTTTGCGGAGATGAACATCCCCCTTTGTCCCCCTTTGTTAAGGGGGAATTATTCTTCTCTCTTTTTGAATCTCCCGGTCTTCCGTCTCCGGTCCCCCGTCGCACTTCATCCCTCGCTTCCTCCACCATCTCGATACTCACCTCCGAGAAATTATTCACAAAATTGAGGGGATTCTTGATCTCGTGGGCGATGCCGGCGGTGAGCTGGCCCAGGGAGGCCAGTTTTTCCTGCTGAATCAGCTGATCCTGGGCAGCTTTCAGGTCTTCGTATGCTTTTTCTATCTCCCGTGCTTGCGCCAATTCTTTTTCCCTTGATCTTTCTCTCTCTTTTTTGATCAGACGTTTACGTTGAAAACGATCTGCAGCAAAAACAAGTCCTGCGAATATCAGAAAATAGGATATGTAGGCCCACCAGGAGAACCACCATGGTGGTAATATTTCGAAAGAAAAAGTACCGGGTGTACTTATGTTGCCATACGTATTCAAAGCCCTGACCTCCAGAGTGTAGCTTCCATGCGGGATATTGGTAAAGTCTCTGAATGTTTCATCAGACCAGCTTGTCCAGTCTTCGTTAAAACCGGTTATTCTGACCTGATAGAGCGTGTTCTCTTCATCCTCAAAAAAGTTGGTGCCAAATCGGAATCTAAGGTCGTTTTGCTGATAGGGGATCGAAAGTTCGTCAAAACCTGAATTAACGGCCCCGCCAAATAACAGGTCATTCTCGTGAGTGACACCCCTGACAAATGCGTCGAATGATATGCCTGCAGGGTAGTCGGAGTTGCTATCATAACGCACTAAGCCATTTTCACTTCCTATCCATACGATTCCGTCCTCTTCAGGATGTACGGAGTCGAAATTGGAGGATGGAATGCGTCCCAAGGCCCCTCTGCGAAGTGAATCGAGAGGGTTGCTCAGTTCGGGAACGTAACCGAGGCCCGGATCGGTAAGCACCCAAAACCGGCCATCAAAACCTTCTGTGACATTGAACACACCCTGGACAGAATTGTCCGTTTCCTCCTTCAAATCATTTATATCCGGAATAAAAGGCTGCTCCGGATTCCAGGGATCGGATGGTCTGAACAGGCCGGAGTTGGTAATAATCCAAACATTATCATCAAATATCCCAACCTTGGTAGCCCTGGCATCAAAAAATTCCTCAGAATCAAAGCGGGTAATTTCCCTCTCTTCTCCTTCATCTTCACTTTGGGCAGGAGAGATCCTGATCAAGCCCTGAAAGTCAGTTCCGGCCCAAATGACGCTATCAGAGTCCTGCACCACTCTGTAAATTTGTTCTGTTATTCCTTCCAAATTTCGCAAAAAATTCCACTCTCCATTCTCATATCTGTACAGAGCCAGTCCACCCCTGTGACCCAGCAGAAGGTGATCCGGATCGAATTCGGGGATAAAGATGTCCTGAGCTTCAAGCTCAGGCCCTATGGGTGAGGTACCGCTCAGGGTTACCTCTTCCATTCCAAAGCCGGATGTGACCAGTAAGCCTCTGTCTGTCGATTCAAATACGTCGTAGCTTGATGAGGTCACAGGGATCGATTCAAACTGAGGAGCGTTGATGGCGGAATCGTTCTCATTGAGGTATCGGATTTCCGAGGATGAGGAAACAAAGAGGGTTCCATCATGTCTCACCACATCCAGAACAGCTGATATGAGTCCGGTAGTGTTATCAAAGTAGGTGAGGGGACTCGAAATTTCGACTCTGTTAACCCCATTGGTGGTGGTCACCCAGAGGTTTTCGAATCGATCGATAAATACGTTGGTTGCCTGCGGACTCGTGAGAACATCGCTGCTGAAAGCATCCAGGATTTCTCCGTCATAGTTGGTCATTACCACACCTCCGGCAATGGTTGCAAATACGTACCCCGTGCCTCCCACTTCGGTGCCTTCATAGACCAGCTGATTACCCAGAAAGGATGAAACTTCGGTTTCAAATGGCTCTATAGCATCACCATCCAGCAAAAAAGTGCCTTCCCGGGTAGCGATAAAAATGGATCCGTCGGGCCGGCCTCCCATATACCAGATTGAAAGATCCGTAAACTGTTCACCACCGGGCACAAGACGAAACTCATTTTCCCCGAATTTCATCAATCCTGTGCCCTTGTCAATCATATACAAGGTATCACCCACTTTATGGACCCGTTCGAACTGCCCGACAGGTTGAAAAATTTCGATCGAATCATCAGGGGTCACATAAAAGGCGGCACTGCGGGTTCTGAATAATACTCCGCCGGAGTGGGCTTTGGTCTCCCATACATCTTCAAAATCCTTCATGTTATCGGGCAGACTGTCTGAAATGGACCTGTAAAAAGCCAACCCCAAGGAATCAGTCTCAATCACTCCAAAATCATTCACACTTCCAACATATACCCGGTTATCCTCGCTTAGAGCTAGTGATAGGGCAACCTGCCCCCCGGCTACCTGAATCATACGCCATTGCACGCCGTCGTATTCCATCAGGCCGTTTCCGTTTCCGACATAGATCAGGCCGTCCTTATTTTCAAGGACTGACCAGCTCTGATTATGCCCGTTAAACTCGGAGGGTAGATATTGCTGATGATAGTAGATGCCTTTTTCGGGGTGCTGCTTGATTTGAGAGGTGGCCGGTTCGATTCCCAGTAAAATGCAGATTATAAGCCAAATAGAGATCCGGATCATTGAAGCAGATTTTGGAGCCGGCAGAGCATTGGATTTCCGGGTCAGCCAATCCGCAGGTAGTTGATGCAGATCGCCTGTTGAGAATCCAGGATTCAAAAAAGACACAATGAATTGGGTCAATTTTATCATTTTGTCGATGAAGCTTTATTTGCCGGACAGAAAAATTTTATCTGTTCCGCAGTAAAATTTTGAAGTTGGTTCCAAATCCTTTTTCCGATTCAATTCTGATATCACCACCGTGTGCCTTGATGATATCATTTGTGATTGAGAGACCCAGTCCGGTACCTGAAGTCCCCTTTTTTGTCGTGAAAAACGGCTGCAGAACTTTGCTTCTCATGTCTTTCGGAATACCGATTCCATTGTCCTCAACATGGATGGAGACATCTCCACTATTTCTAAGTGTACGGACTGTGAGTTTTGGGCTGTAGCTATGTTCAGTGTCATCCCCCCGTTCTCCGTCAGCCGACGGATCACCTCCCTCCTTCGGCTGAGGGAGGGACTTCTCACTTTTCACACTTCGACTTTGCTCAGTGCGTGCTTTTGCCTTTTCGCTTGCGCGGGAAACGCTATTGCTCTGAGCACTCAGCTTTTCCCTCATCGCGTCAAAGGCGTTGTTGCATACATTCAAAATCACCCGGGAGAAATCTTCGGCCACCAGCGGTATCTCACCGACTGAATCATCCAGCTGGAGGTCGATCTCCACGTTGATCGGGTCGTCGCCGGCCCTCATGCCGTGGAAGGAGAGATTGACATACTCTTTGACCAGAGAATTCAGGTTGGTGGGTTGAGAGGTGCCCTCGCCGCCGCGTGAGTGCTGCAGCATGGACTTTACGATGCCGTCGGCCCGCGAGCCGTGCTCGTGGATTTTGCGCAGGTTGGCTTCAATGTCGCCGAGAATTTCGAGGAGGAGGTTTGTGTCGATTGCCTCACCATTTGCCCCATCAGACACACCCCTGGCGCTTCCGTCTAACGACGGGTCGCCGTCCCTCTTCCCATCGGGATCCCTACGGGGCGAGAGGGGAGTTTTTTTCGCCTCCTTTTTCACTTCTGCCTTTTGCCTTTTCACTTCATCTATCGCTTCCTCCACCATCTCGATGCTCACCTCCGAGAAATTATTCACAAAATTGAGGGGATTCTTGATCTCGTGGGCGATGCCGGCGGTAAGCTGGCCCAGGGAGGCCAGTTTTTCCTGCTGTACAAGCTGATCCTTGGTTGCCCTCAGTTCTTTTAGCGCTATTTCAAGACGATCGCGTTCTTCGCGGATCAGGTGCTCCTGCTGTTCGGCGATCTGCAGATCATTGTATCGGATATGGGCCTGTTCAAAAACGGACGCAAAACGTTTCAGGATGGACCGTCCTTCCTCAGCCGGCTCTTCCTCGGTAAAGGCATAGAGTACGCCGGTTTTGAAAGGGAAAAAGCTGGTGTACTGTACGCTATCCGTTTCAGGGTCCTGAAGCTCTCCCAGGTTGGGTATCTCCGGATTTATCAGACCAATCTTTTTATAGTAGCTGCTGAGCTCTTGGCCTTTGAGTTCGTATATCAATTCCTCATGTTGCGAATCCCATGCATCAAGTGCCTGCAGAAGCATCGGGTGCCAGGTAAGGGAGAGGGTGCCCAGCATATCCAGATAGTGTCCGTCGTTAACGGTGGACGCCCATAGTTCCGCTTCTATTTTTTCCCGGTCGATCATGGCTAAGCCATAGCGAAGCGGCCTGATTTTAAGGATTTCCAGCTCTCTGAACATAGCCTCGGCGATCTGCATCAGATCATCGCTGTGATTCATGGCTGATGCCATGCCGCGTATCCGCTCGAGGCTGGTTTCAACTTTTGATTCGTATGCCTGGTGCTCCGCCTTCCGGAGATCTTCAAATCGCTGGTAAGCCATATCGATAGCGGAGGCCATTTTGGTCAAAACGTTTTTTGCCTCTTCCGGGGGCTCTGCCGGATAATCCAGTCCCAAAACTCCTTTAGAAAACGGAGCACAGGCCTGCCAATAGGTGGTCATGCGTCCCTCATCGACGGCTTCCTGGAAAAGTTTCCCGTTTTGAGCGTCCAGTGTCTTTACCTCATCAATAAGCCCCTGAAGCTGATCTCCCTTCCAGGACATTGTGTAATAGTCGTCCCGTTTCCATTTGGGAGCGTGGCGCCGGGCGCTCTGGGATGACTTGAGGTCCATTGTGATATTTACGCTGGAGAGAGTGCCTTTGAGGTCGATTTCAGAAATATCCCACTGCGTGAGGGTTTCTTCATCATTGAAGATCCAGATCCAGGTACCGATATTATTCAGCTCAAATGCGGCGAGCTCTTTTTTGATCACATTCAGCACCTTCATGATATCGTCCGGCTCCTGCATTCCCATGGCAACGGTTCTGACCCTTTGGATAGCGGCCTCAATTTCGAGCTCCCTGTTTATCAGCTGAAGGTCGGCCGTCTGCTCTGCGACCTGTTGTTCAAGCCTCTCCTTCTCCTTTTTGTACTCGTTGATATGAAAAGGGTCGCCTTCCGTGTCGGTAAGGATGGAGTCGTGCAGGTAAACCAGCTTCCATTGCCCGTCGATCTTTTCCATGAGCAAGGACAACCGGAATACAGACTGGTGAACAACTTCAGTGCCTGATTTGAAAGATACCGTTACCAGATCCACAAAGAGGGCTGATTCCTCGCCGGGCAAGATACGCCTGTGGATAGGTTCCGTTTCAAACTGGAAGGAGAGGCCTTCTGATTTCGTCTGCTCTTCCTGGCCCTTAATTATGGATATATATCCTTCCAGGTCATGTGCCTGTTCGTCGACGGTACTGCCAAATACCATCACGTCCGGAACCACATAAGACTCTATTTGGTCTATCGGAGCCTGATTGAAATTAAGAGCGATAACCTTTTGATAAGCCTCTTTCAATGCTTTTTCCTTATCGGAATCCATACACAATTACTGCACTCTGCATTCTAAATGATTGTTGAAACCCCCAGAGATGAATTGAAAAAGCGCGCACCCCCATACATAATAGACTGATTGGTAAAGCTGTAAATTATTACGAAACAAAGGTTTTTGCCCGTCTTCGAAAAAAAATATTTTTATCCGGGTTAAAACTAATCACAGATAAGAAATACGCTTATGCCTTTTTACCTACACAGCCGCCATTAATATAGCACATACAGGCAAAAAGCCTATTTTTTTGAGGGTTTTTTTCAGGAAAAATCTGCCGGAAGTGAACTGCGGTTTATATGTATTTGAGTTGCGAGAATAAAGCAATTTGCACTCAGTGTATAGGTTTAACTACAGTTTTATACCGGGAGTGTAAGTCGATCCAGTTTATTGACGGAATAAAAAAGGCCCATACATCGTATGAGCCTTTTGTAATTATAAGACCAGCCGGTTAATCAATTAATCCTGCTGATGATCGAAGATCATTTCAACCATGTAGGCACGTGGATTTTCGCAGGTAGTTACCGAATTCATCATGGAGTTCAGATCTTCTGCCATTGTATAAAAATCGCCGGCAATCTGTGCGCGATGCTCAAAGCTTTGCCACCAGGCGATGGACATAAAATCATATCCGAAATCTTCAAAACCCAGATAGGGAGTGGCCCACCAGCCAACCATCCCGTCATATCCTGCCTCATCCAGCCGGGCAGAGAACTCCGCCTGAACCTCCATGGCATACTCCATGCTAACACCTTCCTTCAGATTACAGCTTGCAAATTGAAGGGGAGTCCGTTCATCCATAGGCTCATCCTGTTTCATGGAATTCATGACCATATAATTAATCGTAGAATAAACCGCGTTACATGTATGCGGTGATTCACGATCGTCATTATCCAAAAAGCTATTGGCGTAATTTCCATACTCACGATACATGGCACCACCGTCGGGCCATGACCCGACAATTACGTGAGTATAGTCTTCCAAAAATGATCCTGCCATCATAGGCCGCATCAAAAATTGCGCGTAATTGAGCTCTTTGGCTTCGATCTCCTCGCCGTACTTCTCAGCGTATTCGATCACATCATCAAAGGTCTTGCCTTCTTTCAGCGTGCACATGATAAATTCCGTCCTGGAATCTTCCACCATCTGAGCTTTTACGCCAACCGCGATGATAGATATTAAAACAAACAGAAACAGCTTATTGAGTTGAGTCATGTCATTATCCCCTATTATTTATTAGTTATGTATGAATAAGCCTGTCAGTAGCTGACAGTGCGTCCCACTCATCCTGCCCTATTGATTCACTGATTTTAGAAGTGGATAGAATTCAGTGTAATAAATTTATGCGGCATTATCTTCCTTTGTTCAAAAAAATGAAAATAAATTTTTCGGTATTGCAAATACCGGTATAGAACTTTGATATAACGTTAATGATAATATATTACCCGTGAGGCCACACAGATATTAAGTATATAGTAAATATTATCATGAAATTTACATAAAGTTTACTATTGGAATTTATCCTTCAAAAAGGCAAATTGATTAATGATTACAGAGATTCAAACATGCTTTTCTTTTCATTTAAAAATAAAATAAGGGGATATAGGAGATATGATTATACACAATAATATAAAGTATTTGACCGGATTATTGATTCTGGGTATGATGCTGCTGAACGGGTGTGTTCAGAACATGAATGACGGGAATGACAGTTGGGATATAGGCTCAACAGAGTATGTTGAGATTATGGAAGAGGGGATGATGCATATGCAGAATATGGATTTCGATGCCTGGGGTGAGCTGATGGCAGATGACATTGAATACTATTTTCCGGATGGCGATGCGGGAACCCGTACAGTGATTACCGGCAAAGAAGCTCTGATAGATTGGTGGAAAAACTGGGAAGCCACTACCGGAGTAGAATCCATGACTTTTAGCGAACCTGTTTACCTGCCTGTTATTGCACAGGAGGCTCCGAATTACGCCGGTTTAACCGGGCCGTATGTCGTTAGCTATTTGTCGAATGAGATGGTTTTTAATGGTACTAAGGTCAATCTGCGCATGAATATTACCGTTCATTTCAATGAAGAAAATAAAATTGACCGGTATTACAGCTATTATGATCGTTCACTTATTATTAGTGCAATGGGCACCAATATTCTATCCGATTCTGAATAGATATCGATTAATTGAGACCTGAACATCAACGGGGTCGAAGCTGTCAAATAGCAAGTTGTAAGTTGATAGGTCGGCCCTGTTTTGTATAACACTGAACATATTCTGGAATGCCGGCTCAGCATTGCCTGCACCGGTTTTTTGTAAACAAACAAGCACCGGTCAGTTCAATATGATTCGGCTGTTCAATATGCATCAATATTTTGATTTAGCAGCTCAATTATGCGTTCAGCCGAATCTATCAGTATTCGGCCGTCGATGATGTTGACGGTTAGATAGGTTTGTGCGTCTGCGAGATAGTTTTCAAACATTGGATCATCCAGAAGCCCCCCAATATCCTGGGTTAAAGTAACCGGCTCACCTTTCGGGATATTGTAACCCCTGAATTCAAAGGCTTCATTGATGTTTCTCATGGACAGATAATTATAGTAGAGGGGACGAAGTATGTCATTGTATAGAATGTTCAACCCGCGCTGTTCCTCGAGCATCTCCTCTACCTGCTGTGGCCAAAGCAGCAGCAATTGTTTCAGCTCCTCGTCACTCAGATCATTGATCATGCCGGTACTAAAAAGTACATCCAGCATATTGAACTGTTCGTTAAAGCCGAATGAGTTGATTATGGTTGAGAGAAGACGGTCCATTTCGTCATTTTCGGGTAAAAGGGTCCTGTCTGCAATGATCCTGTTTAGCAGCAGGATGTGCTCAATGGCCTCCTCCCGGGCGGTATTGATCTCCTTCAGTTCGGTAAACCGTGTCTGAAAGTCATTACGCAAGTTGATCAAAAGAAGTCGCTCCCGCTCATCCTGTTTCTGCTGTTCATTCCAGTTGTTAATCTGCAGGGCGATGAGAATTCCCAAGACCACCAATAGGATTTCACCCACAGCATAGAGAAGGTATCTTGTTACCGATCCCGAATCGATCAGTTTCTGGCGGATACGGCGGAAGAGGCTGAACATTTTAGTTTTGAGTTCTTAGTGTTTAGTGTTGAGTTGTGAGATGTAGGTGCCTAAAATAGGTTGACATAAATTATCACTTATAAACCGATTCTTTATGTCTAAAAAATATCTTCGGCAACGCCGGGAGTTTTCACCTACCTTGCGTAAACAAATTGTCGGGTTGAT